>JBGQHJ010000175.1:0-9544 GCA_041497895.1 Methylomirabilia bacterium
GCCTCCGCGCGCGCGGGCTACGCCTTCTGGCACGGGCTCGACCGGCCCTCGCCCGATCACAGCAAGGCGCGCTTCATCCTGCTGCTCTCCTCGCACCTCGAGGCCGGCCACTATTTCAACCCGCACGCCCAGCGGATCATCGACGGCAAGATGGCGGGGGCCAAGATCTGCGTGGTCGACACGCGGCTCAGCAACACCGCGTCGATGGCCGACTACTGGCTCTCACCCTGGCCCGGCAGCGAGGCCGCGATGCTGCTGGCCATCGTGCACTGCATGCTGCGCGACGGCACGTGGGACCGCGAGTTCGTCCGGCGCTGGGTGAACTGGGAGGAGTACCTGCGCGAGGAGCGCCCCGAGTTGCCGGTGACCATGGCCGCCTTCGAGGAGGCCCTCAAGGCCCTCTACGCCTCCTACACGCCCGAGTTCGCGGAGCGGGAGTCGGGGGTGCCGGCCGCCCGCATCGAAGACGTCGCGCGCGAAGTCGGCCGCGCCGGGAGCGCGCTCTCCACCCACGTGTGGCGCAACGCGGCCGCCGGCAACCTCCACGGCTGGGAAGTGGCGCGCGCCCTCGAGCTGATCGTCGTCCTCGCGGGCGCGGTGGCCACCCCGGGCGGCACCGCCCCCAGCGGGTGGAACAAGACGGTCCCGGCCCCGCCGATGATGCCGCCGCCGGGCAAGGTGTGGAGCGAGCTCCTGATGCCGCGCGAGTACCCGCTCGCCTTCTTCGAGATGAGCTTCCTCCTGCCGCACTTCCTCAAGGAAGCCCGCGGCAAGCTCGCGATGTACTTCACCCGCGTCTACAACCCGGTGTGGACCAACCCGGACGGCATGTCGTGGATCGAGATGCTGACCGACGAGGCGAAGGTCGAGCGCCACGCCTGCCTGACCCCGACCTGGAGCGAGACCGCGTGGTTCGCGGATTACGTGCTGCCGATGGGGCACGCCTCCGAGCGCCACGACCTCATGAGCCAGGAGACCCACGCCGCGCGCTGGATCGGCTTCCGCCAGCCGGTGCTGCGGGTGGCGCTCGAGAAGCAGGGCAAGACCTTCGATCACACCTGGCAGGCCCACGAGGCGGCCGGGCTCGGGCAGGTGTGGGAGGAGGACGAGTTCTGGATCGAGCTGTCGTGGCGGATCGACCCCGACGGCTCGCTCGGCATCCGCAAGTACTTCGAGTCGCCCTACCGGCCGGGGGAGAAGCTCCGCATCGAGGAGTTCTACCGCTGGATCTTCGAGCACAGCGTGCCCGGCCTGCCCGCGGCCGCCCAGCGCGAGGGCCTGACCCCGCTCGCCTACATGCGCAAGTACGGCGCGTTCCTGGTCCAGGACAACGTCTACGGCACGCACGAGACGTCGCTCACCCCGGCGGAGCGCGAGGGCGCCGCCGCCGACGCCGCCTCGCACCTGGTGATGAAGGGCGGGGCGTCGGTGGGCGTGGAGGTCGACGGGCAGTGGATGGGCGGCTTCCCCACGCCCTCGCGCAAGCTCGAGTTCTTCTCCAAGACCCTCAAGGACTGGAAGTGGCCGGAGCACGCGGTGCCGACCTACGCCCGCAGCCACGTGCACTGGTCCGAGATCGACCGGGGCCGGGGCGAGATGGCGCTGCTGCCCACCTTCCGGCTGCCGACCCTGATCCACTCGCGCTCCGGCAACGCCAAGTGGCTCTACGAGATCTCCCACAACAACCCGCTGTGGCTCAATCCCGAGGACGGGGAGCGCTTCGGCGTCCAGACCGGCGACCTCCTGAAGGTCACCACCGAGATCGGCCACTTCGTGGACCGGGTGTGGGTGACCGAGGCGATCCGGCCCGGCGTGCTGGCCTGCTCGCATCACCTGGGCCGCTGGCGGCTCTCGGAGCAGACCGGGGGCGAGCGCTGGTCCACCGCGCTCGTGAACCTCGACCGGACCGCGCCCGGCCAGTGGCGCCTCCGGCAGGTGCACGGGGTGCGGCCGTTCGAGAGCAGCGATCCCGACTCGCAGCGGGTATGGTGGGAGGACGCGGGCGTGCACCAGAACCTGACCTTCCCGGTGCACCCGGACCCGGTGAGCGGGCAGCACTGCTGGCACCAGAAGGTGACGGTGAGCCGGCCGGGGCCGGACGATCGCTACGGCGACGTGGTGGTCGACACCAACAAGTCGTTCGAGGTATACCGCAAGTGGCTCGCGATGGCGCGGCCGGCGCCGGGGCCGGGCGGGCTGCGTCGGCCGCTCTGGCTGCCGCGCGCCTTCAAGCCCGACGCGTCCGCCTACCGGCTCGACGGCGCGTGAGGCCGTTGACTTCATCGCGAACGGAGGCATCCTGGGAGCCATGAGCGAGGGCCCGACCGAGATGAGGATCGCGTGATCGCGCGCGCGCTCGTGGCGACCGCGCTCGCGCTCGGTCTGCTCGCCGGGCCGGCCGACGCGGCGGACGGTCTCGGTCGCCTCCTCGACCCGCTCGGGCTCACCGCGCTGTCCGGCGGCCGCCCCGCCGGCTTCACGCTGCCCGCGGTGTCGGGCGGCAAGGTCTCGCTCGCCGAGCAGCAGGGCAAGGTGGTGCTGGTGTACTTCTGGGCCACGTGGTGCCCGTACTGCCGGCGGGAGCTGCCCGCGGGCGTCGAGCAGATCAGCCGCGAGCGCCGGGGCCAGCCGTTCACGGTGCTGGCGGTGAGCATCGAGGAGCCCAAGGATCTGGTGGCGAGCTGGGTCAAGGGCGCGGGCGTGACCCTGCCGGTGCTCCTCGACTACGACGGCGCGGTCGCGCGGGACTACCGGGTCACCGCGACGCCGACCGCGTTCGTGATCGGGCGCGACGGGCGACTGGTCGCGCGGGCCGCGGGCAATCGCGAGTGGGAAGGCCCCACCGGCCGCGCCCTGCTCGACGCCCTGGTCGCCGCGCCCGCGAAGTAGACTCGGGGCCACCCCGGCCATGGCCACCGAGTCCCCCATCGACAGCCTCGACACCGACATCCTCGTGCTGGGCGCGGGCGGCGCCGGGCTCTGCGCGGCCCTGCACGCGGCCGACCACTCGCCCCACCTCACGGTGACGGTGGCGGTGAAGGGGCTGCTCGGGCGCGCGGGCTGCACCCGCATGGTGCAGGGCGGCTACAACGCGGTGCTCGCGGCGCCGGACTCGGTCGAGGCCCACCTGCTCGACACCCTGCACGGCGGGGCGTGGATCAACGACCAGGAGCTGGTGTGGACGCTCGTGAAGGAGGCGCCCGCCCGCGTGCTCGAGCTGGAGGCGCGCTACGGCTGCTTCTTCGACCGGCAGCCGGACGGCCGCATCCACCAGAAGCCGTTCGCCGGGCAGAGCCACGACCGCACCATCCACAAGGGCGATCTCACCGGCATCGAGATCATGAACCGGCTGACCGAGCAGGTGTGGCGCCGGCCGTCGATCCGGAGCCTCGAGGAGCATCGCGCGGTCGAGCTGCTCCGCGCGGACGGCGGCCAGGTGGGCGGCGCGCTGCTGCTGGACATCCGGCGCGGGACGTTCGTGGTGGTCCGGAGCCGCGCCATCCTCCTCGCGATGGGCGGCGGGCCCACCATGTACAAGGTCATCGCCTGCTCCGCCGACAAGTCCTCCGACGGCATCGCGCTCGGCCTGCGCGCGGGCGTGCGCCTGCGGGACATGGAGATGGTGCAGTTCCACCCGACCGGGCTCATCGTGCCCAACTCGCTGATGACCGGCGCCTTGCTCGAGGAGGGTCTGCGCGGGGCGGGCGGCCGCCTCCTGAACGGGCGCGGCGAGCGGTTCATGCAGCGCTACGACGCCGCGCGCCTCGAGCGCTCCACCCGCGACCTGGTCGCGCGCGCCTGCTTCATCGAGGTGGCCGAGGGCCGGGGCTCGCCGAACGGCGGGGTGTGGATCGACGTCTCCCACCTGGGCGCCGAGGTCGTCGAGCAGAGCTTCCGGGGCATGGTGCGCCGCTGCCGCGACTTCGGCCACGACCTGGCCCGCGAGCCGGTCGAGGTCGGGCCGACCGCGCACTTCATGATGGGCGGCGTCGTCATCGACCGCGCCTGCCGGACCGACGCGGAGGGCCTCTTCGCGGCCGGCGAGGACTCGGGCGGCGTGCACGGGGCCAACCGGCTGGGCGGCAACGGGGTCGCCGAGTCGACGGTGTTCGGCGGCATCGCCGGCGACGTGATGGCGGAGTGGGTCGCGGGGCGCCCGCGGCCACCGATCTCCCCCGCGCTCGTGGACGCCGCCATCGCCGCGATCAGCGCGCCGCTCGCCCGCAGCGAGGGCGAGAACCTCTACACGCTCCAGGCGCAGCTGCGCCAGGTCATGTGGGAGCACGTGGGGCTGATCCGCGCGGGAGAAGGGCTCAAGCGGGCGCTCGCCGAGATCGAGGACGTGGGACGCCGGCTCGAGACGGTCTCGGTGCGCGGCGGCGGCGCCTACAACCTCGCGTGGCAGGACTGGCTCAACCTCCAGAACCAGGTCACCGCCGCGTGGCTCATCGCCCGCAGCGCGCTCGAGCGCACCGAGAGCCGCGGCTCGCACTACCGACGGGACTTTCCGGAAACCGCGGCGGAGGCGGTGACGGTCATCGCGGGCTACGCCGACGGGGCGGGCCCCAAGGTGTGGACCGAGCCGGTGCGCTACACGCGGCTCCGGCCGGACGCCGCGCGCCTGCCCGTCGCGGTGGACGTCGGCGACTGATGGCGAAGCGGCCGCGGCGGATCCTGCGGCGGCGGTGGGCCACCACCGAGGGCTGGCGCGCCACCCCGGCCGGCATGTGGGCGTGGCTCGCCCAGCGCGCGGCCGCGGTCGCGCTCCTCGCGGTGATCGTCATGCACCTGCGCAATCCCTTCTGGCGGCCGGTGCAGGCGGCCCTGCTCGGGCTCGTGCTCCTCCACGGTCTGCTCGGGGTGCGGGCGATCGTGCTCGACTTCGGCCTGCCGGTGCGCTGGCATCGCACGCTGCTCGTCGGGGCGCTCGCGCTCGGGGTCGTGGTCTTCGCGGTCTTCTGGGGCTGGCGATGGTACTGAAGGTCTTCCGCTGGTCCCCCGGCTTCCGGGAGCGGCTGCAGCGTTTCTGGGTGCCGGCCAAGGAGGGCATGACGGTGCTGGACGCCCTGGTCGACGCGCAGCGCCGGCTCGACCCGACGCTCGCGTTCCGGTATGCCTGCCGGGTCGGCATGTGCGGCTCGTGCGCGATGGTGGTGAACGGCAAGGAGCGGTGGGCCTGCCGCACCCTGCTCAAGAGCCTCAAGACCGCGATCGTGACGGTGCGCCCGCTCTACCACTTCCCGCTGGTGCGCGACCTGGTGGTGGACATGGCCCCGCTCGCCGAGCAGACCGCGCGGGTCGGCGGCGCCTTCGTGCCCGCCGCGGGGCCGGCGACCGCCGCGCGCATCGGCCGCGACGCGCCGGAGCGTCGCCGCATCGACGCGGCGATCGAGTGCATCGGTTGCGGCATGTGCATGTCGGCCTGCACCATGGTGGCCAACGACCCGCGCTTCCCGGGGCCCGCCGCGCTCAACCGCCTCTTCACTCTGGAAGAGGACAGCCGCGACGTGGGTACGGCCGAGCGCGCCGCGGTCCTGCTGAGCGAGGACGCGCTCACACGCTGCCACACCCAGGCCAACTGCACCGAGGTCTGCCCGATGGAGATCTCCCCGACCGAATCGATCCTGGCCCTGCGCCGCCGCGCCGCCCGCCGCCTCCTCGGCTAGAAGTGCACGAGAGTCCGCGGCCGGGGGAGTGCGGGGGCCAGAAGTGCACGAGAGTCCGCGGCCGGGGGAGTGCGGGGGCCATTTCTGGGCCCCCGCAGCTGAAGAGCCTGAAGAACTAGACGGATGTCCGCCGACCCGCCAACCTGCCTCTTCTGCCGCATCGCGCGTGCCGAGGCCCCCGCGGCCCGCGTGCTGGAGGCGGAGACGGTGATGGCCTTCCTGGATCACCGCCCGCTCTTCCCCGGCCATTGCCTGGTGATCCCGCGCGAGCACGTGGACACCCTCGGCGACCTCCCGGGCCCGCTGACCGCCCCGCTCTTCGAGGCCGCCGCGGCGGTGGCGCGCGCGCTCGAGGCCGGGCTCGGCGCCGACGGCAGCTTCGTGGCGGTCAATAACCGGGTGAGCCAGAGCGTGCCGCATCTCCACGTGCACGTGGTGCCGCGCCGCCGGGGCGACGGCCTGCGCGGCTTCTTCTGGCCGCGCGGGCGCTACGAGAGCGCGGCCGCGATGGAGGAGACGCGCGCCCGCATCGCCCGCGCGCTCGACGCGGGGGCGTGACCCGCCGCGGCGGGGTCAGCGGCCGGCGCGGTGCTCCGCGGGCCGCAGCCCGCCCGACAGGTTGGACGCGCTGTTGATCAGCGCGATGTGGGAGAGCGCCTGCGGGAAGTTGCCGAGCTGGCGACGGGCCCGCGGATCGTACTGCTCGGCGAGCAGGCCGACGTCGTTGCGCAGGCCGAGGAGCCGGTCGAAGAGCCGCCGCGCCTCGTCGCGCCGACCCTGCAGCACCAGGTTGTCCACCATCCAGAACGAGCAGGCCAGGAACACCCCCTCGCCGGGCGGCAGGCCGTCCACGCCCGACTCGGTCGGGTAACGCATCACGAGGCCGTCGACCATCAGCTCGCGCTCGATCGCGGCCACCGTGCCGCGCACTCGCGGATCCCCCGGGGGCAGGAAGCCCACCAGCGGGATCATGAGCAGGCTCGCGTCCAGCTCGGGCGCGCCGTAGGCCTGCACGAAGGCGTTGCGGGCGGGATCGAAGCCGCGGCGGCACACGTCGGCGTGGATGGTCGCGCCGAGCGCGCGCCATCGATCGGGCTCGCCGCCGCCGGCCGCCTCGGTCAGCTTGACCATGCGGTCGGCGGCGACCCACGCCATCACCTTGGAGTGGGTGAAGTGCCGGCGCGGGCCGCGCACCTCCCAGATGCCCTCGTCGGGCTCCGTCCACACCGACTCGAGATGCTCCATCAGCTTGGTGATCACGCGCGAGCCCTCCGGGTCCCGCTCGAGTCCGTGGCGCTCCGCCGCGTGCGCCGCGTCGAGCATCTCGCCCCAGACGTCGAGCTGGAACTGGGCGTGGGCCGCGTTGCCGATGCGCACCGGAGCGGAGCCGGCGTAGCCCGGGAGCCAGGGCAGCTCGATCTCGGTGAGCCGACGCTCGCCGGCGAGCCCGTACATCACCTGGACCTGCTCCGGAGTGCCGGCCAGCGCCCGGAGCAGCCACTGTCGCCAGGCGCGTGCCTCGTCGAGATAGCCGCCCAGCACGAGCGCGTAGAGCGCGAAGGTCGCGTCGCGCACCCAGCAGATGCGGTAGTCCCAGTTGCGCACCCCGCCGAGCCGCTCGGGCAGCGAGGTCGTCGGCGCGGCCACGATGCCGCCGGTGGGCTCGTAGATGAGCGCCTTGATCGTGACCAGGGAGCGGACCACCGCGTCCCGGTCGGGCCCCTCGAAGCAGCAGCCACCTACCCACCGGCGCCACCAGGCCTCCGTCTCCCGCACCGCTTCGTCGGGGTCGAGCGGCGGGGGCGCGGGCAGATGGGACGGATGCCAGGCGAGCGTGAGCGCCCGGCGCTCCCCGGCGGCGACCTCGAAGTCGGCCACGGTGGTGAGGCCCTCGCCCCGGAGCGGCAGGTCGGTGGTCAGCGCGAGGGCTTCGGGCCCCGCCACCGCGTGGATCCCGTCCGCCGATCGGCGGACCCAGGGGACCACCGAGCCGTAGTCCATTCGCATCACCAGCTCCAACCGCATCGGCACGGTGCCCCGGTTGCCGACGACCTGGCGGATCAGGACCGGCGGGCCCTCGCGCTGGGGCATGCAGTCGACCACCGTCACGGCGCCGTCGGCGGTCTCGAAGTCCGTCTCGAGGACCAGGGTGCCGTCGCGGTACCGGCGGCGCACGGATCGGGTGCCGTCGCGGGGGGCCAGGCCGCACCGGCCGTGCTCGGGGCCGCCCAGCAGGGCCGCGAAGCAGGCGGGCGAGTCGAAGCGGGGCAGGCAGAGCCAGTCGATCGAGCCGCGGCGCGAGACCAGGGCCGCGGTCTCGCCGTCGCCGATCAGGGCGTAGTCCTCGATGGGGTCGGACATTCGTATGGTGGGGGTATGGGCGGGGGTATGAGCGGGCCGCTCCATTGACCTCCCCAGGGCGACATGTTAACGTAACTCGCGATTTTACCTGGTCGCCTCCTGCCTGGCCGGTGGGAGGCGATACGTGTGTGTGCGGTCCGCTGTGCCCGATCTCGGGAGCGGCGGTGCCCGTCGAGGAGGCCCACCATGGCGGTTGACCAGATCAAGCGGCTGTATGAATCCATGCCCGGCAAGCTCGACGAGGCGCGCCGCCGCTTCGGCCGTGGGCTCACCCTGGCCGAGAAGATCCTGGTCGCCCACGCCGACGACTTCGCCAAGCAGGAGTGGAGCCGGGGCAAGGCCCAGCTGAGGCTCCGGGTGGACCGGGTCGCCCTGCAGGACGCTACCGGTCAGATGGCCCTGCTCCAGTTCATGCAGGCGGGCAAGAAGCAGGCGGCGGTGCCCAGCACGGTGCACTGCGACCACCTGATCCGGGCCGAGAGCGGCGCGGCGGCGGACATGGAGCGCGCCATCGCGGAGAACCGCGAGGTCTACGACTTCCTGCACTCGACCTCCAAGAAGTACGGCATCGGCTTCTGGAAGCCGGGCGCCGGCATCATCCACCAGGTCGTGCTCGAGAACTACGCCTTCCCGGGCGGGCTCATGATCGGCGCCGACTCCCACACCCCCAACGCGGGCGGGCTCGGCATGGCCGCCATCGGGGTGGGCGGCGCGGACTGCGGCGAGGCCATGGCCGGGCTCGCGTGGGAGGTGCTCGATCCCAAGCTGATCGGCATCCACCTGACCGGCAAGCTCGCGGGCTGGAGCTCGCCCAAGGACGTCATCACCTATCTGTGCGGGCTCCTCACGGTGAAGGGCGGGACCAACAAGATCATCGAGTACTTCGGCCCGGGGGCGGAGTCGATCAGCGCCACCGGCAAGGGCACCATCTGCAACATGGGCGCGGAGCTGGGGGCGACCACCTCGCTCTTCCACTTCGACGACCGGATGGCCGCCTACCTGCGCGCCACCGACCGGGCCGACATCGCGCGGCTGGCCGAGCAGTACCGCCAGCACCTGGTGGCGGATCCGGAGGTGCTGCGCGACCCGCGGAAGTTCTACGACGAGGTGGTCGAGATCAACCTCTCCGAGCTCGAGCCCCACATCGTGGGCCCGCACTCACCGGACCGGGCGCGCCCGATCTCGAAGCTCGCGGCCGAGGTGAAGAGGGAAGGCTGGCCGGCCCAGATCCGGCAGACCCTCATCGGCTCGTGCACCAACTCCTCCTACGAGGACATGCGGCGGGCGGCCCACATCGCGATGCAGGCGCTCAAGGCCGGCGTCAAGGCCAAGACCCCGTTCCTGGTGACCCCGGGCTCGGAGCGCATCTACCAGACCATCAAGCGCGACGGCATGGTGGAGACCTTCCAGAAGATCGGGGGCACCGTGCTCGCGAACGCGTGCGGGCCGTGCATCGGGCAGTGGAAGCGCAGCGACGTGGGCAAGGAGGAGACCAATACCATCGTCTCCTCGTTCAA
>JBGQHJ010000176.1:0-9541 GCA_041497895.1 Methylomirabilia bacterium
CCTTCTAAGCCGAGGGTCGGGGGTTCGAATCCCTCCAGGCGCGCCATTCAGTATCCAAGGCAACCGAGAAAGACATGCGTGGCCATGGCTTGGTGCTTCTTCTGGCCGCCTGCGCGGTCAGCGCGGCGTGCGCTTCGCAGGCCCGCCCGATCAAGCCGGTGCTCGATCGTGAGGACACCGGCCTCGTCGAGTTCGCGACCGCGGGCTCTCTGACGCGCGGCGAGGGAGGAAGGCTGGTCGCGGGCCCTCCGCTGACCATCTCCGGCGAGCTCGAGATTCCACGCGGGTCCGGCCCGTTTCCCGGCGTGGTCCTGATGCATGGATGCGCGGGGGTCGGCGCGGCAGAGCGCGGATGGGAGCCGGCGCTGCGCGCGGCGGGATACGCCACGTTCGTCGTCGACAGCTTCGGCGGACGCGGGTTGCGAGAGGCGTGCGTCGACGCGGGCGCGCTGCTTCCCATGCAGCGGATCCCCGACGCGTACGGGGCGCTCCGGATCCTGTCCACGCACCCGGCGATCGATGCGCAGCGCATCGCGCTGATGGGGTTCTCCCACGGCGGCATCGTCACGACCCTGTCCGCGACCGCGTGGGCGCACGATACGTTCGTCGTACCCGGGCAGCCGGGCTTCCGCGCGTTCATCGCGTTCTATCCGTACTGCAACTGGACCATGCCCGAGATGGCGCACCTCTCCGCGCCGCTCCGGATCCACACCGGTGGCCTCGACGACTGGACTCCCGCGCAGGCGTGCGAGGACATGGTGGCCGGGTTGCGCGCCGCCGGATACGACGCGATGATCACCGTGTATCCGGGGGCTCGGCACAGCTTCGACGAGGTGGGGCAGCCGGTGACGGTTCTCCCACACGTGGCGAACGGCGCCGCGTGCACCCCGCATCTGGCCAGTATTCTGGGACCGCTGGAGAATGCCGAGCAGTTCGCCGGCTGCGTCCGCGTGGGGGCTACGATCGGGTGGGATCCCGGGGCAACGGCGCAGGCCCGAGCGGCCGTCTTGGCGGAGCTGGAGGTGCTCGTCCGGTAGCTCCGGGAGGGCCTCAATTGGCCCTTCTCATCGGCCTGTAAGTATTTGAAAATCTGTCATTACCTAGATTACCCACATGCAGTATTTGCACGAAAAACTGCATGCTAGACCAGCCGTTGCACCTAGTGACAATACCCAGCGAAGTACCTGAACACGTTAACGTTCCGCCGCATCACGAGTTTCGATCCGCGGTTCGGTGGCTCTGGACTTGCAAATCTCTGACAGGGGTAGTCGTTTGCCCTGAGCCGCGGTCTCAGATCACGAGCCCATGAACGCCCATTCGGACCACGTGAACGAGCCGGTCGCTGTCATAGGCATCGGGTGCCGGTTTCCGGCCGCCGAGGGCCCGACCGCGTTCTGGCATCTCCTCGAGCGTCGCGTCGACGCGGTCGGCACGCTGGGTGCCGATCGCGCCCGCGCCCGCGCGATCGCCGGCGGACACGACCGCCGCGGCGGATTCCTCGACCACGTCGATCGCTTCGACGCGCGCTTCTTCGGGATCTCGCCTCGCGAGGCCGAGCGTCTCGACCCGCAGCAGCGCCTCCTACTCGAGGTGACGTGGGAGGCGCTCGAGGACGCCGGGCTCGTGGTTGCACGCCTCGACGGGAGCGCGACCGGGGTGTTCGTCGGCATGTGGATCAACGACTACGAGAGCCGGATGTTCACCGAGTCGGAGCGCGCCGACTTCCACATGACCACCGGCAGCGGCCGCTACACTGCCTCGGGTCGACTCTCGCACCTGCTCGGGCTGCGGGGGCCGAGCGTGACCGTCGACACCGCGTGCTCCTCGTCGCTCGTTGCGGTGCACCTGGCCTGTCAGAGCCTGTGGAGCGGCGAAGCCGCCCTCGCCATCGCGGCCGGCGTCAACGTGATCCTCCAGCCGCACATCACCACCGCCTACTCGCAGGCCGGCATGCTCTCCGCCGACGGGCGCTGCAAGTTCGGCGACGCGCGCGCGGACGGCTACGTCCGGAGCGAAGGGATCGGTGTCGTGGTGCTCAAGCCGCTGTCGCACGCGCGCCGCGACCGGGATCCGATCCACGCGATCATCCTCGGCAGCGCGGTCAACAACGACGGGCACACCGGCGGCTCGCTCGGCACGCCTGGCCGAGACGGTCAGGAAGACCTGCTGCGGACCGCGTATCGACGGGCCGGGGTGGCGCCGACTACGGTCCAGTACGTCGAGGCGCACGGGACCGGGACCCGGGCCGGAGATCCGGTCGAGCTGTCCGCCCTGGGCGCGGTCCTCGGTCACGGTCGCGCGACGGGGTCACCGTGCTTCGTAGGCTCGGTGAAGACCAACATCGGCCACACCGAGGGCGCGGCCGGGATCGCGGGGCTCATCAAGGTGGCGCTGAGCCTCGAGCGTCGAGTCATACCGGCGAGCCTGCATTGCGACACGCCCACTCCCGAGGTGGCCTGGAATGATCTGGGCGTTGCGATTCCTCGCGATGCCATGGCCTGGCCGGAGGTGCCCCGACCGATCGCGAGTGTCAGCTCGTTCGGCATCGGTGGCACCAACGCGCACGTCGTGCTGGCCGCTGCCCCGAGCGACGTGGCCCTCGAGACCGACGAGCCCTCGGGAGAGTACCTGCTCCCGCTGTCCGCCCGCTCCCCGGAGACCCTGCGAGAGCTCGCCGAGCGCTACGCCGCGCACCTGTCGCGGCCGGATCCGGCGGCGATCCAGGACGTCTGCTTCACGGCAGCGGTTCGCCGGACTCAGCATGACCATCGCCTCGCCGTGGTCGGCCGAGACCGCCGCGAGCTTGCCGCCGGCCTCGACGCGCTCTTACGTTCGGAATCGGCGCCGGGCGTCCGGCCGGCGCGCCCCGCCGGCCGCGCTCCCCGCGTCGCGTTCGTCTTTCCCGGTCAGGGCTCGCAGTGGGTCGGCATGGGGCTCGGGCTCGCGGCGGCCGAGCCCGCATTCCGGAGGGCGCTGGAGCGCTGCGACGCTGCGATCGCCACGCACGCGGGCTGGTCGCTCCTCGAGGAGCTCGGGGCGGGCGAGCGGTCGCGGCTGGATCGGATCGACGTCGTGCAGCCGGCCCTCTTCGCGATCCAGGTCGCGCTCGCCGAGCAGTGGCGCGCGTGGGGGGTCGAGCCGGCCGCGGTGGTCGGGCACAGCATGGGTGAAGTGGCGGCCGCGCACGTGGCCGGCGCGCTCGACCTCGACACCGCGGCTCGCGTGATCTGCACGCGCAGCGCGCTGCTCCGGCGCATCAGCGGCCGGGGCGCGATGGCCATGGTCGAGCTCTCGCCCGCGGAGGCCCACGAGCGGCTGCGCGGCCGGGAGGACCGGCTCTCGGTCGCAGTGTGCAACAGCGATCGGTCGACCGTCGTCGCGGGCGAGGTGACCGCGCTCGAGGAGCTCCTCGCGCGGCTCGAGCGGGACGGCGTGTTCTGCCGCCGGGTGAAGGTCGACGTCGCCTCGCACAGCCCGCAGGTGGAGCCGCTGCGCGAGGACCTCCTGCGGGGGCTAGCCGGCCTGGCCACCGCGGAGACCCGGCTCCCGATGTGCTCCACCGTGACCGGCGCGCCCATCGACGGCGCCCGGCTCGACGCGGCGTACTGGATGCGGAACCTCCGGGAGCCGGTCCAGTTCGCGGCTGCGATCCGGCGCCTGCGCGAGGACGGCTGCGACGCCTTCGTCGAGATCAGCCCGCACCCAGTGCTGCTGCCCGCGATCGAGCAGGGGTTGTGCGTGCCCTCGCTCAGGCGGAATGAGCCGGAGCGCGCGGTTCTTCTGGAATCGCTCGGCGCGCTCTACACCGGCGGGCTCGTGGTGGACTGGGAGCGTCTCTACCCGGCGGGGGGCCGCTGCGTCGGCCTGCCGCCTTATCCGTGGCAGCGCGAACGCTTCTGGTATCCAGTTGCGCCGGGCGACGCCGCGCGACGGCCGGCCGCGGGCACGCATCCGCTGCTCGACGAGCACGTGGTGTCCTCCGCCGACCCGGGAACGCACTTCTGGCAGGGCCGCCTCGATCCCGCCCAGATGCCGTGGCTGCTCCAGCATCGCGTGCATGGCGTCGCGGTGCTCCCGGCCAGCGCCATTCTCGAGATGGCTCTCACGGCCGCGGCGGACGGCTCCGGATCCGGGCCGGTGAGCGTGGAAGACGTCCGCTTCGAGTCACCGCTGGAAATGAGCGCCGACGCCGTGCCGACCGTGCAGCTCGTGATAATCGCCTCGGGCCCGGGCTCGGCGAACTTCCGGATCGCGAGTCGAGGGCCGGAGAGTGGGCCCGCGGCACCGTGGACTGTGCACGCGACTGGCGTCATCCGGAGCCACGACGAGCCGCAGGCCGGGGCATCGACCGTCGCTTTCGCCGCGGCCGAGGACGAGGCGTCGGGCCCGGCGCACTACGCGGCCATGAATCGGCGCGGCCTCGAGTACGGACCGGCCTTTCAGGGCGTCGCCGCGGTCGCGCGGCGCGACGGCCTCGTCCTCACCCGCCTGCGCTCGACGGACGCGGTGGTCGAGGACGCTTCCCGATATGCCGTGCATCCGTGCCTGCTCGACGCAGCCCTGCAGGGCGTGATCGCGGCCCTCGACGGCACCCGCGCGTCCGTGACCGCGACCTACGTGCCCGCCGCGGTCGAGCGCGTGATCGCCCGTCGCGGCCCGACCGCGGAGGATGCACTCCGCTGCCGAGTCACGGTGCGGGGCGAGCCGGCGGACGGAGCGGTCGTGGCAGACGTGGTGGTCGTCGATTCCACCGGGCGCCCTCTGGTCGAGGCGCTCGGCGTGCGTGTCGTGCCGCTCGCCCGCGAGGACTCCGCAAGCCTGGACCGATGCGTATTCGAGGTCCGGTGGCGGCGACAGCCCATCGCGGCAAGCGGGGCAGGCGAGGCCCCCGGCCATTGGGTCATCCTGTCCGATCGTCGGGGCGTGGGTGAGCCGCTCGCGCGCCGGCTCACCGCGCGCGGCGCGCGGTGCTCGCTCATCTCGCGGGCCGCGGAGCTCGCGGCCCTGCTCGCCGGAGCGGACCCGGTGCAGGGGGTGGCGTACCTCCGCGGGCTCGACGCTATGCGGCTGACTTCGGAGACAACCGAGCCGATCACGGAGTCACCGACGGTGCAGGAGATGGTGACCCTCGTCAAGGCGATTGCCGCGGACGGATCCGCGGCCCGGCCGCGCCTCGTGCTGGTGACCGCCGGAGCGCAGGAGATCGTGGACGCGCCAGGACGCGTGGCCCTCGAGGAGGCCCCGTTGTGGGGCGCGGGCGCGGTGCTCGCGACCGAGCATCCCGAGCTCCGGTCCGGTCGGATCGACCTCGGCGCCGAGCCAAGCGCCGAGGAGCTCGACGGGCTGGCCCGCGAGTGCGTGGAGTGGGGCGGCGAGGGCCAGATCGCCCTGCGCGGGCGCGACCGCTACGTGGCGAGGCTCGAGCGCGTTGCGCCCGACTCCGGCGGGGCGGCCGAGGCGGTGCCGGTGCCGGCGGGCTCGACTCCCTTCCGGGTCCACGCCTCCCGGGTCGCTACCCTCGACGGCCTTCGACTCCGGCCCATCGCCCGGCGGCAGCCTGGACCGGGCGAGATCGAGATCGAGGTTCGGGCCGTCGGCCTCAACTTCAGGGACGTGCTGTGCGCACTCGGGAGTTTGCCCGGCAATCCCGCCGGCCACGGGCCGATCGGACTGGAATGCGCCGGGCGTGTCATAACCGTCGGACCCGGGGTCGAGACGCCGAGGGTGGGCGACGAGGTGATCGCGATCGCGTTCGACTGCCTGGGCACCCACGCCATCACGGACGCGCGGCTCGCGGTGCCCAAGCCACCGGCCCTCGACCACCAGGTCGCCGCCACGCTGCCGCTCGCGTTCCTGACCGCGTCGTACGCGCTCGAGCACCTGGCCCGGATGCGCGCGGGCGAGAGCGTGCTGATCCACGCAGCCGCCGGCGGCGTTGGCCTGGCCGCGGTGCAGCTCGCCCGGCGCGCGGGCGCCACCGTGTTCGCCACCGCGTCGAGCCCGCGGAAGCACGAGTATCTGCGCTCGCTCGGGGTGGAGCACGTGCGCGATTCGCGCTCGCTGGCTTTCGCGGCCGAGGTGAAGGCGCTCACCGGCGGCGTGGGGGTCGACATCGTCCTGAACTCGCTGGCCGGCGAGGCGGTCGCCGCCGGGCTCTCGGCGCTCGCCCCGTACGGGCGGTTCGTGGAGATCGGCAAGCGCGACATCTACCAGAATGCTCCGCTCGGCCTGGCGCCATTCCGGAGCAATCTTTCCTACGCCGCGCTGGACCTCGAGCGCATGTGTCGGGAGCGGCCCGCGGTGGTGGGGGTTTTGCTCGCGCGCCTGATGGACCGGGTCGCGGCCGGTGAGATCCAGCCCCTTCCCGTTCGCACATACCCGATCGGCGAGGTAGCCGAGGCCTTCCGCTACATGGCGGAGGCGCGACACATCGGGAAGATCGCGCTCTCGCTGTCGCCTGAGCACGCCGCGGTCGCCCCGCTGACGACCGCCGGCCCCGTCATCCGGCCGGACGCCACCTACCTGATCACCGGTGGCCTGGGCGCGCTCGGGCTCACGATGGCGCGCGCGCTCGTCGCCGCAGGCGCGCGGCACCTGGCCCTGCTCGCCCGTCGCGCGCCGAGTGGCGAGGCCCGCCGCGCCATCGCCGAGCTCGAGCGGGCGGGCGCGGAGATCGTCACGGTCGAGGCCGACGTCGCGGCACCCCGGCCGATGGCGCGCGCGCTCGAGGCGCTCCGCCGCCGGATGCCCGCCCTGCGTGGGGTGATCCACGCCGCGGGCGTGCTCGACGACGCGATGCTCCTGCGGATGGAGGCCGACCAGATCCGAGCCGTGATGGCGCCCAAGGCGACCGGGGCGTGGGTCCTGCACACTCTGAGCGAGCCGGACGCGCTCGACTTCTTCGTCCTCTGCTCCTCGGCATCCGCCCTCCTGGGCCTGGCCGGCCAGGCGAACTACGCGGGCGCCAATGCGTTCCTGGACGCGCTGGCCCGGTATCGTCGGAGCCTCGGGCTCCCCGCGGTCAGCATCGCCTGGGGTCCATGGAGCGACATCGGTCTCGCGGCCGCGAGCCGCGACCGTGGCGCACGCCTCGAGGGACTGGGGCTCGGAAGCCTGACGCCCGAGCAGGGCACCCAGGCCTTCACCGCCATGCTCGGGACCGACCGCGTGCACCAGGCGGTCATGGTCTTCGACGCCGAGACGTGGAGCGCGGCGCGGGCGGGAGCACCCGATCCCTTCCTCGGCGCGCTCCTTCGCCCCGTCGGGGCGCGAGCCGACGAGGTTGGCCCAGCGCTCGCCGACGTGCTTCGGGCCGCCCCAGCCCCGGCCCGCATCGGGATGCTCCGGGAGCACCTGACCGCGCGGGTCGCGCGAATCCTCCGGCTCGAGCCGGCGCGGGTCGACGCGGAAGCGCCGCTCAAGAGCCTCGGCCTCGACTCGCTGATGACGCTCGAGCTGCGAAACCGCCTCGAGGCCGACTGCGGGTTGCGTCTGTCCGCCACCCTGGTGTGGAACTACCCCACGATCGTCGCGCTGGCCGGTCACATCGCCGAGGCGCTCGGCCTCGGCTCCGAGCCGGCAGCGGCGGCCGCAGCGGCGGAGGCCGACCGGGTCGCCCCGGCGGCCGACGACCTGTCTCGCGAGCAGGTGGGCGTCCTCCTGGACGAGGAGCTGGCGCGAGTCCATCGACTGCTCGGAAGCGGGCGGGAGCGGGACCATGAGTGAGCCGACCGGTGACCAGCTCCGGCAGGCGCTCGATGCCCTCGCGAAGATGCGCGTCCGCCTCGAGGCGGCGGAGCGCGCGACGACGGAGCCCATCGCCATCGTGGGAATCGGCTGCCGGCTCCCGGGCGGCGTGCACGACGCCGCATCCTTCTGGACCCTGCTGGCTAATGGGGTCGACGCGATCACCGAGGTGCCGGCCAACCGCTGGGACGCGGCGACACTCTACGATCCCGATCCGCTGGCCCCCGGGAAGATGAGCACGCGCTGGGGAGCGTTCCTCAGTGAGATCGACGGGTTCGACGCCGCGTTCTTCGACATCTCGCCCCGCGAGGCCGCGCGCATGGACCCTCAGCAGCGGCTGCTCCTCGAGGTGGCGTGGGACGCTCTCGAGGACGCGAGCCAGAATCCGTCGCGGCTGGCCGGCGGCGCGGCCGGGGTCTTCGTCGGGGTCCATAGCCACAGCAATGACTACTGGACGCTCCAGGCCGAGAACCTCGCGGGCCTCGACGCCTATGCGGGAACCGGAACGTCGCACAGCGTGCTCGCCGGGCGCCTCTCGTACCTGCTCGATCTCCACGGACCGAGCCTCGCGGTCGACACCGCGTGCTCGTCGTCGCTGGTGGCGCTCCATCTCGCGGCACAGGCGCTGCGGGCCCGCGAGTGCGATCTCGCCCTCGCCGCCGGGGTCAACGTGATCCTGGCGCCCGAGTTCACGGTCGCCGCGTCCCGGATGCAGATGTTGGCCGCCGACGGCCGCTGCAAGGCCTTCGACGAGCGCGCGGACGGGTTCGTCCGCGGCGAAGGCTGCGGGGTGGTGGTGCTCAAGCGCCTCTCCGACGCGGTCGCCGCCGGCGATCGGATCCGGGCGGTCATCCGCGGCTCCGCGGTGAACCAGGACGGCCGCACGAACGGGCTGACCGCGCCGAGCGGACGCTCCCAGCAGGCGCTGATCCGCCGCGCCCTCGAGCTGGCCGGCGTCGCCCCCGAGGAGATCGGCTACGTGGAGGCGCACGGGACCGGGACACCGCTCGGCGATCCGATCGAGATGGAGGCGCTCGGCGCGGTACTCGGCGCGGGCCGCGCCGCGTCGTGCCTCGTCGGCTCGGTCAAGACGAACCTGGGCCACCTCGAAGGCGCGGCCGGGATCGCGGGCCTCATCAAGACGGTTCTGGCGCTCCAGCACGGATCGGTACCGGCGCATCTGCACTTCCGCCGCCTGAACCCGCATATCACGTTGCCGGCGGCGCTCGCCATTCCCACCGCGCTCAGCCCGTGGCCGGCCGGGCGCGCGCGTCGCTGCGCCGGCGTCAGCTCGTTCGGCTGGTCGGGGACGAACGCGCATGTGGTGCTGGAAGCCGCCCCGGCGGTGCCGGATCCGACGCCGCCCGCGACCCGGGACGCGGTCCTGCTGCCGCTCTCGGCGCGCAGCGCGCCGGCGCTCGCCGCGCTCGCCCAGTCCTACCGGGAGGCGCTGGGAGGCTCGGAGCGCCTGGAGAACCTGGTCTACACCGCGGCGGTACGCCGCACGCACCACGAGCACCGTCTCGCCGTCGTCGGCCGGTCGGCTGACGGGATGCGCGAGGCGCTGAGCGAGCACATCGCGCGGGGCTCGCACCCGGCGGTGGTCGCCGGGCTCGACCGTAAGGCGCGCGCTCCCATCGCCTTCGTGTTCCCCGGCCAGGGCTCGCAGTGGCCGGGAATGGGCCGCCGGCTGCTCGCCCAGGAGCCGGTGTTCCGCGAGAGCCTCGCGCGGTGCGACGAGGCGATCCGGCACGAAGCCGGGTGGAGCGTGATCGAGCGGCTGACTGCGCCCGAC
>JBGQHJ010000177.1:0-9531 GCA_041497895.1 Methylomirabilia bacterium
ACCTTGGTCTGGTAGCCGTTGTCGAACTTCGGGATGAAGTTCTTCTTCCGGATGTCGGCCGGGTCCATCTTGAGCGCGGCCGCGGCGGCGTCCACCATGCGTTCGAGGAGATAGCAGGCCTCCGGCCGGCCGGCCCCGCGGTACGCGTCCACCGGGGTGGTGTTGCTGAAGACCCCGGTGACCTCCGCGTGGATGGCCCCCCACTCGTAGACGCCGTTGAGCAGCGTGGCGTACAGATAGGTCGGCACCGCCGGCGCGAAGGTGGAGAGATACGCGCCCAGGTTCGCGGTGGTCTTCACCCGCAGCCCCAGGAACTTGCCGTCCTTCGAGAGCGCGACCTCGGCGTCGGTCACGTGGTCGCGGCCGTGGGCGTCGGTCTGGAAGGCCTCGCGGCGCGAGGAGGTCCAGCGGATCGGCCGCTTGATCTGCTTGGTGGCCCAGGTGCAGACCGTCTCCTCGTTGTAGAGGAAGATCTTGGAGCCGAAACCGCCGCCCACGTCCGGCGCGATGACCCGCACCTTGTGCTCCGGGATGCCGAGCACGAAGGCGGTCATGAGGAGCCGGTGCACGTGGGGGTTCTGCGAGGTCACCCAGAGCGTCCAGTCCCCGGTGGAATCGTCGTACCGCGCCACGCAGGCGCGCGGCTCCATGGGGTTGGCCACGAGGCGCTGGTTGATGATGCGCTTCTTCACGGTGACCGCGGCCGACTTGAACGCGGCGTCGGTGGCGGCGCCGTCGCCGATCTGCCACCTGAACGCGACGTTGTCCGGCGCGACCTCGTGGATCTGGGGTGAGCCCTTGGCCGCCGCCTTCTCGGTATTGGTCACCGAGGGCTGGACGTCCCAGTCGACCGCCACCATCTCCGCCGCGTCGCTCGCGGCCGACTGGCTCTCCGCGATGACGATGGCCACCGGGTCGCCCACGTAGTGGGCCGCGTCGGTGGCGAGCGGCATGTGGGGCGGGATCTTCAGCTCGGGCAGGAGCCAGCCGCAGGGCAGCGAGTTGACCCCGGTCATGTCCTTGCCGGTGAAGATCGCGACCACGCCCGGGGCCTTCGAGGCCTTCGAGGTGTCGATCCTGCGGATCTTGGCGTTTGCGTGCGGGCTCCGCACGAAAACCGCGTGGGTCATGCCGGCGAGCTTCAGGTCGTCGGTGTAGTTGCCCTTGCCGGTGATGAACCGGGGGTCCTCACGCCGCTTGATGCTCGCACCGAGCACACGGGTGGTGGCCATGGTCGCCTCCTACTTCCCCGCCATCTTCTCGGCGGCGTACTGGATGGCCTTGACGATGTTGTGGTAGCCCGTGCAGCGGCACAGGTTGCCTTCGAGATCGTGGCGGATCTGGGCCTCGGTCGGGCGCGGGTTGCGCTGCAGCATCTGGTGGGCCGACATGATCATGCCCGGCGTGCAGAAGCCGCACTGCAGCCCGTGCTTCTCCCAGAACGCGTCCTGGATCGGGTGGAGCTTGCCGTCCTTGGCGAGACCCTCGATGGTCAGCACCTGCGCGCCGTCGCACTGCACCGCGAGGAGCGTGCACGACTTCACGGCCACGCCGTTGACGTGCACGATGCAGGCGCCGCACTGGCTCGTGTCGCATCCCACGTGAGTGCCGGTGAGGCCGGCCTGCTCCCGGATGTAGTGCACGAGCAGCAGCCGGGGCTCCACCTCGTGCGATTGGGGGGCACCGTTGATCGTCATCGACACGGTCTTTTTCACCGCGCTACCTCCTGAGTGAAGGGTCCGAGGCCGGGAAAGCGCCCCCAACCGTAGTCCCGGCCGGGGGTTCTGTCAAGAGGACGAGAGGAGCCGTCGGCCCTCGGTGCGCGCCTGCTCGAGGACCTCGCGGACCGCGAGCCCGCGGTCGCGCGCGATGCGCCGGATCTCCTCGAACTCGGGGGTCACCGTGATCACGCGCCGGTCGAGGCGGGACACCTTGAAGGTCACCGGCCCGTACGCGGTGTCGAGCCGGACCATCTCCCGGTCGAGCCGCGCCCGCTGGTAGGCGGTCCAGCGCACCCCGATGGTCGAGGACTCCTCGAAGAGCAGCCGGGAGAGGTCGGCGACCCGCCCTGGCTCGCAGAGGGCGGTCAGGACCACCCCGGGCCGGCTGCGCTTCATGATGACCGGGGTCAGCCAGGCGTCCAGGGCACCGCCCTCGAGGAGGCGCTCGAGCAGCGGCTCGTAGAGCTGGGGGGACATGTCATCGATCGTGGTCTCGACCTGAATGATGGTCTCGGTGGGGGTCTCGGTCGGGGTCGCGGTGGGCGCGGGCACCGCCGCCTCGCCCACGAAGACGCGGAGCACGTTCGGGGTCTCTAGCTCCATGGTCCCCGCCCCGTAGCCGACCGCGGTCACCCGCATGGCCGGCATGGCGCCCGCGCCGGCCGCCAGCGTGGTCAGGATGGCGGCCCCGGTCGGGGTGACGAGCTCGCGGCGGATCCCGGTGTCGAGGGTCGGGAAGCCCTTGAGGAGCTCCGCGGTGGCCGGACCCGGGATCGGGATGCGCCCGTGCGGGCCGTTGACGAAGCCGCCACCCACCGGCAGCGCCCCGAAGTGCACCGCGTCGATACCGAGCAGGTGGAGCCCGATGCACGCGCCGGTCACGTCCACGATCGCGTCGATGGCGCCCACGTCGTGGAACTGCACCCGCTCCGGGGTGGTGCCGTGCACCCGGGCCTCGGCGTCGGCGAGGCGGCGGAAGACGCGCGAGGCCATCTCCCGGACCCTGGGAGCCAGCTGGCTCCGCTCGAGGATGCCGAGGATCTCGCCGAGCCCACGATGGCCCGCCGAATCGTGAGGTCCGATCCCGGAATAGAGGGCGCCCGGGTCGCGGTCGCAGCCGGCCAGGTGCACGTCCACCTTGGTGGCGCGGAAGCCCCCCTTCATGACCTCCGAGCGCTCGAGCCGGTAGCCGTCGACGCCGAGGCCGGCCAGCTCGCGCTCGAGGGCCTCGAACGGCACGCCCGCGTCGACCAGCGCGCCCAGGATCATGTCGCCCGAGGCGCCGCTGGGGCAGTCGAAATACGCGAGCTTGAGCAAGGTCAGCGGTGCTTGGTGGCGAGCTTGTTGATCTGGTTGGCCTGGGCGGCCGCGCCGTAGCCGTTGTCGATGTTGACCACCGAGACGCCCGGGGCGCAGGAGTTGAGCATGGTCAGCAGCGCGGCCACGCCGCCGAACGAGGCGCCGTAGCCCACGCTGGTGGGCACCGCGATGACCGGCCGGTCCACGAGGCCGCCCAGCACGCTCGGTAGCGCGCCGTCCATCCCGGCCACCGCGATGATCGCGTTGGCCTCGTTGAGGCGGTCGAGGTGCGGGACCAGGCGATGGAGGCCGGCCACCCCGCAGTCGAAGACGCGTTCGACGTGGTTGCCCATGACCTCCGCGGTCACCGCCGCTTCCTCCGCCACCGGCAGGTCGGAGGTGCCCGCGCTCACCACCAGGATGAGCCCCACCCCCTCGCGCGCGGTGGGCTTGACCACGACCACGCGCGCGGCCTCGTGCACGCGGCACGGCAGGCCGCTCGCGAGCAGGGCCGCCGCCACCGCGGGCTCCGCGCGGGTGGCCAGCACGTTGTCGTGATGCTCGGCCAGGCGCTCCACGATGGCCACCACCTGCTCGGGGGTCTTGCCCGGGCAGAAGACGGCCTCGGGCACGCCGTGGCGCAGCGAGCGATGCAGATCGACGCGGGCGAAGCGGAGGTCGTCGTAGGGCAGCGAGCGCAGCCGGGTGAGCGCCTGCTCCGGGGTCAGCGTGCCCCCCGCGACCTCCTCCAGCAGGGCCCTTACTTTTTCCCGATCCACTTGAGCGCCTCGTTGGCGCTGCCGCTGCGGAAGCCCTGCAGGTCGAGCGTCACGTAGAGGTAGCCGAGCTCGCGGAAGCGGCGGACGATCGCGGCGTGGCGCTCGTCCTGCCAGAGCCGCGGCATCTCCTCCGCGGGCAGCTCCAGGCGGGCCAGCCGGTCGTGGTGGCGCACCCGGAACTGGCGGAAGCCCAGGCTGCGCACGAAGGCTTCCGCCGCGTCGATCTGCCGGAGTTTCTGGGCGGTGATCGCGTCGCCGTACTGGAAGCGCGACGACAGGCACGCGAAGGAGGGCTTGTCCCAGGTCGGGAGGCCGAGCTCGCGGGAGAGCACGCGGATCTCCTCCTTCCACAGCTCCGCCTCGATCAGGGGTGCGCGCACGCCACGGGCCTCCGCCGCCTTCATGCCCGGACGGTGGTCGCCGAGGTCGTCCATGTTGGCGCCGTACACGAGCTGGGCGGTGCCGACCCGCCGGGCGATGGGCTCGAGCCGGCTGAACAGCTCCTCCTTGCAGTGGAAGCACCGGTCGGGCCCGTTGCGCGCGTACTCCGGCCGATCCAGCTCGCGGGTCTCGATGACCTCGTGGTGCATCCCGAGCAGGCCGGCGAGCCGACGGGTCTCCTCGAGCTCGGCGGCCGGGTACGTCTCCGAGTCGGCGGTGACCAGCAGCGCGCCATCCCCGAGCGCGTCCTTGGCGGCGCGCGCGAGGAAGGTCGAGTCCACGCCTCCGGAGAAGGCCACGATCACCCGGCTCATCCCGCGGAGGAGCTCCACGAGCCGGTCGTATTTGGACGCGAGGGCGGAGGCGTCGGCCATCGCGGGCTATCCGAGCACCGGCGCGGCCAGCTCGGCCAGCGGCACCATCGGGCGGGCGCCCACGTGGGCGATGACCTCGGCGGCGGCCAGCGAGCCGAGGCGCCCGCAGGTCGGCAGGTCGAGCCCCTGGGCGAGCCCGTAGAGCACGCCCGAGGCGTAGAGGTCCCCCGCCCCGGTGGTGTCCACCACCGCCTCGACCGGATGGGCGGAGACCACGTGCATCCGGTCCCCATTCACCAGCACGGAGCCCTTGGCGCTCCGGGTCAGCGCGGCCAGCTCGCAGTGCCCGCGCACGTGCGGCAGCGCCGCGTCGAAGTCGCGCACCTGGTAGAGCGCGCAGATCTCGAGCTCGTTCGCGAAGAGGATGTCGACGTGGTGCTCGACCAGGTCGAGGAAGGCGGCGCGGTGCCGCTCCACGCAGAACGGGTCCGAGAGGGTGAGCGCCACCTTGCGCCCGGCCTCGTGCGCGAGGGCGGCCGCGGCGCGGAAGGCCTCCTGCGCCTCGGGGGGATCGAAGAGGTAGCCCTCGAGGTAGAGGATCTTGCCGCGCGCGATCAGGCGCCGGTCCACGTCGGCGGGCCCGAGCCGCACCGAGGCTCCGAGGAAGGTGCTCATGGTGCGCTGCGCGTCCGGGGTCACCAGGATGAGGCAGCGTCCGGTGGGCGGCCCGCTGGTGGCCCGCGGCGTGTCGTAGCCGACGCCGGTTGCCCGCAGGTCGTGACCGAAGACCTCCCCGAGCTGATCGTCGCGGACCTTGCCCACGTAGTGCGCGCGGCCGCCGAAGGAGGCCACCCCCACCACCGTGTTGGCGGCCGAGCCGCCCGACATCTCCACCCCGGGGCCCATGGCCTCGTAGAGGGCGCGGGCGCGGGCCTCGTCCACCAGGTGCATCGTGCCCTTCACCAGGCCCTGCCGCGTGACCTGATCCTCGTCGGCGTGGCTCAGCACGTCCACCAGGGCGTTGCCGATGCCGATCACGTCGAGCTCAGCCACGGCGGCGCCCCCGCGGCGCGGGCGGGAAGTAGCGATCGAGGAGCAGGGCCAGGTTCTTGCGCGTGCGCGGGGGGAAGAGCTTCGGGTTGGTGATCACCGCGCTCGCCAGCGCGTCGCCGCAGCCGGCCGCGCACGCCTTCCCCACCCGCGGGATCATCCGTCGCAGGACCACCTTGGCGGTGGCCACGTTCTTGAGCAGGTTGGTCACCACCGCCTCGACGGTCACCGCGGCGTGGCTCTCGTGCCAGACGTCGTAGTCGGTGGCCAGCGCCAGCGTCGCGTAACAGAGCTCGGCCTCGCGCGCGAGCTTGGCCTCGGGCATGTTGGTCATGCCGATGACCGAGACCCCCCAGCGACGGAAGATCTGCGACTCGCCCTTGGTGGAGAACTGCGGGCCCTCGATGCAGATGTAGGTTCCCCCGCGGTGCACGCGCGCTCCCGCCTCGCGGCCCGCGGTCTCCAGCAGGTCGCCGAGCCCCGGGCACACTGGGTCGGCCATGCCCACGTGGCCCACGATGCCCTCGCCGAAGAAGGTCGAGACGCGGCGACGGGTGTGGTCGTAGAACTGGTCGGGCACCACCAGGTCGAGCGGGTGGATGTCCTCCTTCATGCTGCCCACCGCGCTCACCGAGACGACCCAGCGGGCGCCGAGCGCCTTGAGGCCCCAGATGTTCGCCCGGTAGTTGATCTCGCTGGGGCTCAGCCGGTGACCGCGGCCGTGTCGGGGCAGGAAGATGACCCGCCGGTCGCCGAGCCGGCCGGTACCGAACGCGTCGGAGGGCTCGCCGAACGGCGTGCGCACCCGGACCCAGCGCAGATCCTCGATGCCGTCCATCTCGTAGAGCCCGCTGCCGCCGATGATCCCGAGCGACGGCTCGGGCGGGGCCGCCGCGCGCGCTGCGCTCACGCCGGGATCTCCACGAGGCGGCCGTGGGTCCGGTCGCCGCGGACCTCGGCGATCTCGACTGTCGCCATGCGCCGGCCGAGGTCGTCCGGGCCCGGGAACAGCACCTCGACGTAGTTCGAGGTGAGACCGGACCGGAGGCCGCGGCGGCGGTCCCGCGCATCCAGCACCAGGACCTCTCGCCGCGTACCGACCAGCGCGCGCCGGAAGGCGTGGCTCTTCTCGCGCCCGAGGCGCCGGAGTCGCTGGCTGCGCTCCCTGATCACCGCGGCGGGGACGTGGCCCGGGCGGCGTGCGGCCTCGGTGCCCTTGCGGTCCGAGTAGGCGAAGACGTGCAGGTAAGAGAAGGGCAGCGCCGCGACCAGCGCGAGCGTCGCCTCGAAGTCCGCGTCGGTCTCCCCCGGATGCCCGACGATGACGTCGGCGCCGAGCCCGAGGTCCGGGACGGCGCGGGCCAGTCGGTCGACCAGATCGCGGTACATGCCGGTGTGGTACGGCCGGCGCATGAGGCGCAGCACGCGATCGCTCCCGCTCTGGAGCGGCAGGTGCAGGTGCGGCGCGACCACCGGCAGCGTGGTGACCGCGTCGAAGAGATCCGCCGTGACGTAGGACGGCAGCACCGAGGAGAGGCGCAGCCAGCGCAGGCCTGGGACCGCGGCGAGGCTCCGTACCAGCGCGGCGAGCGACATCCGCGGGTAGAGATCCCAGCCGTAGTGGCCGATGTCCACGCCGGTCAGCGTGATGTCCGGGTAGCCGGCCTCCGCGAGAGCGCGGACCTGGTCGAGCACGACCTTCGGCTCCTGGCTGCGGCTGCCCCCGCGCGCCGCCGGTACGATGCAGAAGGCGCAGCGGTGCTGGCAGCCGTCCTGGATCTTCACGAAGGCGCGCGAGCGGCCGGCCATCCTCGTGAGCGGCGCGACGGGCACGCCGCGGGCCTCGCGGACGTCGCCCACCGCCACCATCGGTCGCGGGCGCTTGACGAGCGAGTCGAGCAGGTCCTGTAGCCGGTACTTCTCCTGGTTGCCCACCACCAGGTCCACCCCGGGCAGAGCCGCCACCGCGTCGGGATCGGTCTGGGCGTAGCATCCGGTGACCACCAGGAACGCGTCCGGGTTCTCGCGGGTGACGCGCCGGATGGCCTGCCGATCCGAGAAGTCCGCGCGCCCGGTCACCGTGCACGTGTTGACCACGTAGACCTGCGCGCGGCTGTCCGCGGACACCACTCGGAAGCCGCGCCCCTCGAGCAGCGCGCCCATCTCCTGCGACTCGACCTGGTTGAGCCGGCAGCCGAGCGTGGTGAGGGCCACCGTCACCGGCGCGCTCATACCGGTACCGCCTCGCGGAGCTGGCCGCAGGCCGCCCCGATGTCCTCCCCCTTGCTCCAGCGGATGGTCGCGGTGATGCCGTGCTCGAGGAGCACCGCCTGGAACGCGAGGATGCGTGGCAGCGGCGGGCGCGCGAAGCCCGAGCCTTCCCAGTCGTTGAACGGGATCAGGTTGATCTTGCCCCGGATCCCCTTCAGCAGCCGCACCAGCCGCCGGGCGTCCTCGACCGAATCGTTGACCCCGTCGAGCAGCACGTACTCGAAGGTCATCCGCTGGCGGAACGGCAGCGGGAAGCGCCGGCAGGCCGCGAGCAGCTCCTCGATGGCGAAGCCGCGGTTGACCGGCATGATCCGGTCGCGGATCTCGTTGCTGGTGGCGTGCAGCGAGATGGCCAGGTTGACTTTGAGGTTCTCCTTGGCCAGGCGCTCGATGCCGCTCACGAGCCCGACCGTGGACACCGTGATGCGTCGGGGCGAGAAGCCGAAGGCCTGCGGATCGGTCAGGAGCCGAAGCGACTTCACGGTCGCGGTGTAGTTGGCGAGCGGCTCACCCATGCCCATGTAGACGATGTGGGTGATCCGCTCGCCCGGGCCGAGCCCGCGGCGGGCGACCAGCACCTGCGCCACGATCTCGCCCGCGCTCAGGTTGCGCTCGAGCCCCATGGTGCCGGTGTAGCAGAAGGCGCAGCCGAAGCCGCACCCCACCTGGGTGGACACGCAGAGGGTGAGCCGGTCGCCGTCCGGCATCAGCACCGCCTGCACCCGCGCCCCGTCGGGGTAGCGGAGCACGAGCTTGTGGCTGCCGTCCTGCGACGGGGTCCGGCGCTCGACCTCGGGCAGCTCGATCGCGGTCCGGACGGCCAGCTCGGCGCGGAAGTCGCGCGGCAGATCCGACATCGCCTCCAGGTCCACCACCCCCCGGGCGAAGATCCAGCGCGCGAGCTGCCGTCCGCGGTACCGCGGGGCCCCCAGCGACTCGGCGAGCGCCTCCATCTCGGCGGGCGAGCAATCGAGCAGGTTCGTCGAAGACATACGCACCGTCGGATAGTAGCACACGGGTGCGGGGCTCACCGGGGGCGAGCCGCTCGGGCGGGAACGGGAGGCTAGTCGTCTCCGAGCGTGAACGCGGAGGCGCAGAGGAATCCGAAGGCAAACACGACGACCACCACCAGGTACGTCCACAGGAAGCGCATGGGTCACGGTCCTCCGCGCGGAGTATTCTCCGGTGACGACCGCCCTGGACCGCCACAAAAAACCATCGTGCCGCTGACCCTACCGGTAGTGGTGGCACGCTCCGCCGAAACCCAGATGGCGGGCGACCAATGTTCGGTGCCGGATATTTCTTCCCACCGACGGCAGAGAGATCTCGCCCGTCCGTGTAGGGGAATCCGCGCGATGCGAGAAGTGCGGTCGTACCCTCTGACTCGCACGCGGAGGGAAGGCGACAGGGTGCGCACTTACCTGGAGTGCGCGCATGGCGCGCCTCCTCCGCAGAGTCTTGGGACTCGGATCGGCCTAGTCCGGTGGGGGGAAGGCCGGGAAGAAAAGATACGCGTGCTGAGTGACGGACACGACCGAACCCGAGACGTTGGCGTGCGGCGCGGACCTTCTTCCAAAAGTGGCCCTCATGCGCCAACCACCAGCAGGCTCACGATCTGCCAGTGTTCGTCTGAGACCATCTCCCGAATCACCCGCT
>JBGQHJ010000178.1:0-9354 GCA_041497895.1 Methylomirabilia bacterium
CTCGTGGAGGACCTTCGACTCGCGGTCGTAGAGCACGCCCCACGCCATGTCGTTGTACACGTTGCAGTTCTGGAGGATCTCCACGAAGGCCGCGCCCTTGTGGGCGGCCGCGCGCTTGAGCGTCTCCTCCATGTGCGCGATGTTGCGGTCGAGGGTCCGCGCCACGAAGGTCGCCCCCGCGGCGAGCGCGAAGGCGCACGGGCTCACCGGCCGGTCGGCCGAGCCGAGTGGGGTGGACTTGGTGACCTTCCCCAGCTCGCTGGTCGGCGAGTACTGGCCTTTGGTGAGGCCGTAGATCCGGTTGTTGAACATGAGGATGGTCAGGTCCACGTTGCGCCGCAGCACGTGCAGCAGGTGGTTGCCGCCGATGCTGAGGCCGTCGCCGTCGCCGGTGACGACGAAGATCTTGAGCTCGGGCCGCGCCAGCTTGAGACCGGTGGCGACGGCGGGAGCCCGGCCGTGGATGGTGTGGAAGCCGTACGTGTTCATGTAGTACGGGAAGCGGCTCGAGCAGCCGATCCCGGAGATGAACACGACGTCCTCCCTCGGGATACCGAGGTCGGGCATCATCTTCTGCACCGCGCTCAGGATCGCGTAGTCCCCGCAGCCGGGGCACCAGCGGACGTCCTGGTCGGACTCGAAATCCTTCTTGGTGTACTTCGGGGCCGCTCCGGGTGCTCCGGTTACAGGGCTCACCGCTTGGCCTCCAGCAGTTGGTTGATGGCTTCGAAGATCTCCTGGCTCGCGAGCGGCAGGCCGCGCACGCGGTTGAAGCCGACCGCGTCGACCAGGTACTCCGCCCGGAGGATGCGCACGAGCTGCCCGCTGTTGATCTCCGGCACCAGCACCCGCCGGTACTGGCGGAGGATGTGCCCGAGGTCCGGCGGCAGCGGGTTCAGGTACCGCAGGTGCACCGAGGCGACCGCCTTGCCCTCGGCCTGTGCCTCCTCGACGGCGGCCGTGATCGCGCCGTAGGTACCGCCCCAGCCCACCACCAGCACCTCGCCGGTGGCCGGGCCGTTGATCGAGGTCGGCGGGATCTCCTGGCCCACGCGCCGGACCTTCTCGGCGCGGGTGCGGACCATGTGGTCGTGGTTCTCCGGATCGTACGAGATGTTGCCGGTCACGTCCTGCTTCTCGATGCCGCCGATGCGGTGCTCGAGCCCGGGCGTGCCCGGGCGCACCCAGGGCCGCGCGAGGGTCGCCGGGTCCCGGAGGTACGGAAAGAACCCCTCGACCTCGGTGCGGAAGCCGACCGTGATCTCGGGCAGCGTCTTGACGTCGGGGATCAGCCACGGCTCGGAGCCGTTGGCCAGGTAGCCGTCGGAGAGCACCATCACCGGCACCATGTACTTGATGGCCAGCCGCACCGCCTCGTAGGCGATGTAGAAGCAGTCCCCCGGGGTCGCGGGGGCGATGACCACCACCGGCGACTCGCTGTTGCGGCCGTAGAGCGCCTGCATGAGGTCGGCCTGCTCGGTCTTGGTCGGCAGGCCGGTGCTGGGCCCGCCGCGCTGGATGTCGAAGATCACGAGCGGGAGCTCGGCGGTGACCGCGAGTCCGATGGCCTCCCCCTTGAGCGCGATGCCGGGGCCGCTCGACGCGGTCACCCCGATGCAGCCGCCGAACGAGGCTCCGATCGCCGCGGTGACCGCCGCGATCTCGTCCTCGGCCTGGAAGGTGCGCACCCGGAAGCGCTTGTGGAGCGCCAGCTCGTGGAGGATGTCGCTCGCCGGGGTGATCGGGTAGGCCCCGAACACCACCGGCACCTTGGTGCGCTCGGCCGCCGCGAGCAGCCCCCAGGCGAGCGCGCGGTTGCCGGTCATGCTGCGATACACGCCCGGCGCCATCTCGGCCGGCTCGACACCATAGTGCTCGGCGAACATCTCCGCGGTCTCGCCGAAGGCGTGGCCCGCCTTGAGCGCGCGGATGTTGGCCTCCACGAACTCGGGCCGCTTGGCGAAGCGCTTCTTGATCGCGTCCAGGGTCGGCTCGAGCGGGCGCGTGTACACCCACGACACGAGCCCGAGCGCGAAGAAGTTCTTGCAGCGGTCCTTCTCCTTCGCGTTCAGCGGCATGTCCTCGAGCGCCTTCTTGGTGAGCCCCTCCATGTCGACCTGGTGCAGGCGGTACTTCTCGCCCAGCGTCGCGTCGTCGAGGGGGTTCGCCGTGTAGCCGGCCTTGTCGAGGTTGCGCTTGTCGAACGCGGCCGGATTCACGATCAGGATGCCGCCCGGCTTGAGATCGGCCAGGTGCACCTTGAGGGCCGCCGGGTTCATCACCACCAGGGCGTCGAGCTGATCCCCCGGGGTGTAGACGCGCTGGCTGCCGAACTGGAGCTGGAAGCTCGACACCCCGAACAGGGTTCCGGCGGGGGCCCGGATCTCGGCGGGGAAATTGGGCAGCGTGGAGATGTCGTTGCCGGCCCACGCGGCCTCGGTCGTGAACTGCTCGCCCGTCACCTGCATCCCGTCGCCCGAGTCTCCGGCGAACCGGATCACGGCGCGCGTCAGGGTGCGGCGCGGCTTCGACGCGGTCCGCGCGGCGGCCACACTCTCACTCATCTTCGGTGTCCTTTCCGTCCAGACGCATGCCCATATCTATAGCGGCTTGCAGGCGGAGTGGCTCTGGTCACCCTGACGTCTGGGAAGCGCGATCAGATGCGTGACACTCCCAAGTCATGCTACCCAAACGCTTGAATAGAAGCAAGGTTGTCTGCGGTCTGACCGCCCGACCGGGCCCCCTCTGACGCGCCCTACAGCTCGAGCAGCTCCATCTTGGGTGAGCGGGTCAGGTTCCGGCAGCCTCCACCCTCGACCAGGACCATGTCCTCGATGCGGACCGCCCCCCGCCCCGGGTAGTAGAGCCCGGGCTCCACCGTGACCACGTGGCCGGTCTTGAGCTCGGAGTCCAGCCGGCTGATCCGCGGGAGCTCGTGGATGTCGAGGCCGACGCCGTGCCCGGTGCCGTGGAAGAAGCCCTGGTTCCGGCCGTTCACCACCCCGGTCGTGTACCCCCGGGCCTCGAGGGTGCGGTTGACCTCGGCGTGGATGGCGGAGCCGGAGGCTCCGTCGCGGATCAGCTCGATGCCGCGCACCTGGCCGGCCAGCACCGCGTCGTAGAGGCGACGGAGCTCGTCCGGGGCCCGCCCCTTGACCACGGTGCGGGTCATGTCGGCGAAATAGCGGGTCCGGGACGACCGGGGGAAGATGTCGAAGATGATGCCCTGGTTGGGGCGAATCGGTCCCGAGCCCTGGTTGTGCGGATCCACCCCCTGCTCCCCGCAGGCGATGATGGTGTGCTCCGCGATGCAGTCGTTCTCCATGAGCGAGACGTTGACCGCCTTTTTCAGGTCCTCCGACGTGAGCGGCCGGCCCCGGTGGAGCACCTCGTCGCCCCGGATGACGCTCTCGCGGAGCATGGCGAGCGCCGCCTCCAGCGCGGTCTCGGTGTGGCGCTGCGTCTCCTCGATGGCCGCCACCTCCTCCGGCGTCTTCACGACCCGCTCCGGCAGGAAGGGGCTCGGGCGGGGCGTGACCGTGACGCCCCGCTCGCGGAGCCGGTCGGCCAGCTCCAGCGGAAAGTCTCCCGGGACCTCGACCGCCTTGACGCCATAGTCCTCGAGCAGCAGGCTGACCGTGTCGGTGAGCCGGGGCTGGGGCCAGCGCTGGCGGGCCTTGGCCTCCCACTGCGACAGCGAGAGCACCTCGTCGACCCGCGCCTGGGCGCGGGCCCGGTCGACCTCGAGGTCGGACATCAGCAGGGTCTTCCGCCCGCCGACCTGAAGGAACACGAAGGCGTCCGGGGCCAGGAAGCGGCACGCGTAGTAGAGGTTCGAATCGCTCTCGCTCGCCGCGATGATCAGGGACGCGGGGGTCTCGCTCATGCCACGGCTCCTCGTCAGGCTCTGGTGGGGAAGAGGGGGACGCGCATGCCGACTACGGTATCACGGCGCCCCGTCGACCGGCTTCTGGAGCTGCTCGATGAAGCGCGCCACCACCGGGGTGAGCCGGCGCCCGCGCCGGTGGATGATGCCGATCGGCCGCACCAGCCCCGGGAGCGTCAGCGGGGTCACCGCGAGCGTGCGCATCCCCGACTCGTTGAGAACGGTCGGGCGCGGCAGGATGCTCACCCCCGCGTTGATGCCGATGGCCTGCTTGATGGTCTCGACGTTGTCGAACTCCATCACCACCTCGACCTTGACCCCGTGCTGCTTGAGGGCCCGGTCGATGGCCTTGCGGATCGCGAGGTCGCGGTCGAAGGCCACGAACTTCTCGCCCTGCAGCTCGAGCGCGGCCACCGAGCGCCGCCGGGCCAGGCGATGGGCGGGATGGGCGACCAGCACCATGGGCTCCATCCGCAGGGGCAGCACGGTGAGCGCGCGGGTGGCGGCGGGATAGGACAGGATGCCGACGTCGGCCTCGTCCTCCAGCACCGCCTCCACCACCTTGTGCGGGTGCAGGCACTCGAGCAGGACGCGCGCCTGGGGGTAGGCCGCCATGAACGGCTGCATGTGCCGGCTCATATCGTGCAGTCCGACCGAGTAGATCGCGGCCACCCGCACCGTGCCTTCCACGCGCTCGCGGGCCGCGGCCAGCTCCGCGCGCGCCTTCTCCCATCCCTGGAGCAGCGTGCGACAGGAGTCGTAGAAGGCCTGCCCCTGCTCGGTGGGCAGGAGCGGGCGGCGCGAGCGGTCCAGGAGCACCGCGTCCAGCTCCGCCTCGAGCTGCTGGATGGCCTGGCTCGCCGCGGACTGGGAGACGGTGTTGGCGGCGGCGCCGCGAGAGAAGCTGCGCAGGCGCACCACGTCGCAGTACAGCTGCAGCGTCTCGAGGTTCACGGGTCTCAACCTACCACTATTAGCGTGGCTAATGACGTGTTTTTTTACTTTGTGCTTGGCTAATGCTTGCGTCCCGTGTAGGCTCTCGGGAAGTTCGGCGACGGCAGGACAAACGGTCTGGGGCCCCGGCCGCGAGTGCCGGGGTGGAGAGAGGAAGCGATGCACCAAGACGCGTCAGAGCTGACCCCGGGGATGCCCCCGGCGCAGGGCCTGTACGATCCGGCGCACGAGCACGACGCCTGCGGCGTGGGCTTCGTGGTGGACATCAAGGGTCGCAAGTCCCACGCCATCGTCACCCAGGCCCTCACCGTTTTGAAGAACCTCCTGCACCGCGGCGCCTGCGGCTGCGAGGTGAACACCGGGGACGGGGCCGGGATCCTGATCCAGATGCCGCATCGATTCCTCGCCCGCGAGTGCGCCGCCCTCGGCATCACCCTGCCCGAGCCGGGACGGTACGGGGCCGGGCTGGTCTTCCTGCCGCGCGACAGCCGCGACCGGGCCGAGTGCCGGGCCATCCTCGAGCGCATCGCGGTCGAGGAGGGCCAGGTGCCGCTCGGCTGGCGGCCGGTGCCCACCGACTCGTCACCGATCGGCCCCACCGCGCGGTCGGTGGAGCCCACGTTCGAGCAGGTGTTCATCGCGCGTGGCGCCGGCGTGCCCGATCGCGCCGCCTTCGAGCGCAAGCTCTACGTGATCCGCAAGCGCGCCGAGCACGCGGTGCGCAAGAGCACGCTCGGCGCGCGGCAGTACTTCTACCTCCCGAGCCTGTCGGCCAACACCCTCATCTACAAGGGCATGCTCTCGGCCGATCAGATCGAGGGCATGTTCCCGGACGTCACCGATCCCCTCGTGGAGTCGGCCCTGGCCCTGGTCCACCAGCGGTTCTCCACCAACACGTTCCCCTCGTGGCCGCTCGCGCACCCGTACCGCTTCATCGCCCACAACGGCGAGATCAACACGCTCCGCGGCAACATCAACTGGATGCGCGCCCGCGAGGCCCTGTGCCACTCCGCGGTCCTGGGCGACGACCTCAAGAAGATCGTGCCGATCGTGGTGGAGGGCGGCAGCGACTCGGCGGTGTTCGACAACGTGCTCGAGTTCCTGGTCATGGCCGGGCGGCCCCTGCCCCTGGCCGTGCTCATGATGATCCCGGAGGCGTGGAGCGGCCACGAGTCGATGAGCGAGGAGCGCAAGGCCTTCTACGAGTACCACGGCTGCCTGATGGAGCCCTGGGATGGGCCCGCCTCGATCGCCTTCACCGACGGCACCGTCATCGGCGCGGTGCTCGACCGCAATGGCCTCCGGCCCTCGCGCTACTACGTCACGAAGGACGACATGGTGGTGATGGCCTCCGAGGTCGGCGTGCTCGACATCGCCCCCGAGCGCGTGCTCCTCAAGGAGCGGCTGCACCCGGGCCGCATCTTCCTGGTGGACACCGCCCAGGGCCGCATCATCGACGACGCGGAGCTCAAGCACACCTACGCCACCCAGTACCCGTACGGGGAGTGGCTGAAGGCGTACCTGACCCCGGTCGAGAATCTGCCCGCGCCGCCCAGTGTGCCCGAGCCGGATCACCAGACGGTGCTCGAGCGTCAGCAGGTCTTCGGCTACACCCACGAGGACCTGCGCCTGCTCCTCGGCCCCATGGCCGCGGCCGGCGAGGAGCCGGTGGGCTCCATGGGTACCGACACCTCGCTCGCGGTGCTCTCGGAGCGCCCGCGGCTGCTCTACGACTACTTCAAGCAGCTCTTCGCGCAGGTGACCAACTCCCCGCTCGACGGCATCCGCGAGGAGCTGGTCACCCAGATCGCGACCAGCATCGGCCCCGAGGGCAACCTGCTCGAGCCGGTGCCGGAGGCCTGCCGCCAGATCAAGCTCAAGACGCCCATCCTCCACAACGAGGAGCTGGCGCGCATCCGCCACGTGGACCAGCCCGGCTTCAAGTCCACCACCGTGTCCATGCTCTTCCCGGCCGCGGACGGCCCGCGGGGCCTCGAGCGCGCGATGGAGGAGCTCTGCCGCCAGGTGAGCCGGGCGGTCGCGGACGGCTGCACCTTCCTGATCCTGTCCGACCGCGGGGTGAGCGCGACCTCCGCCCCGATCCCGTCCCTGCTCGCCACCGCCGGCGTCCACCACCACCTCATCCGCGAAGGTACGCGCTGCAAGGTCGGCTTCGTGATCGAGACCGGCGAGGCGCGCGAGGTCCACCACATGGCCCTGCTCCTGGGCTACGGGGCGGGGGCGATCAATCCCTACCTGGCCTTCGAGACCCTCGACGACATGATCCGCCAGGGCCTACTGCCCGGGCTCGATCACAAGACCGCGGTCAAGAACTACATCAAGGCGCTGAACAAGGGCGTGCTGAAGGTGATCTCCAAGATGGGGATCTCCACCATCCACTCCTACCGCGGCGCCCAGATCTTCGAGGCGATCGGGCTCGGCCAGGAGCTGGTCGACCGCTATTTCACCTGGACCGCGTCGCGCATCAGCGGAGTCGGGATCGACCTCATCGCGGCGGAAGCGCTCGCCCGTCACCGGCACGCCTACCCGGAGCGGCCGGTGGGCGGCCGCGAGCTACAGTGGGGCGGCGAGTACCAGTGGCGGCGCGACGGCGAGTACCACCTGTTCAATCCGGACACGGTCTACCGCCTGCAGCACGCGACCCGGAGCGGACAGTACCGGATCTTCAAGGAGTACACCGCCCTCGTCGACGACCAGAGCCAGAACCGGGCGACGCTCCGCGGGCTCTTCGAGCTTCGCTACGCGCCGAACCCGATCCCGCTGGAGGAGGTCGAGCCGGTGGAGGCGATCCTGCCGCGCTTCGCCACCGGGGCGATGTCGTACGGCTCGATCAGCCTCGAGGCCCACCAGACGCTCGCGATCGCCATGAACCGGCTGGGCGGCAAGTCCAACACCGGCGAGGGCGGCGAGGATCCCACGCGCTACCGGCGCGAGCCCAACGGCGACTGGCGCCGGAGCGCGATCAAGCAGATCGCCTCCGGGCGGTTCGGGGTGACCAGCGAGTACCTGGTCAACGCGGAGGATCTCCAGATCAAGATGGCCCAGGGCGCCAAGCCCGGGGAGGGCGGCCAGCTACCCGGGCACAAGGTCTACCCGTGGATCGCCAAGGTGCGGCACTCCACCCCCGGCGTGGGGCTCATCTCCCCGCCCCCGCACCACGACATCTACTCGATCGAGGACTTGGCCCAGCTGATCCACGATCTGAAGAACGGCAACCCGAAGGCCCGCATCAGCGTGAAGCTGGTCTCCGAGGTCGGGGTGGGCACGGTGGCGGCCGGCGTCGCCAAGGCCCACTCGGACGTGGTGCTGATCTCCGGCCACGACGGGGGGACCGGCGCGGCGCCGCTCACCTCGATCAAGCATGGCGGCACCCCGTGGGAGCTGGGGCTCGCCGAGACCCAGCAGGTCCTGGTCATGAACAAGCTCCGCGACCGGATCATCGTCCAGGTCGACGGGCAGCTGAAGACGGGTCGCGACGTGGTGATCGGGGCCCTCATGGGCGCGGAGGAGTTCGGCTTCTCCACCGCTCCGCTCGTGGTCATGGGCTGCATCATGATGCGGGTGTGCCACCTCAACACCTGCCCGGTCGGCATCGCGACCCAGGACCCGAAGCTGCGGGCCAAGTTCACCGGCCGGCCCGAGTTCGTGGAGAACTTCTTCCGCTACATCGCGGAGGAGGTGCGCGAGTACATGGCGCGCCTCGGCTTCCGCACCCTGGACGAGATGATCGGCCGCGTCGACCGGCTCGACGTCGTGCCGGCGGTCGAGCACTGGAAGGCCCGCGGCCTCGACTTCTCGGCGATCCTCCACCGCCCGGCGGCGGGTCCGGAGGTGGCAGTTCGACGGATAGTCCCGCAGGATCACGGCCTCGAGCGCTCGCTCGACATGACCACGCTCGTGCCCATGTGCGGCCCGGCGCTCGAGCGGCGCGAGTCGGTGGACATCCGGCTCCCCATCCAGAACGTCAACCGCACCGTGGGCACGATCCTGGGGTCGGAGATCACCGCCCGGTACGGGGCCGACGGCCTGCCCGACGACACCATCCGCATCCACTTCACCGGCTCGGCCGGCCAGAGCTTCGGGGCGTTCCTGCCCCGCGGCGTGAGCCTCACCCTCGAGGGTGACGCCAACGACTACATCGGCAAGGGCCTCTCCGGCGGCAAGCTCGTGGTCTTCCCGCCGCGCGAGGCCACCTTCGTGGCCGAGGAGAACATCCTGGTCGGCAACGTGGTGCTGTACGGGGCCACCGGGGGCGAGGCGTACTTCCGCGGGGTGGCCGGCGAGCGCTTCGCGGTCCGCAACAGCGGCGCGCTCACGGTGGTCGAGGGCGTGGGCGACCACGGCTGCGAGTACATGACCGGTGGACGCGTGGTGGTCATCGGGGGCACCGGGCGGAATTTCGCCGCCGGCATGTCGGGAGGGCTCGCCTACGTGCTGGACGAGGCGGGCGACTTCAAGCGGCGCTGCAACCTGGGCATGGTCGACCTCGAGCC
>JBGQHJ010000179.1:0-9347 GCA_041497895.1 Methylomirabilia bacterium
CGACCATCAACCCCTGCTCGCCGAACTCCCCTATGCCCTGCCGCGGCGCCGCTTCCAGGAGTGACCGGAAGGTATTGACCCTTGCCCCTCCTCCACGCGTTCAGTGACCGGGAGGTACTGACACCTGGCCCCTGACCCCTAGCCGAATTTGCGGGATTCTTCGCGGCGGTAGGCGCGGAACGCGATCGCGAGGAAGACCACCGTGTAGGCGGCGAGCCAGGCCAGACTCACCGCCAGGGGTTCCGTGCCGGCGCCGACCGCGCTCCAGGCGAGCTGACCGTAGTGGTAGGCGGGCAGGTAGGGCGCCACCGTCCGCACGAAGCCCGGCAGCTGCGAGAGCGGCAGGAAGAGGCCCGAGGCGAACGAGAGCGGCAGGTACACCAGGTTCGCGGCCGCGGGCGCCACGTTGGGCCCGCACGTGTAGCCGATCGCGAAGCCCAGCGCGATGAACGGCACCGAGCCGGCCAGGAGCCGCGCGATCATGTCGAGCCACACGAGCAGGTCCTGCCGGATGCCGCCGACGATCACGCCGTAGACGATCAGCACGACCAGCGACAGCAGCGCGTAGGCCAGCGCGTTCACCACCTTGGCGGCAATGGCGATCAGCGGCGGCAGAGGAGTCGCCCGCATCAGCACGTCCACCTTGAGCCCGCGCTCGGTGGCGACCCCGATGCCGAAGCCGAAGACCATCACGCTCCCCACGCTGTAGGCCGCGAAGGACGCGATCAGGTACGCACCCAGGTTGATCCCGTTGGGCAGGGTCTGCTTGACGTAGGGCAGGCCGAAGAAGGTGAAGAACAGCACCGGCAGCGCCACGATGGTCACGCTGAACGCGGGAATGCGCCAGCGCATGCGCATCTCGCTCCGCGCCTGCACCACCAGCATGCGCCCGAGCGGCGCGACCGCCGGCTTCGCCCCCGCGCTCACGGGGCGGCCGTCTCCGCGCGCCGGGTGAGCGCGAGGAACGCCTCCTCCAGATCCGCGCCGGTCACCTCGAGATCCACCACGTCCACCCCGCGGCGGAAGAGCTCGCGCAGGACCGCGGCCGGCTCGTTGCTGAGCAGGCTCGCGTGCTCCCCGGCCGAGCTGATCACGCTGGCCGGCAGCCCCTCCAGATCCTTGTCGGTGAACGGCCGCCCGGCGACCAGGGTGATCTTCTTGCCGGGCACGCGCGCCTTCAGCTCCTGCGGGCTCGCGTCCGCGATGACGGTGCCGTGGTCGATCACGACGATGCGCCGCGCCAGCTCCTCGGCCTCGCGCAGGTAGTGGCTGGTGAACACGATGGTCTTGCCCGCCGCGGCGAGGGTCTGGATGCTGGCCACGAAAGCGCGGCGGGCCTCCACGTCCATGCCCACGGTGGGCTCGTCCAGGAAGAGGATGTCGGGGTCGCCGCAGATCGCGAGCGCGAAGTAGAGCCGCTGCCGCTGGCCGCCCGAGAGCGCGCCGATCCGCACCGCGGCCTGCTCGGCGAGCCCGGCCATCGCGATGGCCCGCTCTGCCGGGAGCGGGGCGGGGTAGTAGACGCGGAAGACGTCCACGATCTCGCGCACCGTGAGCACCGAGGTGGTGCCCGACTCCTGCAGCATGACCCCGCAGCGGCTTCGCGCGCGGCGATCGATGGGCGGCAGCCCGAAGAGGCGCACCTGGCCCGCGGTGGGCTGGCGCAGGCCGAGCATGAGGCTGATCGAGGTGGTCTTGCCCGCGCCGTTGGGGCCGAGCATCGCGACGACCTCGCCCGCGCGAATGGTGAGGTCGACGCCGCGCAGCGCCTCGACCGCGCCGTAGCGCTTGCGCGCGCCGACGAGGGCGACGGCCGGGGCGTCCGCCCCGGCCTCACCCCTTGAGGCCGTAGAGTCTCCGCGCGTTGTCGGCAAACAGCTTGCGTTTCTGGACGTCGGTGATGTCGCCGCGCTCCCGGATCTCGTCGAGCGACGCGGGATAGCTGTTGTCCCAGTGCGGGAAGTCGGAGGCGTAGACGATCTGGTTCTCCCCGACGAGCTTCAGGGCCTGGGGCAGCAGCCACTCGTCGGCCTCGCAGGAGAAGAAGATGGACCCGCTCCGCACGTAGTCGCTCGGCTTCCGCTTGAGGGTGGGAGCCTCGACCGCGCGCTTGGCGTACTCGTCGTCCATCCGCTCCATCCAGTAGGGGGCCCAGCCGCAGCCCGCCTCGAGATACGCGATGCGCAGGCGCGGGAAGCGCTCCGGGATGCCCTCGAAGATCATCGAGGTGATCTGGCGCATCTGCCCGAAGGCGTGCGAGCAGGTGTGGGCCTGGATGAAGCGCGGGAAGAGCTCGAGGCCCGCGCCGCCCAGGTGCGAGCCGGAGGCGTGCACGCCCAGCATCACGTCGAGCCGGTCGGCCTCCTCGTAGATCGGCAGGAAGCGCGAGTCGCCCAGCAGGTGGCTGCCGTCGGCGGCCAGCATCGCCCCCACCAGCCCGAGCTCGGTCACCGCGCGGCGCAGCTCGCGCGCGGCCGCGTCGGGGTCCTGCACCGGCAGCAGGGCCACCGCGTGCAGGCGCGGGGTCTGCTTGACGAACTCCTCGTGCAGGAAGGTGTTGTAGGCGCGGCAGAGCGCCACCGCCCACTCGCGGTCCTTCAGGAACGAGAGGAAGAGCCCGAGCGTCGGGTAGAGCACCGCCTGTTCCATGCCGCCCCGATCGAGCGCGCGCAGCCAGGCCTCCGCGGTGCCCGCCGAGTCGCCCAGGGTGCCGAGGAGCCGCCGGTCCCAGCCGTCCCACGGGTAGAAGTTGAAGTTCTGCGGCCGCCGGTTGTACGGCGCGTCGAGGTACCGGGCCACCTGCTCGAGGGACTCGGTCACGTGGCCGTCGGCGTCGATGATGGCGTGGGCGGACTGGCTCATCGGTTCCTCCCGCGCGGGATCGCGTCCGGGTTGACGCAGTGGGCGGGCGGCTCGCCGCGCCCGGCGGCCAGGATCTGGTCGAGCGCGAGCCGGAGGTTCGCCCGGCGGCCCGCCTCGCTGTGGCTCACGTTGTGCGGGGTCAGGATCAGGCGCTCCGGATCGACCGCGCGCAGCGGGCTCTCCGCGGGCAGGGGCTCGCGGGTGAAGGCGTCGAGCGCCGCGCCCGCGATCCAGCCCTCGGTGAGGGCCCGGGCCACCGCCTCCTCGTCCGCGATCTCGCCCCGCGCGGTGTTGATCAGCACCGCGGTGGGCTTCATCGCGCGGAGGGCCTTCTCGCCGATCAGGTTGCGCGTCTCGTCGGTCAGCGAGGCGTGGAGCGACACCACGTCGCTCTCCGCGAGTAGCGTCGGCAGGTCGACCAGGGTGGCCCCCAGCGACCGGGCGCGCTCCTCGGAGACGTAAGGATCGCAGGCGAGGAGCCGCACGTCCCAGTTGACGAGTCGCCGGGCCACGTGGGAGCCGACGCGACCGAGGCCCACCAGGCCGACCGTCTTGCCGAACAGGAACTCGCCGCGGTCGCCGCGCTGGGCCCACTCGCCGCGACGCAGCTTGGCCTCGTTGTGCTTGATGCGCTTCTGCAGCAGCAGGGTCAGGGCGACGGTGGCCTCGGCCACCGCGATGAAGTTCTCCGGGGTCGGGCTGTTGGCCACCAGGATGCCGAGGGCGGAGGCGGCCGGGATGTCGATCTTGTCGGTGCCGATGAAGGGCACGATCACGAGCCGGAGCGACGGGGCCGCCTCCATCACGCCGCGGGTGATCGCGTCGAGATGCGAGGCGAGAACGACGTGGCAGTCGCGCGCGGCCGCGCCCAGGTCGGCCTCGGTATACGCCGCGCGCCCCGGCTGGTCGAGCGGGCGCCCGATCACGACCTCGTGGCCCGCCGCGCGGAGGGGATCGAGCTCGCCGGCCGGTCCGCTGGGCCCCGAGGCGAGGATCTTCACGGCTTCTTGCAGATCACGTTGAGGACGACCTGGCGCTTCTCTTCCCGGACGATGCGCAGCCCGCGCCGGAGCGCGTCGGGCAGGGCGGCCGGGTCTTCCACCTTCTCGCCGTGGCCGCCCGAGGCCCGGCAGAGCATCTCGTAGTCGGGCGAGGGCTCGAGCGCGGTGAGCGGCATCGCGTCGGTGCGGACCGCCCACCCGTCGCGCGCGTAGGTCTGCACCGCGCGCTTCACCGCGTTCCAGGTGCGGTTGTTGAAGACCACGAACAGCACCGGCAGGCTGTAGGCGCGCGAGACGAAGTGCGACGCGGTCGGCGAGCCGAAGATGTAGGCCCCGTCGCCCACGCAGCAGATGACGCTCTGATCGGGCGAGGCCAGCTTCGCGCCGAGCGCCGCGCCGAGCCCCCAGCCGAGCCCGCCCGACGGCGGCGCCGCGAAGTAGCTGCCCGGTCGGGTGAACGTGCACTGGGTGGCGTCGAGGTCGTACTCGTTGACCACGATGGTCCGGTCGTCCACGACCTCGCCGATCGCGCGCGAGAGCCAGAGCATGTCGATCGGCGCGTCGCCTCGGACCGCCTGGCCTTTCGCGGCCGCCGCCTCGCGCCGCTTGACGCCCGCCGCCGTCCATCGCTGCCGCCGCTCCGCCACCGTGGCGGTGTCCACCCGCCTGGCCACCGCGTCGGCCAGCGCGGCCAGGGTCAGGCGCGGCGTGCCGGCCAGCGCCGCGTCGGCCGGGAAGCCCCGCACCGGGTAGCGCGAGAAGAGCGGATCCACCCCCAGGTGGATGACGCGCGTCTCCGGCTTCGGCCGCTTCAGCTGCGGGAACCACGGCACGTCGGACTCGACGACCAGGATCGCGTCCGCTTCCTCGAGGTACGGCGCGGCCTCGAAGCCGCCGTGGAGCGCGTGGTCCTGGGGGAAGTTCACGTAGGTGTGGAACTGGTCGAAGACCGGCGCGCCGAGCGCTTCCGCGAGGCGCACCAGCACCGGTAACGCGGCCGGATCGCGCCCCACCGCCTTGGTGATGATGATCGGGTTGCGGGCGGCGGCCAGCATCCCCGCCACCTCCTCCACCGCGGCCGGGTCCGGCAGGGTGGCCGCCGGCACCACCGCGCGCGCGGGGTCGGCGTACTCGATGGCCTCGTGGCGCTCGGCCAGGACCTCGCGGGGCAGGGTGAGATAGACCGGGCCGCGCGGCTCGGACTGGGCGAGGGTCAGCGCCCGGTCCACCACCGTCTCGAGCTGGTCGAAGCGCTTGAGCTCGTAGTCCCACTTGACGAACTCGCGTAGCATCCCCGCCTGGTCGAAGGCCTCCTGCGCCCAGTGGATGGGCCGGTCGCGGCTGCCCGCGTCGCCCGCCTCGGTGATCGGGTTGCGCCCGGCCGAGAAGAGCATCGGGATGTTCGACCGCGCCGCGTTGATCACCCCGCCCGCCGCGTTGCCCGCGCCCACGATGACGTGCACCATCACCACCTGAGCCCGGCCGGTGACCATGGTGTAGCCGTGGGCCATCGCCACCGCCGGCACCTCGTGCGGCACCGTGATGGGCCGCGGGCTCGCCTGGCCCTGCGCGCTGCGTCGCGCGTAGGCCTCGATGAGCGGGGCGAAGTCGGTGCCCGCGTTGGCGAAGAAGTACTCCACTCCGCGCGCGGCCAGGAGCTCCAGATAGGCGTCGGCGGTCGACTCGACGGTCGCTCGTTTCATCATGGTGCTGGGAGGGTAGCGCCGGGCGGTGGGGTGGTCAAGGACCATGCAGTTGCCGTAGAGTACAGCCCCATGACTACCTCGGCGCCGACCCACGACCTGGTGATCCGCGGTGGACTGATCGTCGACGGCACCGGCGCCCGCGGCCGCCGCGGCGACGTGGCGGTGCAGGGAGGCCGGCTGGCCGAGATCGGGACGGTGGCCGGCCGCGGCCGGCGCGAGATCGAAGCCGACGGGTTGGTCGTCGCACCCGGCTTCATCGACCCGCACACCCACTACGACGCCCAGCTCACGTGGGACCCGTTCGCCTCCTGCTCCTCGTGGCACGGGGTGACCACGGTGGTGATGGGCAACTGCGGGTTCACGCTCGCCCCGTGCCGCGAGGCGGACCGCGAGACGCTCATGCGGATGCTCACCTACGTGGAGGGCATGCCGCTCGAGGCGCTGACCCGCGGCATCCGCTGGGGCTGGGAGACGTTCGGGCAGTACCTCGACGGCGTCGACCGCCTGGGGCCGTGGACCAACGTGGGCTGCTTCATCGGCCACTCCGCCATCCGCCAGTACGTCATGGGCGACGAGGCCTGGGAGCGCGAGGCCACTTCCGAAGAGATAGGGCGCATGGGCGGGCTCGTGACCGAGGCCATGAACCTGGGCGCGGTCGGGCTCTCGTCGACCACGAACAAGAACCACGTGGGCGATCGCGGCCGGCCGGTGCCGAGCCGGCTGGCCCACGAGGACGAGCTGACGAGCCTGGTGCGGACCATGGGCGCCTCGGGGCGAGGCATCCTCGAGCTGACCATCGGCGGCACGCGGCCCGATCGCCTGGCCGAGGTCGATCGCTTCGCGGAGCTGGCTCGCGCGGCCAACCGTCCGGTCACTCTGGTCTCGCTTCGCCACAACCCCTCGCACCCGGAAGAGCACCGCGCGATCCTCGCCCGCATCGAGGCGCTGGCCCGGGACGGGGTCGCGATCTACCCGCAGGTGACGACGTCGCCGCTCACCGCCACCTTCGATCTCTCGGGCGCCTTCGTGTTCTTCCGCTTCCCGGTCTGGAAGCGGGTGCTCGACGCTCCGGTCACCGGCTGGCGCGCGACCTTCCGCGACGCGGAGTTCCGCGCCGAGTTCCGCGACTCGGTCGGGCGCACCCCGCTCTTCCAGGGGGACACCGCGCCGCTGCGCGTCCAGCAGGTGGGCGCCGACCGCTTCAAGAGCCTGGTCGGCCTGCCGGTCAGCGAGGTCGCGGCGCGCCGCGGCCAGGACGTGATCGACGCCTTCTTCGACCTGGCGCTCGAGGACGATCTGCAGACCCAGTTCACGGTCGCGATCATGAATACCGACGCGGCCTCGGTCGCCGAGATCTTCTCCCACCCGCGCTCGCTCATCGGCCTCTCCGACGCGGGCGCGCACCTGACGCTCTTCTGCGAGGCGGGCCAGACGAGCCGGCTGCTCGGTCACTGGGTGCGCGAGCGGGGCGCGCTCACGCTGGAGGACGCGGTGCGCCGGGTCACCTCGATGCCGGCCGAGCTCTTCGGGCTGCGCGATCGCGGGCGGCTCCAGGCCGGACTCGCCGCCGACGTCACGGTATTCGACCCGCGCACGATCGCCGACCACGAGCCGGAGCTGGTCCACGACCTGCCCGGCGGCGGCCCGCGGCTCGTGCAGCGGGCGAGTGGCATCGTGTGGTCGTTCGTGAACGGCCACCCGGTCATCCAGGAGGGACGCATGCCCGACCGGCCCGACGGCAGAGGCCCGGGGCGCGTCCTGCGCGCGGCATGAAGTTCGGCATCTTCTACGAGCATCAGCTCCCGCGCCCGTGGGGGGCCGACAGCGAGTACCGCCTGCTCCAGGACTCGCTCACCCAGATCGAGCTGGCCGACCGGCTGGGCTACGACTACGCGTGGGAGGTCGAGCACCACTTCCTCGAGGAGTACTCGCACTCCTCCGCGCCGGAGGTCTTCCTGGGCGCGGCCACCCAGCGCACGAGCCGCATCCGGCTCGGCCACGGGATCATCCAGCTCCCGACCAATCACCCGATCCGGGTGGCGGAGCGCGTGTCCACGCTCGATCTGCTGTCCGGCGGCCGCGTCGAGCTGGGGCTCGGCGAGGGGCAGGGGCCGATCGAGCTCCATCCGTTCGGGCGCCGCGTGCGGGACAAGCGTGAGGTCTGGGAGGAGGCGGTACGGGTGCTGATCCCGTGCTTCACCCAGCAGTCGGTCGAGTACCACGGCCAGTACTTCGATTTTCACCCACGCAACGTCATTCCCAAGCCGCGCCAGAAGCCGCACCCGCCGCTCTGGGTGGCCTGCTCGAACATCGCCACCATCGCCAGCGCCGGGCAGTGGGGCATGGGCGCGCTCGGCTTCCAGTTCGTCTCGCCGGAGGCGGCGCGCGCCTGGGTGAATCGCTACTACACGAGCCTCACCTGCGACCTGAACCGGCTCGCCGACTACCCGGTCAATCCGAACATCGCGATGGTGAGCGCCTTCATGTGCGCCCCCACCGACGAGGAGGCGCGCGAGAAGGCGGCGGGCTGGACCTTCTTCGTCTTCTGTCTTTCTCACTACGGCCGCCACGGCATGGCCGAGCCGGGCACCGGCGACATGTGGAAGCTCTACCAGGAGTGGCGGAACACCCCGAAGGCCCGGGAGGCACTCGAGGCCGGCCTCATCGGCTCGCCGGAGACGATCCGGCGGCGCCTCGCCGAGTTCGAGGCGGCCAACGTGGACCAGGTGATCCTGCTCAACCAGACCGGGCGCACGAGCCACGAGGACATCTGCGGCAGCCTCGAGCTGTTCGCCCGCGAGGTCATGCCCGAGTTCCACGCCCGCGAGCCCGAGCACCAGCGCTGGAAGGAAGACGTCCTCGCCGGCCGTCTCGAGCTCGAGGAGCTCGATACCGAGGGCCACAAGCTCTACTCCCACCAGAACGAGGACATCGTGCGACTGACCCCCGAGGAGCTGAAGCGCAAGATGGCGACCAAGGAAGCGGCCAGGGAATCGGCCAGGGAATCGGAACGTCGGTCATGAGCAGCCTGCGGATGCGGCAGATCTGCCTGGTGGCGCGGAGCCTCGCCCCGGTGGTGGAGGAGATGCGCTCGGTGCTGGGGCTCGAGGTGTGCCACCGCGACCCGGGCGTCGGCAAGTTCGGCCTCGAGAACGCGCTGTTCCCGGTGGGCGACAGCTATCTGGAGGTGGTCGCGCCCGTGCGCGACGGCACCACCGCCGGCCGCTACCTCGATCGCCGCGGGGGGGACGGCGGCTACATGGTGATCACGCAGTGCGACGACCTGGCCGCGCGGCGCAGGCGCTGCGAGGCGGTGGGGGTGCGCATCGCCAACGAGGTCGGCTACCCCGAGTACCGGGAGCTGCAGCTGCACCCGCGCGACGTCGGCGCGGCCATGCTCTCGTTCTCCTGGCAGGAGGGGGCCCGGGCGCCGGGCGGGCCCTGGCATCCCGCCGCGTTCGACGGAGTCCATCCCGTGAAGGGGTCGAGCCTGATCCGCGCCATGACCGCGGCCGAGCTGCAGACCGAGGATCCGGACCGCCTCGCGCGCCGCTGGAGCGACATCATCGAGCGCCCGGTCGAGATGCGGGACGGCCAGCGGACGATCGCCCTCGATGACGCGACGCTTCGCTTCACCGTGGCCAGCGACGGCCGCGGCGAGGGACTGGCCGGCCTCGACCTGGCCTGCTCGGATCCGGCCCGCCGCGGGCTCGTCCTGATCTGCGGCATCCGCTTCCGCCTGATCGCATCGTGAGCGCGCCGACCGGTGTCCCGTCGA
>JBGQHJ010000180.1:0-9311 GCA_041497895.1 Methylomirabilia bacterium
CACCGGCGTGCGCTGGAACTGTCCGAGCTCCACCAGCTTCCAGCCCTGCTGGATCATCAGCAGGCCGAAGCCCATCAGGACCAGCACCCCGACGACGTTGGCGACGCGGCGGATCCCGGCCGGGAACCGGTCGAGCACGAGGTGCAGGCGGAAGTGGGCGCTCCGGCGGACGCCCACCGCGGCGCCCAGGAACACGATCCACACGAAGAGGAGGCGGGCGATCTCGTCGTACCAGGTGAACGTTCGGGCCATGACGTAGCGGGAGAAGACCCCGAGGAACACGTCGAGGCACAGCAGCACCATCATCACGAGCAGCAGGCCCTCGACGACCTGCGAGAGCGCCCGGGCCAGCACGGGCTACTTCGACGCCGCCTGGGCCGCCGCGCGCAGGCGGGCCATGAAGTCCTTGCCGACCTGGCCCTCGACGTAGTCGTAGGCGGGCTTCATGAGCGCCTGGAACGCCTTGATGTCCTTCACCTCGTTGATCTGCACTCCGGCCTTCTTCATGATCTCGAAGTCGCTCTTCTCCTTCTCGACCTCGAGCCGGCGGTGGAGCTGACACGCGTCCCGCATCGACTCGTCGACCACCTTCTGGATGTCGGCGGGCAAACCCTGGTACTTCTTGAGGTTCATGAACCACGCGATCGGGGGATAGGAGTGCCGGGTCAGCGAGTAGTACTTGGTCACCTCCTGGAACTTGTCCGAGGTGAGGGTGAACGACGGCAGCTCCATGCCGTCGATCGTCCCCTGCTTCATCGCGAGGTACACTTCGACGTAGGCCATCGGCACCGGGTTGGCGCCCATCGCCTTCATCATGGCCACGTAGGTCGGCGATTCCTGGACGCGGATGGTCTGGCCCTTCATGTCGTCGGGCGTGACGATGGGGCGCTTGTTGGACATCATGTTGCGAAAGCCCCAGCCGCCGCCGAAGCAGAAGGCCTTCAGGTTCTTGCTCTCCATTTTCTTGAGCAGCTCCTGCCCGAGCGGTCCGTCCATGACCTTCCACACCTGCTCACGGGTGGACCAGAGGAACGGCAGGTCGAGGGCCTGGTAGAGCGGCTCGAACATGCCGCCTACCGGGGCGCTGCCGATCGCGACCACGTCGATGGTGCCGAGCTGCACGCCCTCGAGATGCGCGCCCTCGCCCTTGGCGAGCGCGTTGGCGATGTGGACGTCGACCTTGATCCGGCCCCGGCTCCGCTCCCCGAGCTGCTTGGCGAACTGCTCCATGGCGTCGTTGAGCGGATTGCCCCCCGAGGTCACCGTGCCCGCCTTCCACACGTACTGGGGCGAGGTCTGGGCCGGCGCGCCGGACACCACGCCCAGGAGGACGATCGAGCAGAGGGCCATCGCGAGAGCCAGGCGACGATGCATGGTCGGTTCTCCTCAGGATCGAGTGCGCGTGGGACGGGGGGTCATCGGGAGCCGCCCCTGTGTAACACGCGGCCTCCTGGAGGGTCAAGGCGGGGAGGCACTGGACTTCCGCCGCGCGTCGGGGCAGGCTTGGGCCGCCGCCCCGCGCGGCCCATACTCGCTGCACCACGGAGGAGGAGGACGATGACGGAGCCGACCCTCGATCGGCTGCACGGACGCCTGGAGCGCCTCGAGCGCGAGCTCGCCTGGTGGCGTCGCGCCGGCATCGCCGCGCTGGCGTGCGCCGGCCTGCTGGGCGCGGTCGCGGCCACGGTCAGCACCAACCCCGACGAGGTGAAGACGCGTCGCCTGGTGATCACCGACGGCGACGGGAGAGCCCGCGCGGTTTTCACGGTGGACGAGAGCGATCGCACGCGCGTGTCCCTCACCGACCGCGACAACAGCACCACCGCCGATCTCACCGTGGTGCCCGGCCAGTCGGCCGCGCTGTCGGTCACCCGCGGCGGGGTCCAGGCCCAGCTCGCCGCCAACGGTGACAACGGTCAGCTCTCGGTCAGCACCCGTGGTCAGCGCGGCTGGCTGGTCGCCGCCCCGAGCGGCTCGAGCCTCGGGCTGGGCAACGAATCGCCCAAGCCGCAGGTCTCCCTCGCCACCAGTCCCACGCTCGCCCCGAGCCTTCAGCTTTCCGACCGGGACGGCAACATGGTCTGGAAGGCGCCGTAGACGAAAATCGTCGCTTTCCTCGACAATTTGTAAGCCGGGCCGCGCGCGCCTCCGAAGGGCCCGCTCGGGCGGCAGGGACGGCCTCGTGTTATCAGCGGCTTAGGCCCCCCACCCCGTGGCACTGCTCTTGCTCGATTGGTCACCCCTTGGAGCCCCTAGATGCCCCAGGGACCGATCAATCGCGAGGTGGCCTTCGCCGGCCTGCAGGTCCGGCGCAAGGTGATCTTCGCCCTCACCCTCTGCTCCCTCCTCCCGCTGATGCTGCTGACCTACGCGTTCAGCGCTCCGGTGCGCGAGCTGCTGGGGCCGCTCGCGGGCCTGGCCGACGCGATCAGCATCCCGGCCCTCCTGGTGTTCACCGCGATCCTGATGGCGGGCGGCGCCTTCGTGGTCTGGGACATCGCCACCGCGCTGTCGCGCGCGGCGCAGCTCAGCAACGAGGAGAACCCGCACCTGCCCGTCGAGTCCGGCCGGAAGGACGAGATCGGCACCCTCATGAGCTCCTTCGCGCGCATGCTCGCGACCATCGAGCAGCAGTCGCAGGAGATCAACGAATTCCCCCGCCGCCTCGACCAGCTCATCCGCGAGGCCTTCCGCGACTCGTTGACCGGGCTGCCCAACCGGGCGCTCTTCATGGACCGTCTCACGCACGCCCTCACGCGCGCCGAGCGCGCGGGCACGAACCTGGCGGTGCTGTTCCTCGACCTCGACCGGTTCAAGATCCTGAACGAGACGCTCGGGCACGAGGTCGGCGATCGCCTCCTGGTGGAGGTCGGCCACCGCATCGCCGCTTGCCTCCGCCCCGAGGACACGGTGGCCCGCCTGGGCGGCGACGAGTTCGGGCTGCTCCTGGAAGACACCGCCGATCTGGCCGGCGCCACCGCGGTGGCCGAGCGGGTCTCCGCGGAGATCCAGCGTCCGTTCGTGGTGGAGGGCCGCGACGTGCTGATCTCGGCCAGCATCGGCATCGCCCTGACCGCGGGCGGCTCCATGCAGCCCGACGAGGTCCTCCACAACGCCGATCTCGCGATGTACCAGGCCAAGGCCGAGGGCCGCGGCCGCTACGAGCTCTACCAGCCGGGCCTCAGCGTGTCGACCCGCGAGCGGCTGGATCTGCAGTCGGATCTCCGCACCGCGGGCGCCCGCCAGGAGCTGACCCTGCGCTACCAGCCGGTCGTCACGCTGGCGACCCTCCGACCCGTCGAGGTCGAGGCCCTCATCCGCTGGGATCACCGGCGGCGCGGCGCCCTGCTCCCGGCCGACTTCATCGCGCTCTCCGAGGAAAGCGGGCTGATGGTGCCGATGGGCCAGTGGGTCCTACGCGAGGCCTGCCGCCAGACTCGGTCCTGGCAGGGCGACGGCTCGGGGACGCCGCCGCTGGTGGTGGGCGTCAACCTCTCGGCGAGCCAGTTCGAGCGCGACACGCTGCCCGATGAGATCGGCACCATCCTGCGCGAGACCGGGCTGCAGCCGGCCCGGCTCCAGCTCGAGGTCAGCGAGGCGGTGCTCATGCGCGACGACCCGCGGATGCTGCACCGGCTCGAGGCGCTCAAGGGCATCGGGGTGCGGCTCGCCATCGACGACTTCGGCACCGGATACGCCTCGCTCTCCTATCTCAAGCGCCTGCCGGTGGACGGCCTGAAGATCGACCGCTCCCTCGTCAAGGGAGTGGGCACGGACACCGAAGACACCGCCATCGTCCGCGCGGTGGTCGCCCTCGCCCGCAGCCTGGGCATCGTGGTGACCGCGGAAGGCGTGGAGACCGCCGAGCAGCTCTTCCAGCTGCGCGCCCTCGGCTGCGACCAGGGCCAGGGCTATTACTTCGCGCGGCCGGTCTCCGCCGACCGCCTGCCCGAGCTGCTGTCGAGCCTCGACGCCGACGATCGGCACGGGAGCCCCTCATGTCTTGGGTAGCGCTTCGCGGGCTGTTCCGCACCCTCCTCATCCGCCTCGCCGGGATCGTGGTGTTCACCGGAGCCCTCGGCCTCGGGACCAGCTGGCTCCTCGACGTGGTGGTCTCGGAGCCGGAATGGACCGAGACCGCGGCGATCGCCCAGCGGGCGGTGGACCGCAGCGGCCTGCCGGAGCTGCTGGCCGGCCAGGGCGCGCGCAGCCCCAAGCGCTGGGCCGACGAGAGCGCGCGCTTCGTACGCGAGCTGCCGGGCGTCGTGCAGATCAAGGTGTGGGATCCCCAGGGCAACGTGGTGTGGGCGGTGCAGTCCGGCGCGACCGGGCAGCACTCCGACGGCCAGGAGCTGCGCGACGCCCTCGCGGGCCGGGTGGCCGTTCGCTTCACCGCGCTGGCGCCACCGACCGCGACGGCCGAGAACTTCGTCGCGCCCAACGTGGCCGACCTGTACGTGCCGGTCTACAGCCCGGGCGTGGCGCGCGTGGTCGGGGTGGTCGAGCTCTCCCAGGTGCCGCTCCGGATGGACGCGGCCCTGGAGCGCTGGGGCCAGGTCGCCTGGATCATCGCCTTCGCCGCAGGCGGCATCCTTTGCGTGATCCTGCTGCCCGCGGCCTGGCGAAGCCATCGCCGGGTCCGGGCGGAGGCGAGCTCGACGGCGCAGCGCTCGGCCCATCGCACCCAGGAGCTGCAGCGGACCACCGAGCAGCTCCGGGAGGCGCTCAAGGCGGTCAAGCAGCGCGCCGAGGAGACGGACCGGATGCTCGAGGTGACTGAGGCCATCGGCTCCGCGCTCGAGCAGAAGCAGCTGTTCGAGGTCATCGCCCACGGAGCCGCGCGCGCCTGCCGCGTCGACCGCTGCTCGATCTTCCTGCGCGACAAGTCGGGACAGCTCATGGTGCCGGTCAGCTCGCAGCTCGCCGACCAGAGCACCGCGGCCACCAGCGGGGACGGGGCCGAGTCCCTGCGGGCCCTGGCCCTCGAGGAGATGCCGCCTTTCCTCCTGGAGGCGGTCCGCCGCCAGGAGCCGGTGGTGATCTCCGACCCCGGCAGCGACCCGCGGGTGCCCCAGGGCTGGGTCGGCCTCTTCCAGGCCAAGTCCGCGCTGGTGGTACCCCTAATCCACCAGGGCCGCACCGCCGGCGTCCTCATCCTGGACCACCTGAAGACGCTCCACGTGTTCACGGACGAGGAGATCCGCCTGGCCACCACGCTGGCCGCCCAGGCCGCGGTCGCGCTCGAGAAGGCGCGCCTGTACGACGAGATCCAGCAGCGCCTGCAGCAGACCGAGACGCTTCTGGCGGTCAGCCAGGCGATCGGCTCCGCTCCCGATCTCACCGAGGCCATCCGCCGGACGACCCGGGAGATGGTCCGCATCCTGGGCGCCGACGCGGGCGTCGCCTGGTGCGTGACGCGCGGCGGGGACCGCTTCATCCCCCTGGCCGGCTACCACGTGCCGCGCGACCTGCGCGAGCCCCTCTCCGGCCTGCCCCTGGCCCCCGACGATCCGCTCATCGACCTGGTCAAGCGCCTGCGTACCGCGCTGCAGTCGAGCAACAGCAAGACCGACCCGCGCTTCAACCAGCCGGCGCTCAACCTGATGCCCCACACCTCGCTCCTGGTCCAGCCGGTCCAGGTCAGCGACGAGCTGCTCGGCATCTTCGCGATCGCCTGGGTCCGCGAGGCCCACGCCTTCACGATGGACGACCTGCGGCTGGCCGACGGCATCGCCAAGCAGGCCGCGGTGGCGATCGAGCTGCACCGCACGCAGCGGCACATCATCGAGCAGGAGCGGCTGAACGCGGTCGGCAAGATGGCGAGCGGTCTCGCCCACGACTTCAACAACGCGCTGGTGCCCATCTCCGGCTACGCCGAGATGCTGCTCGAGCACCAGGAGATCCTCCAGGACACCGCCAAGGCCACCAAGTACCTGAAGCTGATCATGACCGGAGTGGAGGACGCGGCCAGCGTAGTGAGCCGCCTGCGGGAGTTCTACCGCAAGCGCGAGGAGGGCGAGACCTATCGCCCGCTCTCGCTGAACCAGATGGTCGAGCAGGCGGTGGCCCTCACCCGTCCTCGGTGGCGCGACGAGGCCCTCGGCAGCGGCCGGACGATCCTGGTCGAGGCCGACATGCGGCCGATCCCCAAGATCCTGGGCAGCGAGTCCGAGCTGCGCGAGCTCCTGACCAACCTCATCTTCAACGCGGTCGACGCGATGCCGGAGGGCGGCACGATCCGCATCCGGACCGGCATGCGCGAGGCGCCCGGCGAGGAGCCGCGCACGACCCCGCCGGTGCCGCAGGTCTTCCTCGAGGTCAGCGACACCGGCACCGGGATGACCGAGGAGGTCCGCCGTCGCTGCCTCGAGCCGTTCTTCTCCACCAAGGGCGAGCGCGGCACCGGTCTCGGCCTCCCGATGGTGTTCGGCATCGTCAAGCGCCACCGGGGCACCCTGGACATCGAGAGCACCGTCGGGAAGGGCACCACCTTCATCGTCCTCCTGCCCGCCGACGCCAGCCAGGCACGGGAGGTACAGCAGCGCACGCAGGCGCCCAGCGGCCCGCTCCACGTGCTGGTCGTCGACGACGAGCCGATCGCTCGGGACGTGCTCACCGAGTACCTCACCGGAGACGGCCACACCGTCCAGACCGCGGTCAACGGGCGTGACGGCTTCGAGAAGTTCAAGGCGGGGGCGGGCCAGTTCTCGGTGGTCATCACCGACCGGGCCATGCCCGAGGTCGGCGGCGACCAGCTCGCGGCCATGGTCAAGGAAGCCTCCCCGGCCACCCCGGTGGTCCTCCTCACCGGCTTCGGCGACCTGATGAACGCGGCGGGCGAGAAGCCGGAGGGCGTGGACCTGGTGGTGAAGAAGCCGATCCGGCTGGGCACGCTCCGCGAGGTCCTGGCCAAGATGACCGACCCGCGGGCCGCCGCCGTCACGACCGCCCGCTGAGCGGGCGCTCCCCGCGCGTCAGCCCTCGACCCGCGTCGCGCCGTCCGCGGCCTGCTCCCCCACCATCGACTCCGGGCGGACCTCCCGGTCGAACTCCTCGGCGGTCAGGTATCCGAGCTTCACCGCGGTCTCCTTCAGGGTGAGCCCCTCGGCGTGCGCGGTCTTGGCGATCTTGGCCGCCCGGTCGTAGCCCAGGCGCGGGGCGAGCGCGGTCACCAGCATGAGCGAGCGCTCGACCAGATCGCGGATGCGCTCGCGATCGGGCTCGATGCCGTGCGCGCAGTGGGTGTCGAACGACGCGCACGCGTCCGCAAGCAGCCGCACCGAGTTCAGCACGTTGTGCACGATGAGCGGCTTGTAGACGTTCAGCTCGAAGTTGCCGGAGGCGCCCCCGACCCCCACCGCGACGTCGTTGCCCATCACCTGGGCACAGACCATCGTGAGCGCCTCGCACTGGGTCGGGTTCACCTTGCCGGGCATGATCGAGCTCCCGGGCTCGTTCTCGGGGATCCGGAGCTCGCCGATCCCGCAGCGGGGCCCGGAGGCGAGCCATCGCACGTCGTTGGCGATCTTGGTGAGGGCCGCGGCGAGGGCCCGTAGCGCGCCGTGCGCGCCGACCAGCGCGTCGTGGGCGGCGAGCGCCTCGAACTTGTTGGGCGCCGACACGAAGGGGTGCCCGGTCAGGTCCGCGATCACCCGCGCCGCTCGCTCGCCGAAGCCGCGCGGGGCGTTGAGCCCGGTGCCGACCGCGGTGCCCCCGAGCGCCAGCTCGTGGAGCCCCGGCAACACCGCGCGGACGTGGCCGAGGGCGCGGTCGAGCTGGCTCACCCAGCCGGAGATCTCCTGGCCGAGTGTGAGCGGCACCGCGTCTTGAAGATGGGTGCGCCCGATCTTGACGACGTCGGCGAAAGCCCGTGACTTGGCCCGGAGGGTGTCGCGCAGCCGCGTCACCGCGGGGACGAGCCGCCCCTCGATCTGCTCCACCACCGCGATGTGCATGGCGGTCGGAAAGGTATCGTTGGAAGACTGGCTGCGGTTGACGTCGTCGTTGGGGTGCACCGGCTGCTGGGAGCCGAGCCGTCCGCCCAGGAGCTCGATGGCCCGGTTGGCGATCACCTCGTTGGCGTTCATGTTGGTCTGGGTGCCGCTGCCGGTCTGCCAGACCGAGAGCGGGAAGTGCTCGTCGAGGCGGCCCTCGATCACCTCGTCGGCCGCCTGGCCGATCGCGCGCGCCTTGTCCTCGGGGAGGAGACCGAGCTCGCGGTTCACGAGCGCGCACGCCTTCTTGAGGAGGCCGAGCGCACGGATGATCTCGCGCGGGAACCGGTCGCTCCCGATGCGGAAGTGCTCGAGCGATCGCTGGGTCTGGGCGCCCCAGTAGCGGTCGGCCGGTACCTCGATCGTGCCCATCGTGTCCTTCTCGGTCCGCGTCGTCGCCATGGCTCGCCTCCTCGGGATGGTTGAGCGCGTGCTCGCCATCGCATAGTATCGGGCGCTAGGAGACCACACAAATGGACTGCTGCGCTCACGAGGGCCCCGCGGCGGGCGACGCGCGCTTCGATCTCCGGCGGGTGGCCGACGGCGTCCACGTCGCGGTGGCCGCCCCCGCCTACAAGGTCAACTCCAACACCGCCATCATCGAGAGCGACGACGGGGTGGTGATCGTCGACACCCATTCCAAGCCCTCGGCCGCCCGCGTGATCGTCGACCGGCTGCGGGAGATCACCACCAAGCCGGTCCGCTTCGTGGTCAACACCCACTTCCACTGGGACCACTGGCACGGCAACGAGGTCTACCCGGCCGCCTACCCCGGCGCCGAGATCATCACGAACCAGCTCACCCGCGAGGCGATGGTGCGCAAGGGCCTCAAGCGCATCCAGGACCACGTGCGGCAGATCCCCGCGGAGGTGGCCCGACTCCGCGCCGAGCTGGCCGCGGCCGGCACCCCGGAGCAGCGGGCCAGGCTCCAGGCCGATCTCCGCCTCGCCGAGTCGTACCTGGCCGAGGTGCGCGCGCTCAAGCCCGCGCTGCCCACGATGGCGTTCGAGCGGACCATTAAGCTCTACCGCCGCGACCGGGAGATCCACCTGCTCTACCTGGGGCGCGCCCACACCGAGGGCGACGTCTTCGTCTACCTGCCGAAGGAGCGCACCGTCGTCACCGGTGACGCGGTCATCGGCTGGACCCCGTACATGGGCGACGGCTACCCGGAGGAGTGGGTCACCACCATCGACCGCCTGGCCGAGCTCGACTTCGACACGATCGTCATGGGCCACGGCAACCCGGCGGGCCGGGACTGGCTGCGCACCTTCCGGGGCTACATCCACGACATGGTGGAGGCGGTGCGCGAGGAGG
>JBGQHJ010000181.1:0-9214 GCA_041497895.1 Methylomirabilia bacterium
ATGCCACAGACACCGCACGTCGAGAAGCACTTCACCTCCTCGGAGACGATCCGGGACATCGTCATCGGCATGTCGGACGGCTTGACCGTGCCCTTTGCCCTGGCCGCCGGCCTCTCCGGCGTGGTGCAGTCGACCAACGTCGTGATCACCGCCGGGCTGGCCGAGGTCGCGGCCGGGGCGATCGCGATGGGCCTCGGCGGCTATCTCGCGGCCCGGACCGACGCCGAGCACTATGCCTCGGAGTACGGGCGAGAGCGGCGTGAGACGTTCGACGTGCCCGAGATCGAGATGGAAGAGGTGGCGAGCATCTTCCGCTCCTACGGGCTGCCCGAGACGACGGTCGCCACCGTCGCCCACGCCATCCGGAGCGACCGTCGCCGCTGGGTCGACTTCATGATGAAGTTCGAGCTGGGACTGGACAAGCCGGATCCGGCGCGGGCTCGCACGAGCGCCCTCACGATCTCGGGCTCCTACATCGTCGGCGGCCTCGTGCCGCTGGCCCCGTACTTCGTCCTGCGCAGCATGGGGACCGCGCTCCTCGTCTCCGTCCTGGTAACCGTCCTCGCGCTGCTGGTCTTCGGGTACGTGAAGGGCACGTTCACCGGCAAGAGGCCGTTCCGCAGCTCCTGGCAGACGGCGGTGGTGGGAGGGCTGGCGGCCGCGGCGGCGTTTGCGATCGCGAAGCTGATCGCGTAGCGAGCGTCAAGCCCTCGATCCGCTCACCCACCCTGGATAGTCGCGCCCGGCCCGGTCGAGCTCATCGAGGATCTCGCGCCGCTCGGCGAGAAGGCGCCTCGCTTCCTGCGCGCGGGTGAGCAGGAGCGCGCCGAACCGGAGCTGGTGGCGCAATCGCCCGGTGCCGACGAGATATCGATACGCGACCAGTCCCCCGAGCGGGAGCGAGAGGAAGAAGGCAGGCGCCCAGCGAAGACCGGCCACCCACGCGACGAGTAACGTCTCGAGCGCCCAGAAGAACGGGAATGCCACGACGCTCGCCAGGAGCCGCGTCGTCGCGTAGTCCGTCGGGCGCCGTGACGTCCGCCCCGCGAGCCAGCCGGGCAGGTAGTACGGGAGAAAGTTCACCGTCGCCCCGTACACGAAGAGGGGCCATCCCATGATCGTCTGCCACGATCGGGCGACCCGCAGCGGCTCCGCCGCCCGCTCGAGGCCGCTTCGCACCGCCTCGTCACGGAGCCGGTAGGCGGCGAAACCGGCCTGGTACCCGAGAATCCGCTGCCAGAGTCGCTCGATCCGCCGGGGATCCAGCTTGCGGAAGTGCTCGACCACGTCCGCGATCGAGGCGGAAGTCGGGAACGGATGGATCGGCCGGCCCGCGATCTCGAGCTTGCCCCACAGCTCACGCTCGACCTCGCCACGATAGAGCACCTCCACGGCGCGCACGAGCGTCGCCGTGTCGATGCGCTCGACATCGACCACCTCGTGGGCCATGGCCGCCTGGATCGCGGTCGTCAGCGCATGGAGCGCCTTCGCGGGCTCCCCGTGGTAGCCGGCGAGGTACAACGAGATGCCGACCGGCTCTCCGACCGAGACCAGCACGCGCCCGCGGAACCTCCTGCGGGCCTCGAAGCTGAGCCCCACCGGCACGACGGTGAGGCGCCCCGGGGCGTGCGCCTCGTAGCCGAGCGCGATCCGTGCCGCGCCGGTCTTGATCCGCCGCAGGTGCGCCTCGGAATGGGTGGCGCCTTCGGGGTACATGGCGATCAGTCGCCCGCGGTCGAACGCTTCCTCACACGCGGTGAACATCTCCACGTTGCGACCCGTCATGTCCGGGTCGTCCGCCTTCTGGTAGATGGGAATCACCCCCAGGGCAACGAGGAAGCGCGCGATGAGCCGGCTGCGGAAGAGCGCGGCGGTCGCGAGGTAGTGCACCTTCCGCGGGAGCACCGCCCCCACGAGCAGCGAGTCGATCAGGTTGTTCGGATGATTGATACAGAGGAGCACCGGACCCGTCCGCGGGACTCGCTCGGGATGTCGGACCTCGACGCGGTCGAAGAAAAACCAGATCCAGAACCGCGCGATCATCCTCACGACGGCGTAGAAGGGGTCCACGATCGGTCCCCGGGCGCTCAAGGCGGTGGCGAGTGTCCCCCCCTGGCCGGGCCCTCCGCCAGATGCTCCTTGCCGACGCGACGATACCAGCGACACCCACCGACGATCAGCACCACCGCCAGCGCCAGGAGGCCGGCGAGTCCGAGCCAGCGCTCGGCCCGGTGCACGTCGGCGGCGATGGCCTTGATCTGCTCCGCGAAGAAGTAGGTCAACCCGAACACCAGCGGCACGCTGAACAGGGCGGCGCCCGCGTCCGCCATCACGAACTTCCAGAACGGGACCCCCGCACTTCCCGCGGTCAGGAACGCGGCGGCGCGAAGTCCCATGACGTGCCGCGCCGTGACGACGGTCTTCAACGCGTGTCGTCGATACGCGGCCTTCAGCCACTCCTCCCGCGCGGGCGTCAGGACCAGGCGGACCAGGCGCCAGCCGAGGACCTGCTCACCCCAGTACCGGCCGACCCAGTAGAGCACCATGTCGCCGGATAGCACCCCCAGAACGCACGTGGGCAGCGCGAGCCACCACCGGACGACACCCTCGTGGGTCAACACCGCGTCCCCGGCCCGTCACTCGGCCAGGACCCGGTGCACGAGCTGGACCGCGGCCGAGCCCTCGCCCACCGCGGACGCGACGCGCTTCATGCTCCCCGACCTGACGTCGCCGACCGCGAACACCCGGGGCAGGCTGGTCTCGAACTGATAGGGCCGGCGCCTCAGCGGCCACTGCGCGGTCTCGAGCTCCTCGGGCGCGACGTCCGCACCGGTCTTGACGAAGCGCTGCGGGTCGAGGGCCAGGCAGCCGCCGAGCCACCCGGTGTTCGCGTCGGCGCCGGTCATGGAGAAGACGTGGCGGATGTCGCGGCTCTCACGCTCGGCCGTCTGCCCGCTCCGCCACCAGACGCGCTGCAGGCGCCCGTCGCCTTCCAGTGCCTCGATCTGGGTGTGGGGGCGCAGCGTGATCGACGGGCTCTCCTCGATGCGGCGGATGAGGTAGCGGGACATGCTGTCGGCCAGCCCGGCCCCCCGCACCAGCAGGTGCACGTGGCGCGCGACGCCGGACAGGAACATCGCGGCCTGCCCGGCCGAGTTGCCGCCGCCCACCACCACGATCTCCTCGCCGTCGCAGAGCTGCGCCTCCACCCGCGTCGCGCCGTAGTAGACCCCGACCCCCTCGAAGCGCGCCAGGTCGGGGACGGTGAGCTTGCGGTAGGCCGCGCCGGTGGCCACCACGACCGCGTGGGCCTGCACCGTCCCGCCGTCGGCGCACGTGATGCGCAGCCGCCGGTCCGCGCACGCCAGGCTCGCCGCGACCCGGGCCACCGCGAGATTCGCGCCGAACTTCTCGGCCTGCAGGAACGCGCGGCCCGCCAGCTCCTGGCCGGAGATGCCCATGGGGAAGCCCAGGTAGTTCTCGATGCGGGAGCTCGAGCCCGCCTGGCCGCCGGGGGCGCTGCTCTCCAAGACCAGCACGTCGAGCCCCTCGGAGGCCCCGTAGACCGCCGCGGCCAGGCCGGAGGGCCCCGCACCCACCACGACGAGGTCGTGCACGTGTCCCTCGTCGAGCGTGCGGTTGAAGCCGAGCGCGGTCGCCACCTCCGCGTTGCTCGGATTGCGCAACGCCCGGTCGCGGTCGCGGCACATCATCACCGGAATCTCCGCGAGGCCGATCCGGAAGTGCTCGAGCAGCGCCTCCACCCCCGTGTCCCGATCGACGTCGAGGTAGACGTGCGGATGCCCGTTGCGCACCAGGAAGGCCTTGAGGCGCAGGGTATCCGCCGAGTGGCCCGAGCCGACCAGCACCACGCCGCCCAGGGTGTTGGCGATGAGGTGCGCCCGCCGCAGGACGAAGGCGCGCAGGAACAGCTCGCTCAGCTCGGCGTCCGTCTGCACGAGGTGCCGGAGGTCGGGCAGATCGATCTCGAGCAGCTCGCTCCCCTCCAGGGCACGCGCGCCGACCAGGCTCTGCCGCCCCGAGATCATGTCCACCTCGCCGGTGAACTCACCGGCCCCGTGGATGGTGAGGCGCTCCTCCCCCACCTGCGACGGGCTGGCGATCTCGACGCGCCCCTCCAGCAGCACGTAGAAGGCGCGCTTGGTCGAGCCGCGCTCGTAGACCATCTCGCCGGCCGCGAACCGGCGCCGCCGTCCGACCGGGAGCAAGCGCCCGAGCTGTGCCGCGGTCAACTTCGGGAACATCGGGTCCGGGCGCTCGGTCGGATCCGCCATGGTGTCCGAAGCATAGCATCGCCGTCGAGCGCCGGGACCCTGTGCTAGGCTGCGGTGGCCATGCAGAGCGCCCAGCTCGTCCTGGCTCTGCTCATCGCGGTAGCCGCCCTCGTCACGATCGCGCGGCGGCTCGGCATCGCCTACCCGATCTTCCTCGTCATCGGCGGGCTCCTGCTGGGCCTCGTGCCCGGCTTGCCGCGCGTCGAGATCGATCCAGACCTCATCTTCCTCCTCGTCCTGCCCCCGCTGCTCTACGCCGCGGCCTTCTTCACCCCGCTCCGCAGCCTGCGCGCGAACCTCGGCCCGATCGCCTCGCTGGCGGTGGGCCTGGTCGTGGCCAGCGCGTTCGCCGCCGCCGCGGTGACGCACACCCTGATCCCCGGCGTCCCGTGGGCGGTAGCGCTCGCGCTCGGGGCGATCGTCGCGCCACCCGACGAGATCGCGGCCACCGCGATCGCGGCCCGCCTGGCGGTGCCGCGACGGATCGTGACCATCCTCGAGGGCGAGAGCCTCCTGAACGACGCCACCGCGCTGACGATCTACGCCATCGCGATCACGGCCGCGGTCGGAGGCCCCTTCAAGACGTCAACCGGCATCGCGACGTTCGCGCGCGCCATGCTGGGCGGCACCGCGATCGGGCTGGCGGTCGGCTGGATCATCGCGCAGGTCCGTGCCCGGATCGAGGACACCCCGGTCGAGATCACGATCTCGCTCCTGACGCCCTACGCCGCCTTCCTCCCCGCCCAGCAGCTCGGCGTCTCGGGCGTGATCGCGACGGTGGCCGCCGGGCTCTACCTGGGTCGGCGTAGCTCGCGCATCGCGGGGCCCGACGCCCGCCTGACCGGCCGCGCGGTGTGGGAGACGATCTCCTTCCTGCTGAACGGCGTCGTCTTCATCATCACCGGGCTGGAAGTGCCGCTCCTCCTGCGCGCGCTCGCCCCCGCCACCGCGCTCCGGCTGGTCGGCATCGGCGTCGTGGTGAGCGTGGTCCTGGTCGTGGTCCGCGCGCTCTGGATCTTCCCGACCGAGCTGCTGGCTCCTCTCGTGCGCGGCGAGCCGCGTCCGCCCCGCCGGCTCGCCCACGCTCTCGTGCTGTCCTGGGCCGGCATGCGCGGCGTGGTCTCCCTCGCAGTCGCCCTGGCCCTGCCCCTGACCCTGCCCGCCGGCGGGCCGTTCCCGGCGCGCGAAGCGCTCCTGATCGTGACCCTGACCGTCATCGTGTTCACCCTCCTGGGCCAGGGCCTGAGCCTGCCGTGGCTGATCCGGCGGCTCCGCCTGGGCACCGACCCCGAGGCGCGCGAGGAGGAGGCCAGCGCGCGCCAGCAGATGATCGAGGCCGCCACGCGACGGATCGACCAGCTCTACCCGGTGTGGCCCGGCCACCACCCCCTGCTAGACCGGCTGCGCGACACCTACCAGCATCGCTCCGAGCACGTCGAGCGGCAGCGGGACGCGGCGGGCTCCGGGGAGGAGGACCGGGAGATCATCGAGCACCGCGAGATCCAGCGCACCGTCATCGACTCGGAGCGTGAGGCGCTCTTGCGCCTGCGCGCGGACGGCACGATCGACGACGACGTGCTGCGCGCGCTCGAGCGCGAGCTGGACCTCGAGGACCGGCGGATCGACGCCTGAGACCCGGGCCCCGCCGGGGCTTGCGCTCGCGGCCCCGATGAGGGACACAATGTCGGGCCATGGATCTCCAGCCCTCACCCCGTCAGCGAGAGCTGATCGTCCTCGCCCGCACTCTCGCCCGCGAGCGCTTCGCCCCGCGGGCCGAGCGGCACGACCGAGAGGCGTCATTCCCGTTCGACGACTACGCGGACCTGCGGAGCGCGGGGCTCCTCGGCCTGTGCGTCCCCGCGCGCTACGGCGGGCTCGGGGCCGACTACGAGACCTACTGCCTGGTCGCGGAGCAGCTCGCCCAGGGCAACGCCTCGACCGCCCTCACCTTCAACATGCACTGTCTCACCATGATGATGATGGGCGTGCTCGCGGACGACATGGCACTGGTCCCCGCGGCGCGCGATCGCCACGAGAAACTCCGCGCTGCCAAGTTCCGCGAGGTGATCGAGGCGGGCGCCTTCTACGGGCAGCCCCACAGCGAGCCGGTCGAGCAGGGCCAGACCGACACCGCGCTCAGCATGGGCGGCCGGCGCTTCGGCACCACCGCGCGAAAAGTGGACGGGGGCTACGTGGTCAACGGGCGGAAGTTCTTCGTGTCACTCGCCGGATGCGCCCCCTACTTCGCCACCCCCGCGATCCGCCTCGGCGACGAGCCCTGGATCGAGCGCACCCTCTACCTCCAGGTGCCCAGGGACGCGCCCGGCGTGTCCTTTCCCGGGGAGTGGGACCCGATGGGGATGCGCGGCACGGTCAGCCTCGACATGCTGCTCCAGGACGTGTTCGTCCCCGACGACGGCGAGGTGCTGCCTCCGGGGGCGTTCGGCGCCATGTACAACGCCTTCCCCCAGCTCTCTCCCCTCACCTTCTGCGCGACCTTCCTGGGCCTCATGCAGGCCGCCTACGACGGCGCGCTCGCCTACCTGACCGGGCAGATGGCCGGCTCCCCCGGCCTCCGCACCGAGGCCGCGGTGAAGGGCCACGCGGTGGCGGAGATGCTCTTCACGCTCGAGGCCACGCGCGCGCTCTACTACCGCGCCATCTCGGAGGCCCGCGTCGACTGCCCGCCGGACGCGGTGCAGCGCGCGCGGGCCGCGCACGTCACCGTGCAGCGGGCGGCGGTCACCGTCACCCAGGAGGCGATCCGCGTCTGCGGCGGCCGGGGCCTCCTCAAGCGCTATCCCCTCGAGCGCTACGCGCGCGACGCGCGGGCAAGCGCGCTGATGCGCCCGTGGACCCAGGAGATCGCCACCCAGCAGGCGTGGGAGTCCGCGCTCGGCCTGGGCGCGCCGGGCGCGGACCGACGGGAGCGCTGACCGCGACGCGCCCCGCTACTCGATGACGAAGTGGGCCTCGGTGGTGCGTCCGGTGCGGCCGTTGATGGGCAGGACGTCTTGCGGGCAGGCGGAGAACGCGATCACCAGGTCCATCTCGGCGCGCAGCACCGCGTAGCTCCCCGCGGTGGACACCGGCTCCGCCCACGCGAGCGTGCCGTCGGGCGCCCACGGGATGTTCATGAACAGGTTGAGCGGCGACGGGGTGGCCGGGACCTTGACGCCGAGGGCGGCGAGCGCGGCGTGGAGGTTGTCGCGGCAGTTGTCGTGGTGGCCGTCGACCCCGAGCAGCCGATAGCGCGGGGCGTCGCAGGCGGCCATCAGGGTGTCGTGGGCCCCACCGGAGGTGTCCTCCACCAGGGTCAGGATCGGCCGGCGCTGGTTGGTGAGGAACGTGTCGCCGAGGACGGCCCGGAGCTTCATGAACCAGGCGCGGCTACACTCCATCGACATCCACTCGCTCACATCGCTCGCGCTGAAGGCCCAGGTGTCCACCACCTGCGAGCCGTGCGTGTTGATCACCTTGACGCGCTGGCCCTTCGCCACCCGCGCGGCTGCGCCGCGGCGGGCCGGAATCGACTGGATCTGCATCGCCACAGGATAGCCCAATCGCCCGCCCGAGAAAGCTCTTGACAGCCGGTGCCCGAATCTCCAGCATCCGCCCAGGATCAGGGCCGATCGAGCATCTTCGACATCATCCGGGACATCAACCGGCTCGGCCACGCCATCCCGCTCGTCGAGCAGAACGCGCGGATGACCCCGCGCGTCGCGCACCGCGGCTAGGTCCTCCAGTAGATGGGGCGCGCCGGGCGCGTCGGCAAGATCCTGGTCGTCGACGTCGGCGGCTCGCACGTGAAGGTCCTCGCCAGCGGTCAGCGCGAGCCCCGGAAGTTCGCCTCCGGCCCCACGATGACGCCCCGACAAATGGTCGCCGGGGTCGAGAAGCTCACCCGCGGGTGGAAGTACGACGTGGTCTCGATCGGCTACCCGGGGCTCGTCGTTCACGGCCGGCCGGTGGCGGAGCCGCACAACCTGGGACGAGGATGGGTTCGCTTCGACTATCGCGCCGCGTTCGGGCGGCCGGTGCGGATCATCAACGACGCGGCGATGCAGGCCCTGGGCAGCTACGAGGGCGGGAAGATGCTCTTCCTCGGGCTCGGCACCGGCCTCGGCTCCGCGCTCGTCGTCGACGGGGTCGTCGAGCCCATGGAGCTCGGCCACCTGCCTTACAAGAAGGGCACCTACGAGGACTACGTCGGGCAGCGCGGCCTGGACAAGCGTGGCAAGAAGAAGTGGCGCCGGCACGTGGCCGACGTGGTCGCCGGCTTCGTCGCGGCCCTCGAGCCCGACGACGTCGTGCTCGGGGGAGGCAACGTCGGGAAGCTGAAAGAATTGCCGCCGGGCTGCCGCGCCGGCGACAACGCCAACGCGTTCGTGGGTGGGTTCCGGCTGTGGGCGAAGCCGCGGCGCTCCCGCTAGCGGGACGGCGGCGGCGGAGCGGCCGGCGTCCAGACCCACTGCCATGCCTGGGTCACGCCGTCGCCGTACAGGTGATAGCAACCTTCCGCATAGCAGACGTCGCGCTGGACCAGCGGCGCCTGGACGGGAGCCTGCTCGTAGAGTGGCGCCGGGTACGAATACGCATAGGGGTACGGATAGGGATACGGATAGGTGTAGTACGGGTACGCGAGAGCCGTCCCCAGAGCCAGACCGCCGAGGAAGAGTCCCGGGGCCCACCACCCGACGCCGTGGGCCCAGGCGTCGCTCGGCACGACCATCCCGGCGAGAAGGATCAGCACCCCTAGCAACACGGTCGCCAGTCTCTTCATCGCGTCCTCCTCCCGATGCCTCACTGCAACCCGTCAGACGCAAGGCGAGTGCCACGCGACCCGCACGGCAAACGGCTGAATGTCCGTGGGTCGGGCGAGGAGACTGGCGATCGAGCCCGGCCGCGGTGGTGCCGCA
>JBGQHJ010000182.1:0-9169 GCA_041497895.1 Methylomirabilia bacterium
GACCGGGTGCGCGGCGGTCTTGATCTTGAAGATGCGGTGCCCGAGCGCGACCTTGGCCTGCGCCTCCTCGATCTCGGCGCGCGGGTCCGCCACCGCGAGCGACCACGACAGCGGCACCCGATCCCGCACTCGCCCGCCGAGCAGCCGGTGCACCGGTACGCCCAGCGCCCGTCCGGCGAGATCCCAGAGCGCCATCTCGACCGCCGCGCGCGCGAAGGGATTGCCCTGCACCCGCCGCGCCATCTCGATCCGCAGCGCCTCGATCGCGGTCGGGTCGCGGCCGATGAGCCACGGGGCGATGTAGCGCTCGATGGTCGCGGCCACCGATTCGGCCGACTCCTCGCTCCACGTCGGCCCGCCCAGGCAGGCGGCTTCCCCCCAGCCGACGTGGCCGTCGGAGGTCTCGAGGCGGACGAAGACGAAGTTCACCGCCTCGAGCGTGGTGAAGGACATCTTGTGCGGGCGCTTCACCGGGATGTCGGCCAGCACCACGCGAAGGTCGGCGATCTTCATGGCCTAGAACATGTTGGCTTCGGCGCGCAGTCGTCCCGCGGCAAAGCGGTCGAGCGATAGTGCCTCGAGCATCACCACCCGCAGGCGCGGATCGCGCTCGAGCCGGTGGAAGGCCACCGAGCCGCCGATGATGCCGGCCCCCACGATGACGACGTCCGGGGTCTGGCTCACGCGGGCGGCGGGCTCAGGCGGGGCGCGGGGGCAGCCCGTGGCGCACCGCCTCGTGCACCATGCGGACCAGCGTCGTGATGTCGAAGACGGGCAGACCGGTGGCGGCCTGGATGTCGGCGCGATAGGGCGGCATGTTGGTGCACTCGAGCACGAGCGCGCCGATCTCGGGGTGCGCCGCCACCATCCGCCGCGCCACCGTGAGGTGCTCCCGGCGCGCCGTCTCCACGTCGAGGGTCAGCAGATCGTCGAGGAGCACGCGGGTGAACTCCTTCTCGGTCTCGAGCCCGGCCACCACGAGCGGGGTGTCCGGGGAGATGCCCGCGCCCGCCATGTGCTCGGCGTGGAGCGACGCGGCGTCGACCGTGAGGATGCCAACCGCGCGGCCGGGCGGGAGCATCCGCTGCACCAGCGGCACCAGCATGAGGCTCGAGGTGAAGACGGGGATCGAGACCGCCGCGGCGAGCTCCGGCTGGAACTTGGCCAGGAAGCCGCAGTTGGTGGTGACGGCGCGGACGCCTTCGCGCTCGAGCAATCGCGCGCCCTCCACGAAGGCGGGCAGCAGCTCCCGCTGGCCCTGGCGCACGACCCGGTCCGGCGAGGCCCCGGTGACGCGGTGGTAGCGCACCGGGAAGTCGAAGGTGGTCGCGTTGCCCATGTCGCCCGGGATGCGCGGAAACCGGGTGTCGAGCATGAGGATGCCGACGGAGAAGCCGTAGAGGTTGGTCCCGCCCTGCACCCGCATGGAAGGCGGCTAGTTGAGCTGCGCGAGCTTCTGGCGGACGCGGCGGAGCTGGCCGCGCACCTGCTCGTGATCGGCCGCGTGGGGGAACTCGGTCAGGTAGCGCTCCCAGTCCGCCACCCCGCGCTCGAGCCGGCCCATGTTGCTCCAGGCCGCGCCGCGGTCGCGCCGCTCCCCGCCCGCGGCGGGATTCAGCGCGAGCATGCGGTCGATCACGCGCACCACCTTGTCCCACGCTTCCTGCCGCCAGTAGATCCCCTTCAGGTTGGCGAGCATACGGGTGAGGAACTGCCGGTTGTCCACCGGCGCGAAGTGCTCGGGCCGGAGGCGCACCGGGCGGCCGAGCGCGCGCTTCACCACCTGCCCGCAGGCCTCCATCGTCAGCACCGCGCCGCGATTGAAGGGATCGAGGAGCACGTGCTCGCCCGCGATGCGGGCCCCGGTGATGAAGTGGCCGGGCAGCCCGATTCCCTCCATCTCGAGGCCGAGTCGCCGGCCCACCTCGATCAGGACGAGCGAGAGCGTGATCGGGATGCCGAGCCGCCGGTCGAGCACTTCGTTGAGATGGCTGTTGCGGGGATCGAAGTAGTCGGAGCGGTCGCCCGCGAACCCCAGCTCTTCGAACAGGAACTCGCGCAGCCGGTGCAGGCGCGAGAGGGCGTCGGCGGCGCGGCGGGCGGGCAGAGCCGCGTCGGCCAGGTCCTCGAGCCGCGCCAGGTACTTGTCCACGTCGAGGTCGGGCCGCTCGGCGGCCGGGATCAGCAGCGCGGCGCGCGCCAGCCGGATCTCGCCGTCGGGACGTCCCACCGCGGCGGTGAACTCGGCCAGCGAGGGGTCGGGGTCCATCAACAGCCGGGCGCGTGGTGGATGCCGGCGGTCCGCAGCGCGGCGCCTTGCAGCTCTTCGGCCAGCGTCAGGGTGCGCGCCGCCGCCCGGCGCGCGAGCTCCTGCGCGTCCGGGGTCGTCGCCAGCTTGAGCAGCAGCGAGCGCCCGAGCTCATGATGGAAGCGCTCGTCCGGCTCGATGACGTCACGGTAGAGCGTGGCGGTGATCCGGTCGCCCGCGCGATCGCAGAACTCGATGAACTGGCGGTTCTTCACGACCGCGATGGCCTCCCGGGTGAACTGCCCGGCGGCCACGCGCTCCACCGTGGTCTCGAGCGAGTCGAGGTACTTGAAGAGCGGCCCGAAGCCCTGGGCGAGCGGGTCGAAGCCGCGCGCGTCGAAGCCCAGCTCGCCGAGCCGGTCGGCGATCATGCGGTAGTGCTTGGCCTCGTCCCCGGCCTGACGGGCGAAGGCCATCTTCACCTCGACGTCGGAGGTGGACACGAGCCAGCGCGCCGCGATCTCGGTGGCCTCGATCTCGTTCTTCAGGGCGACCTTGAGCAGGTTGGTGACGTTGAGCGCGCCGCTCACCTCCGGCTTGAGGGTGGCGTCCGGCTCGAGGCGGCGGAGCACCGCCCGGTTGGTCTCGTCGAGGCCGGCCACGAACTCGGCGGCGGTCATGCCGCGAGGCCGTGCTGCAGCAGCGCGGGCAGCTCCTGGGTCAGCGTCTCCTTCGTCACCACGCGTCGGCAGCGCGCGTGCAGCGGCTGGGTCTCCCGGGCGAGCGCGTGGGTGGTGAAGCCGAGCACGGGGAGATCGGGGGCGGCGGAGAGGGCGCCGAAGATGGCGTCGTAGTCCCAGCCACCGGTGGTGAGGTCCACGATGGCGAGCGCCGGAGTCTCCGCGCTCAGGGCGGCGGTGATCTCCTCGGGCGTGCGGGCGAAGCGGAGCGGGGTTCCCACCAGGCGGGCGGTCTCCCGGATACGGGCGACGAAGAAGAGGTCCCGGACGACGGCCACGACCGTCATCGCCCGAGGGCCCCTAGTCGTCCTGCTCCTGGACGCCGAGCCAGTACTTGTTCCATTCGGCCAGGTGCGTGAGCGTCGAGAGGTCGCGCATGCGATCGAGGTACACCATGCCGTTCAGGTGATCGGTCTCGTGCTGGATCACCCGGGCGAAGAACTCCTTGGCCACCACGTCGATCGGGGCCCCCTCCCGGTCGCGGGCCTCGATCCTCACGCTGCCGTAGCGCGGGACCACCCCGCGCATGTCGGGGACGGACAGGCAGCCCTCCCAGCCGTTCTCCATCTCCTCGGTCAGCGGCGTGACCACCGGATTGATGAGCACGGTGAGCGGAATGCTGGGAGCGTCGGGATAGCGAGGGTTGCCGTTGACCTCGATCACGCAGATCTGCTTGAGCACGTGAATCTGGGTGGCGGCCAGCCCGGCCCCGTTGTACTCGCGCATGGTCTCCACCATGTCGTCGATCAGCCCCTGCGTCTCCGCCGAGCGGATCTCGTTCGCCGGCACCGGAGCCGCGATCTTCCGAAGCACGGGGTGTCCCAGGCGCGCGACCTTCAGGATGGCCATGCCGATCTCCTCTCGCGGTCGGATTGTAGCACAGGCCCTCACGCGCTCCGGAAGGCGGCGAGGACCGCGGGCCAGCGGGGATCGTCGAGGGAGGGCTGGAAGGACGGGTAGAGCTGCGTGCGATCGTAGAGACCGCGATACCGCTCGCGGATCAGCTCCCCGATGCTCTCGAAGCTGCCGCTCACCGCGAAGAGATCCAGCATCTCGTCGGTGATGAGATCGGCCATCCCCTCCCAGTCGCCCGCCAGCGATCGGGCGTGGAGGCGCGGAGCCAGATCCTCGAGGCCGTGGATGGCGAGCACGGACTGGTAGGTGCGCGTGGAGGCGTAGAAGGCGATCTGCTGCTTCACGGCGCGTGCGCGCCGCCGCCGCTCTTCCTCGGTGTCGCCCAGCACCACCATGGTGGAGGCGCGAAAGGTGAAGTCGGCGCGCGAGCGGCCGGCGCGCGCGAGGCCCTCCTGCACCGCGGGATGCACGCACTCGCGGAGATAGCGCGCGCTGTGGAAGGAGTGGATGTGGAGGCCGTCGCCGACTTCGCCCGCGACGCGGCACATCTGGGGATTGACCCCGGCCAGGTAGACCGGGATGCGCGGCTCCTCGATCGGCCCCGGGTTGAAGAAGGGCGTCATGAGATCGAAGCGGTAGGAGCGGCCGTGATAGGCGAGCGGGGTCCCCTGCTGCCAGGAGCCCCAGATCGCCCGCAGGGCCAGCACGACCTCTCGCATGCGCGGGGCGGGAGGCTCCCAGGCCACCGAGAAGCGGCGCTCGTTGTGGGCTTTCACCTGCGAGCCCAGGCCGAGGACGAAGCGCCCGCCGGAGGCCTTCTGGAGGTCCCACGCGATGTGGGCCAGGATCATGGGGCTGCGCGCGAAGGCGATCGCGATCGCGGTGCCGAGGCCGATCCGCGAGGTCGTGGTCGAGGCCACCGCGAGAGGCAGGAACGGATCGTGGCGGGTCTCGGCGGACCAGATCGCGCCGAAGCCCAGCGCCTCGGCCCGGCCCGCGTAGGCGGCCACCGCCGACAGGTCGAAGGTCATGAGCCCGAGGTCGAGCCTCACGTCTCGTTCTCCAGGTAGATCACAGCGTTGCGTCTCAGCCCTGAAGTCTTGGCTCGAAGGAGCGCCGTCCCCTGGAAGCCGTGCCGGATGGCCTCGTCGTCCATCCTTGAAATGGCCGCCGCTCCCGGGTAGGCGGCGCGTGGATGCAAGTCGGCCTCCCGGGTCACCGGGGCCTTCCGGTTCCACGGGCAGACGTCCTGACAAACGTCGCAGCCGAATTGCCAGCCCGTCATCCCCGCGTGCAGGGCCGGGTCGATCTCACCGCGGTGCTCGATCGTGAGGTAGGAAATGCAGCGGCGCGCGTCGAGCACGTAGGGCGCGGCGAAGGCGCCGGTCGGGCAGGCGTCGAGGCAGGCCCGGCAGGATCCGCAGCGGTCGGAAAGCGGCGCGTCGTGGGCCAGGTCGGCGGTGGTCAGGAGCACCCCGATGAAGAACCACGAGCCGAGGCGCGGGTGGAGCAGCATGGTGTTCTTGCCGATCCAGCCGAGACCGGCTCGCGCGGCCAGGTCGCGCTCGAGCACCGGGCCCGTATCGACGTACCCGCGACTGCGCGCCCCGCCGGCCTCGGCCAGATGGGTCGCGAGCCGCTCGAGTCGGGGGCCGATCACGTCGTGATAGTCACGTCCCCACGCGTAGCGGGCCACGGGCTGCCAGGAGGGATCGGTCGCCTCGCCCTGGTGGTAGTTCAGCGCCACGCAGACCACGGCGCGCGCGCCCGGCAGCACCCGCTGCGGATCGAGCCGCTCCTCGATCCGCCGCTCGAGATAGCCCATGGTGCCGGCGTGGCCCGCCTCGATCCAGCGCCGGAAGGCCGCGCCGTGCTCGGGCGGATCGGCGGCGCCGACGGCCACCAGATCGAAGCCCAGCTCGAGGGCGAGCGCCTTGACCGACTCGGTGAGCGCCGCCGCCGCGAGGGTCACGTCCGACGCGCCTTGACTAGGAGGTGGCTACGCGTCAGCGTCCGTCCGCCCGATTCGAGGAAGGCGATGTACCGGAACCAGCGCCCGTCGGCCCGCCACCGATCCTCGAGACCCACCGCGGCGGCGAGCCCCTCCTCGACGGAGGCGAAGTGCCGCACGTCCCGCTCCACCTCGAGCACCTCGACCGCGAACCCCCGCCCTTCCAGGGAGCGACGCATCCCGGGTTCGTCGTAGGCGAAGCGAGAGACCCGGCCCGTCTCCTTCCACTGGTCCACGTGGAAGGAGACCATGGCCAGGCACGCACCCGGCCGCAGGGCTGAGGCCGCACGCTCGATGATGGTATCCGAGGCGCAGAGGTGCGCCGTGACGAGGTCGGGCCGCCAGGGCTCGTACGGCGCGCTCTCGACGTCGGACTCGTGGAACTCGACGTTGGCGAGGCCGGCGGTCGAGGCGCGGCGGCGCGCCTCCTGGATCAGGTTTCCTTCGCGGTCGAGCCCGACCACCCAGCGGGCAGCGGGGGCGAGCGCCAGCGCGAGGCGGCCCGCGCCGCAGCCCACGTCGAGGATACGGCTCCGGCCGAGCGGCTCCGGGGCGAGCAGATCGAGGAAGCGGGGGCTGACGCCGGGGGCCTGCAGCAGGCTCGGCATGCGGACGAGCGCCCGTCTACTCGGCCTTGAAGTACTTGGCCTCGGGGTGGTGGAAGACGAGCGCGGAGACCGAGGCCTCGGGGTCCATCATGAAGCCCTCGGTCAGCGTGAGCCCGACCTGCTCGGGCTGCAGCAGATCGAACAGGATGCGCTGATCCGCCAGGTTCGGGCAGGCCGGATAGCCGAAGGACACGCGGAGGCCGCGATAGTGCGCCTTCAGCTTGTCTTGCAGGGCGAGCCCGGGCGGATCCGGGAAGCCCCACTGGGTCCGCAGCCGGGCGTGCAGCATCTCGGCGAACGCCTCCGCGGTCTCGATGGCCAGCGACTGCAGCGCGTGCGAGCGCAGGTACTGGCCGTCCTCTTTCCAGCGCTCGGCCAGGTCGCGCACGCCCGCGCCGCAGGTGACCGCGAAGAGCGCGACGTAGTCCTTCTCGCCGCTGCCCTGCTCGCGCACGTAGTCGGAGAGGCACAGCCGCTCGCCCGCGGCCTGGCGCGGGAAGCGGAAGCGCGCGACCTCCGCGCCGCGCTCGAAGAGCAGCAGGTCGTCGCCCGCGGCGGCCGCCTCGTAGAACCGGTAGAGGCCGCTCGCTCGCAGGAGTTGCTGCTCCACCGCCTCCCGCTCGAGCTGCTCCACGGTCTCGTAGACCTCGACGGTCTTGGCGTCCCTCTGCTCGAGCAGCCGGGCCACCGGGCCCTTCACGCCCAGATGGCGGCCCAGCAGCATCTGGAGGTTCAGGTACGGAAAGACGTGGGTCAGCGGGACATCCCGGAGCAGGTGCGGCGCGAGATCGGGCGGCGCGGGCACGGGCACCCGGCGCGAGACCGCCGAGCGGCTCGGCCCCGCCGCCGGCGGGGCCGCCGCCGGCGCCTCCGCGCGGTCGGCCCCGGCGCGGAGCGACTCCTGCTCGGCGCGCAGCCGTTCGACGAGCGCGTCCCGGGTGGTGGCGCTGAAGAGCCGGTTGGCCAGGTCGAGGCCGTCCATGGCGTCCTTGGCGTAGAGCGTGAGCCCGCCGTACTCCCGGGCGATCCGGGTCGCGGTGAACTTGCGGGTCAGCGCCGCGCCTCCCACGAAGAGAGGAACCTCGACCCCCGCCGCCCGCAGGTCCTGGGCGGTGATGACCATCTGCTTGGCGGACTTGACCAGGAGCCCGGAGAGGCCGATCGCGTCGGGCTTGTGGCTGTGGTACGCGGCGATCAGGTCCTCGGGCGGCACCTTGATGCCGAGGTTGACGATCCGGTAGCCGTTGTTCTTGAGGATGATCTCGACCAGGTTCTTGCCGATGTCGTGGACGTCGCCCTTCACGGTGGCCAGCACGATGGTGCCGCGCGCCGCGCTCTCGTCCTTGTCCATGAACTGCTCGAGGTAGGCGACGGACGCCTTCATCGCCTCCGCGGACTGGAGCACTTCCGCCACGATGAGCTGGTTGTCGTTGAAGAGGCGGCCCACCTCCTCCATGCCCCTCATCAGCGGCCCGTTGACGATATCGAGCGCGCTCGCTTCCTTGAGCTTGAGCGCGAGGTCGTCGAGCAGACCTTCCTTGGAGCCCTCCACGATGTAGCGGGCGAGCCGTTCGTCAAGGGGGAGGCGGACGCCGGTATCCTTCGCGGCCCGGGTGCGCCCCCGGAAGTGGGCCGCGAAGGCCGCCACCGGATCCGCGCCGCGCCAGTAGATCAGGTCCTCGGCCAGCCGCCGCTCTGCCTCGGGGATGGAGGCGTAGCGCTCGAGCCGCTCGCTGTTGACGATGGCGTAGTCGAGCCCGGCCTTGGTGCACTCGTAGAGGAAGACCGCGTTGAGCACCTCGCGGCCCGCGGCGGGCAGGCCGAAGGACACGTTGGAGATGCCGAGGATGGTCTTGCATCGGGGGAAGCGCGCCTTGATCGCCCGCACGCCCTCGATGGTCTCCACCGCGGAGCCCACGTAGTTGACGTCGCCGGTGCCCACCGGGAAGACGAGGGGATCGAAGATCAGATCGCGCTCCGCGAGGCCGTACTTGCCGGTGAGGAGCTCGTGGGACCGCTCCGCGATGGCGAGCTTTCGCTGGCGCGTCACCGCCATGCCCTGCTGCTTGTCCTCGTCGATGCAGCCCACCACCACCGCGCCGCCGTAGGTGCGGAGCAGCGGCACCACCCGCTCGAACCGCTCCTCCCCGTCCTCGAGATTGATCGAGTTCACGAGCGCCTTGCCCTGACACTTGCGCAGCGCCAGCTCCAGCACCCGGGCGTCGGTGGAGTCGATCATCAGCGGCGCCTTGACCTTGCGGGTGACGAAGTCCATGAAGCGGTCGATGTCGGCGGCCTCGTCGCGGTCCGGGTTGGCGAGGCAGACGTCCAGCACCTGCGCGCCCCCCTTGACCTGGGCCCGCCCGATCTCGGAGGCCTCCTCGAACTTCTCCTCGACGATCAGCTCCTTGAAGCGCCGCGAGCCGATGACGTTGGTCCGCTCGCCCACGATGACCGGGCGCAGGTCCTCGCTCGGGTAGACCGGCTCGATGCCGCTCACCGCGGGCGCCCGGTCCGCCGCCGGCACCCGCGGGCTCCGTCCCGCCACCAGGCGGGCCAGCTCGCGAGTGTGGGCCGGAGTAGTCCCGCAGCAGCCGCCCACCGCGTTGACCCAGCCCTCGTCCACGAAGCGGCGCATCTTGTGGGCCAGGCTCTCCGCCGTCTCTTCGTAGTGGCCGTGCTCGTCGGGCAGGCCCGCGTTAGGGTA
>JBGQHJ010000183.1:0-9081 GCA_041497895.1 Methylomirabilia bacterium
CCATCGGCGCCGTCTCGGTGGCGCTGCTGAGCGGGGCGTGCTTCTGCGCGGCGTTCAGCACGTTTCGGCCCCTGGGACGCGCACATCCGTATTCTCTGCGGACGAACTTCCGTCGCGAAGGACTGATGCCGGCGTTCCTCAACTTCTGTGCCCAGGTCCCATACACCGGCTTCTCGGCGTTCCTGCCCCTCTGGGCGATCGGGCGCGGCGTCGGCAATCCCGGCATCCTCTTCGTCGGGTCGGAAGTTGGCGCGGTGGCCAGCCGATTGTTCGCCGGGCGCCTGGCCGACCGCTATGGCCGGCGTACGGTGCTCATGCCGACGCTGGTCGGGGTCGCGGCCACGTTGATCGGTATGAGCGTCGTCTCGGGCTTGCCCGCGTTCTTCACCCTCGCGATGGGCTACGGCGCGCTGTACGGCGTGGCCTTCGTGGTCCTTCCGGGCCTCGCCGGAGAGGCGGCCCCTCCGGCGGGTCGAGGGGCCGCCATCAACACGTTTGGCCTCGGATCCGACGTGGCGCAGCTCCTCGGGCCCTGGGGGCTCGGCCTCGCCGGGGGGACCTGGGGTCTCGGCGGTGCGCTCGTCGTGGCCGGCGCGGTGCCGCTGCTCGGCGCGGCCGCCTACCTCGCGCGGTGGGGCCGGGGCCGCGACACGCGGTAGACACTTCCGGGCGGTGTCGTAATGACGCGACCGCACCCCTTGAAATTCCACGGGGGTTCCCTCTACACTTTGTGCCGCTGCCGGACGCAAGGGCCGGCGCCACTTCGTCCCTCCCGCCGGGCACAAGGACCGGCGAAACACGGCGCACATGACGACGGAGGTGGCCATGTCGAGCTCCCCTGGTGTCCCGTCCACCCGTACCGAGCAGGCCCTGCTCATCGTCTTCGCGGACCTCACGCGGTTCACGGTGAACGCGCGCGCCACGCCGACCGGCGCGCTCGCCGAGCTGCTCGACGGGTACTACCGGCACGCGGCGAGCGGCGTCGCGGACAGCGGCGGGCGGCTGGTCAAGTTCATGGGCGACGCCTTCCTCGCGGTCTGGGCCGAGGAGCGGGCGGGCGCCGGCGTGGCGGCGCTACCCGCGCTCAAGCGTGACATCGACGCGTGGTGGGCGGCGCGGGGCTGGGACTCCCGGGTGGTCGTCAAGGCCCACTTCGGACGGGCGGTCGTGGGCCCGTTCGGCCAGGGTGAGCGCTTCGACGTGATCGGGAGCGAGGTCAACCTCGCGGCGACCCTTCCGGCCCGCACCGTGTCGCTGTCGGCCGAGGCGTTCCGGCGTCTCGAGAACGGAGAGCGAAAGGCGTACAAGAAGCACACCGCGCCGGTGGTCTACATCCCGGTGGACGATCCGCGGCCGTGATCGCGGCCGGGTCTTCCCCTAGCGGATGACGTCCGCGAGGAGACGGATCCCGGCCCGGATCTCTGCCTCCGTCAGCGACGCGTAGCCGAAGAGCAGGCCGGCCCGACGCGGCGGCCGGGCGTAGTACGGCCCGATGGAGTAGATGCCGACGCCGGCCCGCCGCGCCCGCTCGATGGTCGTGTCGAGGTCGCGCGGCCGGACATCGTTGAGCCAGACCAGGAGGTGCACCCCGGTGTTCTCGCCGCTGATCTCGACGCGGCTGCCGAAGTGCTGCCGCAGCGCCGCGATCAGGGTGCGGCGCCGCGATGCGTTCCGGCCGCCGGCACGGCGGAGATACCGCTCGAACTGGCCGCTGGTGATGAAATCGGTGACCGCCTCCTGGGCGAGGGTGGCCGAGAACCGGTCGGTCACCCACTTCGCGGCCGCGAACGGCCGGACGAGCGGGCGGGGCACGACGGCATAGGCCAGGCGGAGCGCCGGGAACAACGTCTTGGAGAACGTCCCCACGTAGATCACCCGGCCGTCGCGGTCCAGGGACTGGAGGACTTCGAGCGGGCGCCCTTCGTAGCGGAACTCGCTGACGTAGTCGTCCTCGACGATCCAGGCTCCGACGCGCGAGGCCCAGTCGAGCAGGGCCAGGCGCCGCTCGAGCGGCATGATGACGCCGGTCGGGAACTGGTGGCATGGGGTCACGTAGGCCAGCCGCGCACGGGCGCCTGCGGGCGGAAGACACGTCGGGTCCAGCCCGTGCGCATCCACCGGGACCCGGATGAGCCGGGCTCCGACCGCCTCGAACGGCACGGTGGCCCCGGGATAGTACGGTTCCTCGACGACCACGGCGTCACCCGGATCGAGCAGGACCCGCGCCGCGAGGTCGAAGGCCTGCTGGGAGCCGTTGACGATCAGGATCTGCCCCGCGTCGCACGAGACGCCGCGGGCCCGGCGGAGGTACTCGACCAGCGCCTCCCGCAGTGGCGGGTACCCGAGGGGCGAGGCGTAGCCGACCGCATCGCGCGACGTCCGTCGCGCCCGGGCCGCCAGGAGGCGCCGCCAGATCTCACGCGGGAACTCGTCGACGGCGGGCCGCCCGTAGCGGAAGTCGTACCGCGGACCGGGCGGCGCCGCGGCCGACCCCGGACCCGGCACCGCCCCAGTCCTGGTCAGGCGGCGAGCGTAGGCCGAGATCCCGGGTACGCGCGCGCTCCGGGGCCCGGCCGAGGCCGGCGGCATCGGGGACGGCACCGTCCCCGCCACCGAGCTCGTCGACCGGTCGCGGCTCACGACGTAGCCTTCGGCGGCGAGCTGCTCGTAGGCCAGCATCACCGTGTTCCTCGACACGCCCAGGTCGGCCGCCAGCTCCCGCGTCGACGGCAGGCGCGCGGCGGGCGCCAGCCGACCCGAGCGGATCCCCTGCTTGATCGCGTGGTAGACCCGGCGATAGAGGGGCCCGCTGGCCCCACGGAGATTCAGCAGCAGCATTCGCTCCCTCCTCCCAGGAATCTGGCACCTGAGACTATCGAAAATCTGGCTCTTTGTACAAGCCAGAACGCCGACTAGAGTGACGGGGGACGAAATCCAACCACGGAGGGACACGCCATGCCGGACACCGCCATCACCGGTACCGTCGCCGCACGAGACCTGGAAGCCCTGGAGGAGCTGAACCGAGGCTATGTCCGGGCCGCCGAGCTCTCGGACGTCCGATGGTACGAGGAGCACCTGGCCGAGGACTACCTGAGCACCAATCCGGACGGGTCGCTCTCCGATCGCGCGGGCTTCCTGGCGCGGATCTCACGGCCCTACCCGGGGTCCAACCTCGAGGCCCTCGACGTGCGGATCAGGGTCCTCGGCGATATCGCCCTGATCCATGCCGGGTTCCGGGACGTGAAGCGCGACGGCGGGGTGGGCGAAGGCCGCTATACCGACATCTGGGCCCGGCGCGGTGGCCGCTGGCTCTGCATCGCGGCTCACTTCACTCGTTGGTGACCCCTCCCCGGGAGGGGCCGCGCGCCCCGCGTGGCGCGTTCTGCTATAGTGCGCGCAATGTTCGAGCAACCTCTCCCGCGCTGGCTCGGCTGGGCGGCGGACCCCGAGCAGATGCGTCGCGCGCCCTTCCTCGCGGGCTCGCCGCTCTTCACGGGCCTGCCGCGTCGCCTCCTGGCGCGGCTGGCGACGCGGTTCTTCGAGAAGATGTATCGCCCGGGCGAGGTCGTCTTCGAGGAGGGTGATCCGGGCCGGGCGCTGTTCGTCGTGGTCGAGGGCGCGGTGGAGATCACCCGGGCGACGCCGCAGGGCCCGTACATCCTGAACACGCTCGGCCCCGGCGATGCCTTCGGCGAGCTCGCCCTCATCGACGATTTCCCGCGCTCGGCCACCGCACGCATCGTCACGCCGGGGCGGCTGCTGATCCTCTACAAGAGCGATTTCGACGCGCTCATCGAGGGCAACGCCCGGATCGCGGTGGTGGTGATGCGCAACCTCTCCCGGCTGCTCGCCATCTACGCGCGGCGCAGCCCGGTGCTCGCGAGCGAGCGGGGACCGGGCCGGGAGACGGCCGGCCCGCTGTGACGCCGAGCCGGCTCCTCGTCTGGGGCGGGCTCGCGGCGCTCGCCTGGCTGGCCCGTGGCCTGATCCTGCCCGTGTTCCTCGCCGCCGCGCTCGCCTATCTCCTGAGCCCGGCGGTCGCGTGGGCCGACGCCCTGGCCATCCGGCGGAGCGTGGCGGTGGGCGCGCTGTTCGCGGGTATCATCGCGGTGCTGGTCGTGGGCGGTCTCCTGCTGGGGCCGGGCATGCTCGCGGAGGGCGGGGCGCTCATGGAGCGCATGCCCGCGCTGGCGCGGCAGATCGACGTGGGCCTCGACGCGGTGGTGCGCGAGCTGGCCGAGTCGGCGCCGGCGCTCCGGCGCCTCCTGCCCGAGGGCGGGGCGTGGGTCCAGCGCTTCGTCCTCAACCGGGGCCCAGGCGAGCCGGGCGACCTCTTCGAGCACGTGGGACACCTGTTCCTGCTGGTCATCCTGGTCCCGTTCTTCGCCTTCTTCCTGCTTCGCGACATGCACCGGCTCATCGCGGTGGCCATGGACCGGCTGCCTCCGCAGCACGTGGAGACGTCGGTGGCGGTGTGGCGCGAGCTCAACGGGGTCATCGGGCGCTACATCCGTGGCGTGGTGCTGGATGGCCTCGTGGTCGGCGCGCTGGCCGCGCTGGGCCTGTGGGCGGCGCGCGTCCCGTATCCGCTCCTGCTCGGCGCCTTCGCCGGCCTCGCCAACGTGGTGCCCTTCGTGGGGCCGCTGCTCTCGGCCGCCGCCGCCGGGCTCGTGGTGGTGATGACGCCGGGGCAGGGGCTCGCCGGCGTGGGGCGCGTGGTGCTGCTGTTCCTGGTCATCAAGGTGCTCGACGACACGATCATCCAGCCCTTCACCATCGGGCGGAGCGTGCACCTCCACCCCGCGCTGCTCCTCGGCTCGGTCGTGGTCGGCAGCCACGCCCTCGGCGTGCTCGGCATGATCATCGCGGTGCCGGTGGCCACCGTGTTGCAGGAGACGGTGCGCCTGCTCCTCGAGCACCGCCGCGTGCTGGCGCGACGCGACCGGCGCCACCACCCGGAGCGTCTCGTCGCCTGACCGGCGGCGTGCCGCGCGCCACGGAGGCCGTCCCACGGTGATCTACCTCGACGAGGATCGGGTGAGGGGCCTGCTCCGGTGGGACGATCTGATCGGGACGATGGAGGCCTCGCTCGCCGCGTTCTCGTCCGGGCAGGTGATCCAGCCGGTTCGCAACATGCTGACGATCGAAGAGGGGAAGCGCTACCTCGGCATCATGCCCGCGGTCGCGCCGGATTCGATGGGGCTCAAGCTCGTGAGCTTCTACCCGGGCAATGCCGGCACCGCGGTTCCCACCCACCTCGCGATGATCCTGCTCTGCCGGCCGGACACCGGCGAGCCGCTCGCGGTCATGGATGGCCGCCTGATCACCGAGATGCGGACGGCGGCCGTGTCCGCGGCCGTCACCCGATACCTGGCCCCGCCGGGTAGCCGCGTGCTCGCCCTGCTCGGGAGCGGGGTACAGGCCAAGGCCCACCTCGAGGCGCTGTCTCACGTGTGCACGTTCGACGAGGTTCGCGTGTGGAGCCACAACCCCGAGCACGCTCAGCGCTTCGCCCGCGAGCATGGCGCGGTGTCCACCGACGCCGAGTCGGCGGTCCGCGGGGCCGATGTCGTCGTGACCGCGACGAACGCTCGTGAGCCGATCCTGAGGGGGGCCTGGCTCAAGCGGGGCGCCCACGTGAACGCGGTCGGCTCGCCTCGTCCGACGTGGCGAGAGCTGGACGACGAGGCCATGGCCAGCACCCTCGTCGTCGATTCGCGGGAGGCCGTTCTCAAGGAATCGGGCGACGTGATCCTCTCCGGCGCCAGGATCCACGCCGAAGCCGGGGAGATCTTCGCCGGGACCCGGCCGGCCCCGGGCGGGGAGACCACGGTGTTCAAGTCGGTCGGGATCGCGATCGAGGACGTGGCCGCCGCGCGGCTCGTCTATGACCGGAGCCTGGGGCGGAGCTAGCGCCCGCGATCGTCCGTCCTCGCCCGGTACGCGGAGAGAGCGCCACGATCTCGAGGACCCCGGCGGTGGCTCTCACCGCGTACGGCCGCGTCGAGGACCGGCTGCGCACGCTCTCGGCCGGCTGCCGCATGCACATTGCCAAGCGGGTCGATCCCACCGAGCTGGCGACCGTCGTGGCGAGCCGCGCCGGACGGACGTCGGCGGGGGAGGCCCTAGTTGCCCGTCACCGTGATGGGGGGCTCCCGGTAGGACGCGGGAAAGACTCGCCGCAGGTTCTCGATCTTGGGCAGGTCGTTGATGACGATGTAGGGGTGGCCCGGGTTCCGCTGCAGGAAGTCCTGGTGGTAGTCCTCCGCCCCGTAGAACGCCTTGAGGGGATCGACCCGGGTGACGATCGGGCGCCCGAACACCTTGGCCCGATCCAGCTGCGCGATGTAGGCCTGCGCGATCTTCTTCTGCGACTCGCTCGCGTAGAAGATGCTCGAGCGGTACTGGGTGCCCGAGTCCGGCCCCTGGCGGTTGAGCTGGGTGGGATCGTGCACCACCGAGAAGTAGATGCGCAGGATCTCCCCGTAGGAGATCTCTTTCGGGTCGAAGCGGATCTCGACCGACTCCGCGTGGCCGGTGCCGCCGCGGCTGACCGCCTCGTAGTCCGCGGTCGCCTTGTCGCCGCCCGAGTAGCCCGAGAGGACCTTCCGCACGCCGCGCACGTGCTCGTACACTCCCTGCACGCCCCAGAAGCAGCCGCCCGCGAGCACCGCGGTCTGGAGCGGTCCCGCCCCCTTGGCGTCGTCCACCGCGGGAGCGGGAATGACGACCGCCGACTCGGCCGCCACCACCGGGGGAGGCGCGCCGACGAGGCCGGCGAGGAGCACGGCCACCACGACGATCTGCATCCATCCACGAGACCACGTCATCGAGAGCTCCTGCGCCTCCTCGGGTACTGAGCCGATTGCCCGCATCGTACCATCCTCGCGCGCTCCGGCGGGAAAGAGGCTTCCGCGGCGTGAGAGCATGGAGGGGATGGCCGCGCAGCCCGGATCCACCATGCTCTACCAGGCGGGGCTCTTCGCCGAGGCGCCCGCGTGCGATCCGACCCTGGCCGGCCTCCAGCGCACCGAGCTGGGCGCGGGCGCCTGGATCGACCACGTGCCGGAGTGGATCGAGGGGCACGAGGCGGTGCTCGAGGCGCTCTGGACCACCACCCGCTGGCAGGCCCAGCGTCGCCGCATGTACGACCGCGTCGTCGACGTCCCCCGCCTCGTGGCCACGTGGCCGGACGACGGGGTCGGGCACCCGTTGCTGCCGGAGATGCGGGAGGCGCTCGCCGCGAGGTACCGGCGCCCGCTCCCGCGGGTGTCGCTCGCCGCCTACCGCAGCGGCCAGGACAGCGTCGCCTTCCACGGCGACCGCCTGGGGCCGGCGCGCGGCGACGCGATCGTGGCGATCGTCGCGCTCGGCACGCGGCGACGGTTCCTGCTGCGTCCCGCGGGCGGCGGACGCTCGCGCGCGCTCCACCTGGGCGCGGGCGATCTGCTGGTGATGGGGGGCACCTGCCAGCAGACGTGGGAGCATGCCCTGCCGAAGGTGGCCCACGCCGGCCTGCGGATCAGCGTGCAGTTCCGCTCGGCCCCGGTGGTGGCGGCGCGCTACTGACGCGCCCAGAGCTCGCGCGAGGCCAGGCGGGCGCCCTCGGCGAGGCTCGCGAGCTTGGCCCAGGCGATGTCGGGGTCCACCGCGGCCTGCCCGACCCAGGTGCCGAAGCCGCAGTCGGTCCCCGCGATCACGTTCTCGCGGCCGACCAGGCGCGCGTAGCGGGTGATCCGCTCCGCCACCAGCTCGGGATGCTCGATGAAGTTGGTCGTGGAGTCGAGCACTCCCGGGATGATGATCTTGTCCGGCGGCAGCTTCACCCGCTCGAAGACCTTCCACTCGTGCGCGTGGCGCGGGTTGGCCGCCTCGAACGACACCGCCTGGGGCCGCGCCGCGAACACGAGGTCGAGGAGGTCGGCGAGGGGGACGTCGTAGTGGTGCGGTCCCTCGTAGTTGCCCCAGCAGAGATGCATCCGGAGCTGCTCGGGCGGGATGCGGGCCACCGCGTGATCGAGCGCCGCGATGTGCAGGCGCGCCATCTTCCGGAACTCCTCGAGGCCGAGCCCCGCGAATTGGATGTGCCGACCCATCGCCAGGTCGGGGCAGTCGAGCTGCAGGATGAAGCCGCCCCGCGCCACCGTCTCGTACTCGTGCCGCATGGCGTCCGCGATGGCGAAGAGGTAGGCCTCGTGGCTGCCGTAGTGGTCGTCTCGGAAGAAGAGGGAGATGACGCCCGGCGAGGCCGCGCTGACGAACACGTCGTCCACCGCGACCCCGGCGATCGCCGCCTCGAGATTGTCCACGTCGGCCCGGGCCGCGGCCGGATCGCGCACACCGATCGGGCCGGTGCAGGCCGGGGTCTTCCGTCTCGAGCGGCCGGGATCGCCGAACACCCGCTTGGCCATCTCGGGGAAGTCCACCAGGTCGCGATACTGCAGGGCCTGGCTCGTGCCGTCGAACCCGCTCAGGCGGTCCTTGACGTAGGTGGCGTAGCTCGGCTTGCTCACCTCACCGTCGTTGACCACGGTGATCCCGGCGTCGACCTGCTTGCGGACGACCTCCGCCACCGCGGCGCGAATGCGCGCCGCCAGCGCGGGCCCGTCGACCGGGACCCCTTCTTCCCGGGCGAACATGGTGCGGATCAGGTCGGGCGGCCGGGGGAGGCTGCCGGTGTGGGTGGTCAGGATCCGGTCGAGGCTCCGCTTCATCGGTGAGGCCCTCCCGGGCGGCATCTTACTCCAAGGCGGAGAGGTCCGGCGAGGTCGGGTGCCCAATGGCTTCATGTCGAGACTCTCCCTCTGCGATCTGCAGCGCACGGCCGCCGCATCGATTCAGACTCTCGAGCGTCAGACGGGCATGGGAGGACGGCGGCATGCTCTACCGCTTGTTGGCGCTTTGGGATCGCTATCGAGCCTTGACGACCGGGGTGGTCATCCTGAGCGTTCTAGGCCTCGGCGCATATCTACTGGAGCGTCTCGGGGTTCGGTGAGCCCCCGCGCGGCTAGGGGTGCTCGAGCACGACCTCGCCGCCCACCACGACCAGATCCGCGCGAATGCCCGGGATCGCGTCCTCGG
>JBGQHJ010000184.1:0-8980 GCA_041497895.1 Methylomirabilia bacterium
CCGCTCGGGATGCCCGGGCGCGGCCATGCGCTGCTTGTCGACCATGACCGCGGCCTGGTTCACCTCGCAGCCGAGCCCGATCAGGATGTAGGCCGCGATGTTCGGGTGCTTGGCGTAGCCGGCCAGCACCCGCTGCAGCGCCATGTGGTCCTCGCCGAACAGCTTGGTGCCGCAGCCCGACTTGTGGGTGATCGCGAGCACCCCGTCGATGTTCGGATAGTCGCGGGTGACGTCGCGGAACCTGTCCTTCACGAACTGGCTCACGCTCGCCGAGCAGTTCACCCCCGAGATCACGGCCACGTAGTTGCGGGTGCCGACGCGGCCGTCTTCTCGCAGATAGCCGTCGAAGTAGCGCATCCGATCCGGCGGGTAGAAGTCCACCGGCCGCACGTCGGTACCGACCTCGTACTGCTGCTTGAGATCCCCCACCGCCACGTTCTGGGTGTGCACGTGGTCGCCGACCGCGATGTCCGTGGTCGCGAACCCGATGGGCTGCCCGTAGCGGCGCACCGTCTCCCCGGTCCGGCGGGCCCGCCGCGCCACCTTGTGGCCCGGCTTGATGTCCTGCCGCACCTCGATGCGGCCGCCCGCGTCCTCGAGGACGGTGCCGGCCGGGATCTCCTTCTTGGCGATCGCCACGTCGTCCTCGGGCTTGAGAATGATCGCCACGTCCGTGATCGCGTGCGTCGCCATGTATGGTCTCTCTTCTCTCCCTCTCCCCCGAGGGGAGAGGGCAGGGTGGAAGGTGGCTCACTCTACCGTCAGGGCTCCCGGATAGGCAAGCCGCGCCGGATTGACCGAAGGCCACCCCGGGACTAGACTGCCCGTCATGTCCTTCACCGAGCGCACCGTCAAGGTCAACGGCATCACGCTGCACTATCTCGACTGGGGGCCGGCCGAGGCCCCGCCGGTGGTGCTGCTGCACGGCATCACCGGGCACGCGCGGGTGTGGGACCACCTGGCCGAGCGGCTCCTGCCCGGGCGGCGGGTGCTCGCCCTCGACCAGCGCGGGCACGGCGACAGCGACCCCGCGCCCGACGACGACTATCGCGTCGGCGCGATGGCCGACGACGTGGCCGCGTTCGCGGGCAGCCTGCAGCTCTCGAGGTTCACGCTGGTCGGGCACTCGATGGGTGGGCGAATCGCGATCAAGTACGCGGGCGACCACGCGGCCCGGCTCGACCGGCTGGTGATCATCGACATCGGCCCCGACATCAACCTGGCCGGGCTCCAGCGAGTGCGCGACATGATGGCGAATGCGCCCGAGCGCATCGAAAGCCTCGAGTGGGCGGTGGAGTACATCCGCCGCGCCAACCCCCTCCAGGACGTGCGTATGCTCCGCGAGCGCGTCCGGCACGGGCTCAAGCGGCTGCCGGACGGCGAGCTCACCTGGAAGTACGCCAAGGGGCTGCGCGACATGATGCGCGACGGTCGGCGCGACGCGGTGGATCTCTGGGAGCCGCTGCCGCGCATCCCCTGCCCGACCCTGATCGTCCGTGGCGCCGAGAGCGACATCCTCGCCCCCGAGGTGGCCAAGAAGATGGCGGAGCGGCTGCCCGACGGGCGCGTGGTCGAGATCGCGGGCGCGGGCCACACCGTGCCCGCCGACCGGCCGGAGGAGTTCGTGCGGGAGATCCGCGCGTTCCTCGGGAGCCCTACTCGATGAGCTGATCCGCCCGCACGAGGAGCGACTGCGGGATCGTGAGGCCGAGGATCCTGGCGGTCTTGAGGTTGATCAGCAGCTCGAGCTTCGTCGGTTGCGCGACCGGAAGGTCGGCCGGGCTGGCCCCTCTAAGGATCTTGTCCGCCAAGGACGCGCCGAACTGCCGATGCATCTCGGCCAGATTGGCTCCATAGGACATCAGACCCCCGGCCATCACATAGTCCCTGACGCCGTACAGCGTAGGGAGCCGGCTTCGGGCGGCGAGAGCGTTGATCAGCGGGATGTGAGCGAGAAACATCCCGTCCGGGAACACGACGAGAGTCTGTACGCGCTCTCGGGCCAGCGCCGAGAACGTGCTTTCGAGCTCGCTCGGGTCTTGCACGCCGGCCAGGCGAAGCTCCACCTTCAGTCGTTGAGCGGCGGCCTCGATGACTCTCAGTGACGACTTGTGTACTTGATTGGTGGGATTCCAGAGGACACCGAAGCGAGTGGCCTCTGGAACGGCTTCCTTGAGCAGCTCCAAGTACTTTCCCCGCAGCTCGACGCCCAGGTGCGTCCACCCCGTGATGTTGCCTCCGGGGTGGGACAGGCTGGCCACGATCCCACTCCCCACCGGATCGGCAACGAAGCCGATGACGATGGGGATCGTCCCGGTGGCCCGCTTGGCCGCGAGAGCGGCCGGCGTGGTCCAGGTGGCGATGAGGTCCACCCTTCGCTGGACGAGCTCAGCAGCGAGCGTGGGCAGCTGATCGGTCTTCCCCTGGGCGAACCGGACCTCGATGGTGACGTTCCGGCCCTCGATCCATCCCCGCTCGCGGAGCCCCTGCCGGAACGCATTCAAGAACAGTTCGTCCCGGGCCGCCGATCCCTGATCGAGGTATCCGATCCGCCACACCTTCCCCGCCGGCTGCGCCCTGGCCGCGAGTGGCACCGCGACCAATCCGCCCGCGACCGTCCCCAGGAACGCGCGTCGCTCCATCAAAGGCTTCACCGCGGCGGAGTCTAGCAGAGGTACCAGCGGACCGCATCCGCGAAGAATTCGCGGGCCACGGAGACATCGGTCCCCGGGGCCCGGTCTAGCGGGCGCGGAGGCGGCGGGCGGCCTCGGCCCGCATCGTCTGCATCGCGTGGGTCTCCTGGTCGGAGTAGCGCTCCTCGGCCCAGGGATCGGCGTGCATGTGGTAGCCGTTGACCTCCCAGAAGCCGGGCGGGTTCACGTCCAGGAGCTCGAAGCCCCGCACCCACTTCGCGCTCTTCCAGAAGTAGAGCTTGGGGACCACCAGCCGCAGCGGCCCGCCGTGGTCCGGGGTGAGATCGTGCCCGTCGTGCTTGAGGGCCAGGAGCACGTCGTCGTCGAGCAGGTCCGCCAGCGGCAGGTTCGTGGTGTAGTCGGGATCGGCGTGGATCATGACGTACCGCGCCTCGGGCTTCGGGCGCACCCGCTTCATGATCTCCCGGATGTGGACGCCCTCGAAGCGGTTGTCGAGCCGCGACCAGCGCGTGACGCAGTGGATGTCGCAGGTCACCAGGGCGCGCGGTAGGGACTGGAATTCTTCCCAGCTCCACCTCACCTCCTGCTCGACCAGGCCGAAGCAGCGGAACGACCACTTCTTGGGATCGAAGCGTGGGGTCAGGCCGTAGGTGAGCACCGGCCACTTCGTGGTCAGCACCTGACCGGGCGGGGTGCGCCGGGCCAGTTCCTGGGCGGGATCGTTCATGGTGACGCTCCTTTCACGCGACGAAGCGGTAGCCCTGACCGTGCGCGGTGAGGATGTGCGCCGGCCGCTCCGGATCGTCCTCGAACTTCTGCCGCAATCTCAGGATGTGCGTGTCCACCGTGCGGGTGGTCGGGAACCGCTCGTAGCCCCACACCTCGTCGAGGAGCCGGTCGCGGGTGATGACCTCGCCCGGGTGCTCCACCAGGTAGCGCAGGAGGTCGAACTCCTTGCGGGTCAGCCGCACCTCCTGCCCTCCCTTGAAGGCCTGCCGCGCCCGCAGGTGGACCCGCACGTCGCCGAACCCGAACTCCTCGAACTTCTGCCGCGGGCCGGGCCGGCGGAGCACCGCACGGATGCGGGCCATCAGCTCGCGCAGGCTGAACGGCTTGGTGACGTAGTCGTCCGCTCCGAGCTCGAGCCCGAGCACCCGGTCCACCTCCTCGCCCCGCGCGGTCAGCATGATGACCGGGATGTCGAGCCCGCGCTGCCGGAGCTCGCGGCAGAGATCCCAGCCGCTCATCCCCGGCATCATCACGTCGAGCAGGATCAGGTCGGGCGCCTCCGACAGGGCCAGGGCCAGCCCCCGGCGGCCGTCGGGGGCCGCGACGGTCTGGTAGCCCTCGAAGCGCAGGTTGTCCTCCAGCCCGCGTACCATCTCGGGCTCGTCGTCGACGATCAGGATGCGCGGCACGGTCTCACACCCCGGGCAGGTGCAGGGTGAACCGACTGCCCTCGCCGGGGCCCCCGTCCACCGTCACGCGGCCGCGGTGGGCCTCCACGATGTGCCTCACCAGCGCCAGCCCCACCCCGCTCCCCCGCCGGCCCTGCGTCTCACTCCGTCCGATGCGATAGAACTTCTCGAAGATTCGCTCGCGCTCGGGGATCGGGATCCCGATCCCCTCGTCGGCCACCTCCACCGCCACCCCGTCGCCTTCACGCCGGGCGGCGACCCGGATCTTCCGCCGGTCGCCCGAATACTTCATGGCGTTGTCGAGCAGGTTGGCGAGCGCCTGCTTGAGCGCCTGCGCGTCGAGCCGCACGTCGGGCAGGTCGGGAGCGATCGAGACGTCCACCGCGAAGCCCTGCTGGTGCAGGGGGTGCCGGAAGCTCTCGATCACCTCGTGGACGACCGGCTCCACCGGGCCCGGCGCGATGTCGTAGCGCTGACGCCCGCTCTCGATGCGCGAGAAGTCGAGCACGTTGTCGATCAGCCGGCTGAGCCGCTCGCTCTCCCGGGTGAGCACCGCGTAGTACTCGCGGCGACGCGCCTCGTCGGGCACGCGGTCCATCTCGAGGGTCTCGGCGAACATGCGGATCAGCGAGAGCGGCGTCTTGAGGTCGTGCGAGACGTTGGCCACGAAGTCGGACTTGAGCCGCGCGATCTCGGATTCGCGGCGCTGGAGCCGGTAGGTCGCCACCAGCCCGGTGCCGATGAGGGCCAGCAGCAGCGCGAAGGCGGCCATGAAGCTCATGGCCTGCCGGCGGACCATGTCGCGCGGGGCCAGGCCGGCCGGCTCGTAGAGGGCCACGCGCCACGCGGGCAGCGCCTCGCCGAAGGGAACCGTGATGACCGGGGCCGCGCTCTCGAGCGGCCGGGAGGTCCACACCGGGCGGCCGCTCGCGTCGACGACCACCAGCGCGCTCCGGCCCTCGGGGGCCGCGAGGGCCCGGTCGACCACGTCGCGGCCCAGCGTGCGATCGTCGCGGCGGAGCCCGACGAGGAGCGGCCCCCACGGCGAGCCGTGGAGCACGGTGGCCAGCACCACGCGACCGTCCACGTCGAGGTGCCGCCTCCCGCCCCGGTCCCAGAACCCCTGCGAGATCTCGGCCCGGAGCGCGGCGATGACCAGGCCCTCCTCGCGCGACCAGCGGACCGGGTAGACCACGCGCCCGTCGCGGGCGCACAGGTAGACCGCGTCGAAGAGCGGGTTGCGGCGGCGCCACGCCTCCACCGCGTCGGGACCGAAGCCGCGATCGAGCGCGACCGCCTGCAGGTCGGCGATGCCGTCCTGCTCGGCGCGCACCACCGCCATCTCGACCTTCTCGGCCGCCATCATCGCCGCGTCGCGCGCCTGCTCGCGGAGCTGCCGCTCGGCGGCCTGCTCCCAGCGGCGGAGCGAGAGATACCCGAGCGCGGCCAGCACCAGTGCCGCGGCGAAGACCGCGCCGAAGATCAGGACCGGGAGGCGGGGTGGGGTCACGCCGGCTCGAGCAGGAGGCGCTGGATCAGCTGCTCCATCTCGGCGTAGGCCCCCTCGCCCACGTGGGTGAACCGCACCACGCCCTTCTTGTCCACGACGACCGCCGCCGGCCACGCCCAGTTGTCGTAGCGCCGCCAGATCGCGAAGTCGTTGTCCTGCACCACCGGGTAGCGGACGCCCAGCTCCTTGGTCGCGCTCGTGACTCGGTCGAGCGGCTTCTCCCAGAAGAACTCCGGGGAGTGCACGCCCACGATGGTGAGCCCCTGGGTGCCGTACCGCGTGTGCCAGTCCCGCAACTGCGGGATCACGTTCTTGCAGTTGTATCAGCCGTAGGTCCAGAACTCCACCACCACCACCCGCCCCCGCAGGGCCACGAGCGAGAGGGGCTCGCTGTTGATCCAGGGACCGCCGGTGATCTCGGGAGCCGCCTGGCCCACCCGCACCTGACGGCCGGCCGCGTCCCCCGGGCCGGTCACCGGCGAGGTGGCGGCGAGCAGGAGCACCGCCGCGCACAGTGTAAGCACTCGGATCGCGCTCATGGTCACCTCCAGGGAGAGTCTAGCCGGACCCGGCCCCGCGATGTCACGCGGCTGTGAAATCTGGCCGGTACCCCCGGGTGGGGCCGCCTATAATGAGAATCGGCGAGCGGATGGGCATGGGCCCGTCCGGCAGCACCGACGCCGGGGCAACCTGCAGCGGGAAGGATGGAACGCATGAGCGACGACCGGAAGCTGGCGATGTTCATGGACTTCGAGAACATCGTCCGCGGGGTCAAGGAAGCGCAGTACAAGCAGTTCGAGATCAAGCTGGTCCTGGAGCGGCTGGTCGAGAAGGGCAAGATCATGGTCAAGCGGGCCTACGCGGACTGGAACCGCTACGCGGAGTACAAGCGCCCCTTCCACGAGCACGCCATCGAGCTGATCGACGTCCCCCAGAGCCGCTACAGCGGCAAGAACTCGGCCGATATCCGGATGGTGGTCGACGCGATGGACCTGGCCTACGCCAAGCAGCACGTGGACAGCTTCGCGCTCGTCTCGGGGGACTCCGACTTCTCCCCGCTGGTCTCCAAGCTGCGGGAGAACGACCGGTACGTGATCGGCCTCGGGGTCAAGTCGTCCTCGTCCGAGCTGCTCGTCGGCAACTGCGACGAGTTCATCTTCTACGAGGACCTGATCCGCGAGTCGAAGAAGACCACCTCCCTGCGCGGGCTGCCCGAGAAGAAGGCGGAGGCCTTCGCCCAGCTCATCGAGGCGATCCAGGCGCTGCAGCGCGAGAACAAGGACACGCTCTGGGGGTCCATGGTGAAGCAGACCATGATCCGGAAGAACCCCGCGTTCAACGAGTCCTACTACGGCTACTCGACGTTCTCGAAGCTCCTGGAAGAGGCGGCCAAGCAGAAGATCCTGACCCTGGAGCGTGACGCCAAGAGCGGGACCTACATCATCACGTCGATCGAGGGCGACCGGGCGGCCTAGCTAATCCCGCCGGCTGATGACCTTCACCCGCCCGCTGTCGCTGATCAGCGCGGTCAGGATCCAGCTCACCACGCTCACCAGCAGGGCGCCCCAGAACGCGGCCCAGAAACCGGTCACGTGGAAGCCGGGGACGAAGACCGAAACCAGCCACAGACAGAAAGCGTTCAGGACCAGGAGAAAGAGTCCGAGCGTGAGGAGCGTGATCGGGAAGGTGAGCACGACCAGGATCGGGCGCACAACCCCGTTGATGATCCCGAGCACCAGGCCCGCCACCAGCGCGGAGGCGAGGCTGTCGAGGCCAATCCCCCGCACCAAGCCCAGGTGCACGATCAGCAGCAGCGCCAGCGAGTACACCACCACCCGGATGATGAATCCCATGGCCCGGTCCCGAGTCTACACCCTGCTCCTCGCGGCGGGCCTGCTCCTGCTGACCGGGGTGGCCGGGGCCGCGCCCGGCGTGCCCGGCGCCACCGTCGATCCGGCCCGGACCCGGGGCCCGGAGGGCGCGCCGGTGACCATCCTCGAGTGGAGCGATTTCCAGTGCCCGTTCTGCCGGGAGGCCCAGCCGGTCCTCGGCCGATTGCTCGCCGAGTTCCCGGAACAGGTGCGTCTCGTCTTCAAGGACTTCCCGCTCCGGTCGCACGAGCTGGCGGTGCCGGCCGCGCTGGCGGCACGCTGCGCGAGCACCCAGGGCCGGTTCTGGGAATACCACGACCTGCTCTTCGTCGCGCAGCCCGCGTTCGCCCGCGACGAGCTCGTGGGATACGCGCGGCGGCTGGGCCTCGACGTGCCGCGCTTCACCGAGTGCCTGGACGCGGCCCGGCTCCAGGAAGACGTGATGGCCGACCAGGGCGAGGGGCGTGCGGCGGGCGTTCGCGCCACCCCCACGTTCTTCGTCAACGGCCAGAAGATCGAGGGCGCGCTGCCCATCGAGGAGTTCCGCGACGCGATCCGTCGCGCCCTCCGCGAGGCCGGCGTCGCCCCGCGCCGCTGACTACCGACCGCCCCACCGGACCAAGGAGACCCGCTCCCGTGACGACACCGCCGGTCAGCCTCTTCGTGAGCACGAGCACCGTGCCGTGGGTCGAGCGCCGTCCCGGAGTCTTCTGGAAGACGCTCTGGGAGGACGCCGACGGCCGGCACAAGGCGATCCTGATGCGCTACGAGCCGGGCGCGGTCATCCCGCGCCATCGCCACGTGGGCGACGAGCAGATTTACGTCCTCGAGGGCAGCGTGGCCGACGAGACCGGCGTCTGCACCGCGGGCAACTACGCCCGCCGCCCGCCCGGCTGCGTCCACACCGTGACCAGCCCCGCCGGCGCCCTCGTCATCGCGATCACCTCCGGGCCAACGGAGCCCGTCTAGGCGCGGCGCCCTCGCTATACGTGCCGGCCCGGTGGAGTTGCGGGCGGGGGGCGGGGGTCCTCCCCGGAGCCGCTGACTCGCGACCCTCGGGGGCACTCGATGGAGCCACGAGACAGACCGTCCGAGCCTTCGGCAACGCGCAGAAGCCACGGCTCCGGGGAGGACCCCCGCCCCCCGCCCGCAACCCCACCTACCCGCGCGGTAACCACAGCGCCACGCCCAGACTCTCGCCGCATCCAAGACGCTTCGAAGCATTTGAAACACTTCAAAGCACTTCAATCCTCTTCGATGCTGGAGGTCGAGCGCGCAGCCGGCTCGAACCTCAGAAGACCGGGCGGGGGGTGGCGGGGGCCCGCGGGGGGTGCGGGGGTTCCGGGACCCGTTCCCGCCAAGCTTCGCGACGCCGGCAACCGCCCGGGTTGGGAAATCCTGCCGGACAAGATCGAAGCGGAGCGGGCCGTGGTCCCGGAACCCCCCCCCCCCCCAGCGGGCCCCCCCCCCCCCCCCCCCCCGACACACAGTGCGCGCGGAACCACCCCACCCCGCGCTTTAAAAGCG
>JBGQHJ010000185.1:0-8950 GCA_041497895.1 Methylomirabilia bacterium
CCCCTGTGGTATAACACTGCCCCATGGACCTCGAGCTCCGGGACAAGGTGGCGATCGTGGGCGGCGCCAGCAAGGGCCTGGGCCGGGCGTGCGCGGAGGTGCTCGCGCAGGAGGGCGCGCAGGTGGCGATCTGCAGCCGGTCCAAGGACGACCTGGAGAAGGCGGCCACCGAGATCCGGGCCGCGACCGGGCGCGAGGTGCTGGTCTTCGCCGGCGACCTCGACCGGCCCGAGACCATCCGGGACCTCGTGGCCGCCACCGTCGCGCGGTTCGGGCGCCTCGACGTCCTGGTGAACAACTCGGGCGGCCCGCCCCTGGCCCAGGCCCAGAGCGCCACCGAAGAGCAGTGGGAGACCGCGGTGCAGCGCTCGCTCTTCTTCTTCGGGCGAATGTGCCGCGAGGCGCTGCCGCATCTCAAGCGCCAGCGCGCCGGCCGCATCATCAACATCCTGGCCAGCACCGTCTACCAGCCCATCCCCAACCTGGTGCTCTCCGGCGTCACCCGCCTGGGCGTGGTCGCGTTCGCCAAGACCCTGGCCGACGAGGTCGGGCGCGACGGCATCCTGGTCAACAACGTGTGCCCCGGCTCCATCATGAGCGAGCGCATGCTCTCGAACGTGACCGCGCGCGCCAGGCAGCTCGGCATCACGCTCGAGGAGGCGCTGGCCCAGCGCGCGGCGGAGACCGCGGTGGGGCGCCTGGGCGAGCCGAAGGAGCTCGCGCACCTGGTGGCGTTCCTCGCCTCCGGCAAGTCGAGCTACATCACCGGGACCACGATCCTCGTCGACGGCGGCCTCGTTCGCTCCGTCCTCTAGCGTGACGCCGCATCGGCTCATGGACGCGGTCCTCCGGCGGGCCACCGAATCCGGCGAGGTGCCGGGCGTGGTGGCGATGGCCGCCACCGATCGCGGCCTGCTCTACGAGGGCGCCTTCGGCCGGCGCGCGCTCGACCAGCCCGAGCCGATGACGCTCGACAGCGTCTTCCGCATCGCCTCGATGACCAAGGCCATCACCTCGGTCGCGGCGATGCAGCTGGTCGAGCAGGGCAAGCTCGCCCTCGAGGCGCCGGTGCCGGACATCGACCCGACGCTCGGCGCGCCCCAGGTGCTGGAGGGCTTCGACTCGGCCGGCGCGCCCCGGCTCCGGCCCGCGAAGCGGCCGATCACGCTGCGCCACCTGCTGACCCACACCGCCGGCTTCGGCTACGACATGTGGGACCCGACCCTCGGGCGCTATCTGCAGAACGCGGGCCTGCCCGCGCGCGGCACCGGCCGGGTGGCGTCCATCCGCATGCCGCTCGTCTTCGACCCGGGCGAGCGGTGGGAGTACGGCATCAACACCGACTGGGTGGGCCGCCTCGTGGAGGCCGCGAGCGGGCGGCCGCTCGACGCCTACTTCCGCGAGCGGATCTTCGGCCCGCTCGGCATGACCGATAGCGGCTACGTCACCAGCCCCGAGCAGCGGGCGCGCCAGGCGCGCCTGCACCACCGCCAGTCCGACGGCTCCCTCCTGATCCAGCCGCTCGAGCCGGTCCCCACCGTCGGGGAGTTCTGGTCGGGCGGCGGGCCACTCTACTCGACCGGGCGCGACTACCTCCAGCTCCTCCAGATGCTGCTGCACGGCGGCACCTGGAACGGGGCGTCGCTGCTGCGGCCGGAGACGGTGGCCCTGATGGGGCAGAACCACACCGGGGCGATCCCGGCCGGCGTCATGAGGACCGCGATGCCCGCGATGTCCTGCGACGTGGACCTCTTCCCGGGCGCGCGGATCCGGTGGGCGCTCGGCTACATGCTCAACCTGGACCCGGGGCCGAACGGCCGCAGCGCCGGCACCGTGAGCTGGGGCGGCATCTTCAACACCTACTACTGGCTCGACCCGGTCCGGCGCGTCACCGGGCTCATCATGACCCAGATCCTGCCCTTCGCCGACCCGCGCGTGCTCGCGCTGTACGGCCGATTCGAGCGCGCGATCTACGAGGCGCTGCCGCCCGCGTGAGCTAGACCATCGACTCCGGGGCCACCATCCGCCCGGTGCGCCCGGACTCGTAGATGGCGAGCGGCACCTGCAGCATCCGCTTCGCGGCGTGGACGTCCTGCGCGGGCTGGCGTCCCTCGAGCAGCCCGTCGACGAAGTCCGCCGCCGCCCCGTCGAAGCCGAGCCGCCAGTCGCACGGCACGTCGTGGGCCACCGTCTCCCGCCCCCGGATCACCAGCACCGGCGGCAGGTCGAGCATCTCCCCGCTGCAGCGGGTCACGCAGATGACCCCGCGGGTGCCGTGGATCTCGAAGAACTCGTCGACGCGTGCGTAGCGGGCCTGCATCGTCATCTCGGGTGCGTAGGTGTAGTCGACGATGCCGAGGCAGTCGCGCCCCTTGAAGCGCCACGTGATCACGCTCGGCGTCTCCATGAGGAAGTCCGGGCCCCGGGTGACGATGGCCGACACGTCGCCGATCTCCCCGATCCAGAGGGCGGCGGTCGCGTACTTGTGCACCCCGTCGTCGTAGAGCACCCCGCCCGGGTTGCGGCCGGGATCGCGGCGCCACACCGTCGCGGCCGGGTCGAGCTCGATCGCGAGGCCCGCGATGCGCTGGGCGCGCGTGGTGTGGATACGCACCAGCGAGGGCTCGCCGATCTCGCCCGCGTCGAGGAGATCCTTGGCCTTGAGGATCGGCGGGTAGTAGAGGAAGTTCTCGGTGACGCGGAAGGTGGCGCCGCTCCGCGCCACCGCGGCCGCGACGCGATCGGCCTCCGCCACCGTCACCGCGAGCGGCTTCTGACACGACACGTGCTTGCCCGCGCCGAGCGCGGCCACGATCTGGTCGGCGTGGAGCCACGTCGGCGTGAGCAGCTCCACCGCGTCCACCCCGTCGTCGTCCAGCACCTGGGCCAGGTCCGAGTAGATCCGGGGGGTGATGCCCCACTCCTGGGCCCGGCGCTTCGCCCGCTCGGGCACGGTGTCGCAGAGCGCCACCACCTCGCAGCGCGGGTGCCGCAGGTAGCCGGGGGCGTTGAGCTGGGAGATGTTGCCGCAGCCGACGATGGCGAGGCGGACGCGGTCCATCGTCGCCTCAGGACGCGGCGGGCAGCTTGTCGCCGTCGGCGGGCGCCTCCACCTCGAAGGCGTTGACCACCCCGGAGAGCATCGCGAAGTAGTTGGCGGCCGCGGTCATCTCCACCAGCCACTGCGGTCCCCGACGCTTGGCGAGCGCGTCGAAGGCGGCCCGGTCCACGCGGTTCGTCCGCATGAGCTGCCGGACGTAGGTCACGATCTCGCGCTCCTCCGCGGGCAGCCCGGCCGGGTCGCCCTTGGCGCGGAGAAGGTCGATGACCTGGTCCGGCACCCCGTTGCGCCGCGCCGCCGCGACCTGGGCCGACCACACGTAGGCCGCCTCGCGCTCGCGCACCGCGGCCAGGATGGCCACCGAGCGCAGGCGCCCCTCGACCACGCTCCCGTCGCGGAAGAAGGTGACCAGCGGCAGGAGCCGCTCGGCCAGCTTCGGGCTGTGCAGCAGCATGCTGAAGGGCCCGCGCACGTTGCCGAAGACCGCGGTCACCGCGTCGACGACGGCGTGGTGCTCGGTGGGAACGTCGGACTTGCCGGTGATCGGAGCGATGCGGGGCATGGTGGTCTCCTCCCGGGCTAGGTGTAGAGTCGGCGCAGGACTTCGAAGTACTCGGGGAAGGTCTTGGACACGCAGCCGGGGTTGACGATGCGGATGCCCGGCGCGCGCAGGCCGGTGAGGGCGAAGCTCATCGCGATGCGGTGGTCGTCGTAGGTCTGCACGTCGGTGGGCCGCGGCGTGCCGGGATGGACGGTGACCGAGTCGTAGGTGCTCTCCACCAGGAGCCCCATGCGGCGGAGCTCGGTGGCCGCGGCCACCGGCCGGTCGCTCTCCTCGAAGTGGGTCTGGGCGATCCCCCGCACCGTCACCGGCCCGTCCGCGTAGGGCGCGATCGCCATCAGGGTGGTGGCCACGTCGCCCATGCGCGTGAAGTCCGCGTCCACCGCGCGCAGCCGCGCGGGCCCGCGCACCGTGACCGACTCCGCCTCCATCGTCACCTCGCAGCCCATGCGCGCCAGCACGTCGAGCAGCCCGAGGTCGCCCTGGGCCGAGGCCCGGCCCAGGCGCGGCACCACCACGCGGCTGCCGGTGACCGCGGCCGCCGCGAAGAAGTAGGAGGCGCCCGAGGCGTCCGGCTCCACCGCGTAGGCGCGCGCCTGGTAGCGCTGGCCGGCGGGCACCCGGAACCAGCGGTCGTCCTCGCGCTCGGCGCGCACCCCGAACGCCTCCATCGTGGAGAGCGTCATCGTGATGTAGGGCGCCGAGACCAGCGGGCCGTCGACCTCGATCTCGACGTCGTAGCGCGCGTAGGGCGACGCGAGCAGGAGCGCGCTGAAGTACTGGCTCGAGACGTCGCCGCGCATGCGCGCGCGCCCGCCCTCGATGCCGCGGGCGCGCACCACCACCGGCGGGCAGCCGGTGCCGTCGCGGCTGACCGCGTCGACCCCGAGCGCGCGCAGCCCCTCGAGCAGCGGCTCGATCGGGCGCTTGCGCATGGCGGGCGAGCCGTCGACCACGAAGGTGCCGTGCCCGAGCGCCACCGCCGCGGTCAGGAAGCGCGCCGCGGTGCCCGCGTTGCCGATCTGGAGCGTGGCCTCCGCGGCGGGGAAGCGACCGTCCACGCCCTCGACCACGAAGGTGCGCGCCGCCTCGTCGGCCCGCACCCGCACCCCGAGCGCCTCGAGGGCCCGGTGCATGTGGCGGGTGTCGTCGGAAACCAGAGCCTCGGTGATCTCGGACGTGCCCCGGGCCAGCGCCGCGACCAGCAGCGCGCGGTTCGAGTAGCTCTTCGAGCCGGGCAGCCGCACCACCGCGTCGAACGGGCGCGTGATCGGCTCGATGGGCAGCGGGGGGGCCGGGGTCTCGGTCATGACGGGCGCATCATACCCAAGTGGCGTCAGCGGATGCGCCAGCTCTTGTCCACGTAGCGCCGGCCGGCCACCTGGGACATCTGGACCGCGGCGCGGTACCCGCCGGTTTCCACGGTGTGCACGCACGTTTCCTCGATCACTTCCTCGGGATCCGGCCCGCCCGCGAGCGCCTCGGTGAGCACCCGGCCTTCGAAGCCCTCGCCGCCCGGCAGGCCCAGCAGGGCCAGGATCGTCGGCGCCAGGTCTGCGATCCCCGCGGGCGCGCGCACCACGGTGCGTCTCTTGAAGCCCGGACCCCACGCAAAGAGGGTGTTGCGCACGTTCCACGGGCTCATGCTGCCGTGATCGCTCACGTAGAGCCGGGCCCCGCCGCTCACGCTGGCCCGGTCGGCCCCGGGCACGCCGAACGCATTGGGCTGCGACGTCCAGGGGAACGTGAACAGCAGGTCCGCGCCCCGCCCGTGATTGGCCGCGTGGATCAGCTCGAGCGAGAAGGTGCCCTCGACCGCTCCGTGTGGGTCGCCGGGCGCCCGGCCGGCAGTGAACACGACGCCGCCCCACTCCTGCTCCTGCACGCAGCGCGCGAGCCGGGCGATGCGCTCGGGATCGTGGCCCTCGACGTGGAGGGCCACCGCCTGTCCGCTGCTGGCCAGGATCACGTCGCGGGAGTCGGGCGCGGCCTTGAGCCCCGCCTCGATCAGGGCGGTCGCCACGTCCACGCCGGCCGTATTCGTGGTGAACCCGTGGTCGGAGGTGACCAGCACGTCGGTCGACGCGGCGAGACCGAGGGCCTGGAGGGTGGCCAGCACCTGGGCGATCTCGCGATCGTCGTGGCGGAGCGCCTCCCGCGAGTCCGGCGAGCCCACGCCCGACACGTGCTGGCTGTGGTCGGGCTCGGTCAGCCAGTTGAGCACGACCGCGGGCCGGAGCTCCGGCAGCACGTACTCGCGCAGCACCCGCTGCGTCCACGTCACCACCGCGTCGAAGCGCGCGGCCCCCGGCTGCCTCGCGGGCGCCGGCCCGAGCTTGCCCCCGAACTTGCCAAGGATGGCCTCGCTCACCGGGGCCGGATAGCCCACCGTCTTGCCCGGGTCGAGGTAGCCGTTGACGAGGGCGCCCACCCCGGCCGGCGCCTTCGGGTTCAGCAGGAACGCGCTGCCCGTCGAGCCCGAGCTGACCGCGGCCAGCCGCAGGCCGCGCGCGTGGAGGCGCTCGGCGAGCGTCGGGGCCTGCAGGAGCCGGCCGCCGGTGGCCTCGTCCAGCGTCCGGAGGTTGCGGTAGTTGCCGGTGTCGAAGGCGCGGCCCGCATCGACCGCGGGCACGTACATCTGGTTGCCCAGGATGCCGTGGGTGCCCGGCTGGGTCCCGGTCGACAGCGAGGCCGCGTTGACGCGGGTCACGGTGGGCAAGACGGCGTGGCTATCGGTGAAGTCCACCCCCTCCGCGCGCAGGCGGAAGAGGGTGGGCGTGTCCTCCGGGGTGATGGAGTCGGGGCGGAGCCCGTCGACCACGAAGACGATGACGAGCCGCCGGCCGGTCGTCATCGCGGGATCACGGTCAGGCCGGATCGATCCCCACGATCTCGTTGAACCGGCCGAAGCCGATGTAGAGCGTGGTGTGCGCCACCAGCTCGATCACCTCCGCCTCCGAGAACTGGGCGCGCACCTCGGCCCACCGGGCGTCGTCGACCTTCTGGTGATCCACCGCGAGCTTCTCGGCGAAGCGGACCGCGGCCCGCTCCCGCGGGGTCAGAAGCGGGGAGGTCTCGTCGTCGATCGCGGCGATCTTCTCTTCGGTCGCACCCGCATGCCGGGCCCCGGCATAGCGCGCCTTGAGTCAGTAGCGACAGGCGTTGAGCCCCGCGATCTTGATCCGCACCAGCTCGCGGATCACCGGGTCGATTGTGCCGTCGCGGCCGAGCGCGCCGCGGAAGGCGGCGAGCGCCTTGACCACCGCCGGGTTCCGGGCGTAGGTGCGCGTGCTGGCCGACGTGCCGATCTGGCGCTCGGACTCCTCGCACAGGTGGCGGATCTCGTCGTCGACCTCGTGGATCCCGAGCGGCTCCATCCGTGGCATCGAAGCCTCCGTCTCTCCCTCTCCCCTCAGGGGAGAGGGCAGGGTGAGGGGTGGTCTATCCGCCCGCGATCTGCGGGAGCACGAAGACCTCGCTGTCGGCGCCGATCGGCTCCAGCAGCGAGTCCTGGTAGATCTGCCCGTCGATGGCCACCGCGACGCCGTCGTCGAGATGCCGGCCCAGCGCCGGATGCAGCTCGGCGAGCTGCTCGAAGAGCTGCTTCACGGACGTCGCCGAGAGCTGGAACTCGGCGACGCCCCCGGTGAGCTGCGCGAGGTTGCCGATCAGCACCACTCGCGCCATTGGGTTCTGGCTCAGGCCTTGTTGAGGCCCTTGTCCTTGAGCGCCTTCAGCACCTTGGGCGGCGACATCGGCAGCTCGGTGAACCGGATGCCGGTGGCGTTCTCCATGGCGTTGGCGATGGCCCCGAGCGGCGGGACGATCGGCGTCTCGCCGACCCCGCGCACCCCGTAGGGATGCTTCGGGTTGCCGACCTCGACCAGGATCGTGTCGATCATCGGCACGTCCGAGGCCACCGGCATGCGGTAGTCGAGGAAGCCCGCGTTCTGGAGCTTGCCGTCGCTGCCGTAGATGTACTCCTCGTTCAGCGCCCAGCCGATGCCCTGGACCGCGCCGCCCTGGTACTGCCCCTCCACGTAGGCCGGGTGCAGCGCGCGGCCCGCGTCCTGGGCCACCGTGTAGCGCAGGATGGTCGTCCGCCCCGTCTCGGGATCCACCTCGAGGTCCACCAGGTGCGTGCCGAAGCTCGGGCCCGCGCCCTGGGCGTTGATCCGGCCGACGCCACCGATCGGGCCGCCGGTCTTGCCGGCCACCTTGGCGAAGTCCGCCACCGACATCGGCTTGACCTTCTCGGCGAGCGCGCCCAGCGGCCGCACCGCGCCGTCCTTCCACTCGACCTGGTCCGGCTTGGCCTCCCAGAGCTTGCACGCCCGGGCGCAGAGGTCGGCCTTGATCTGCTTGGCCGCCTCCACGATGGCCATCGACCCGGAGAACGTCGAGCGGCTGCCGCCGGTGAGGAAGTTGAAGCCGAGCGAGCCGGTGTCGCCGATGATCGGCCGCACCTTGTCGTAGGGGACGCCCAGCTCGTCCGCGACCACCGCGGCGAGCGAGGCGCGCAGACCGCCGATGTCCGGGGTGCCGGCCATCAGCGAGATCGTGCCGTCCTCGTTCACGGTCAGCGACACCGAGGTCTCGCCGCCGATGTTGAACCAGAAGCCGGAGGCGACTCCGCGCCCCTGCCACTTGCGCAGCGGGGTGTTCCAGTGCTCGGTCTTCTTGATCGAGTTGAGGGTCTCCTCCAAACCGATGGGCCCGAACTTCGGCCCGTAGGCGGCCTTGGTGCCCTCGTGGGCCGCGTTCATCATCCGCAGCTCGATCGGGTCGAGACCGAGCTTCTTGGCGATCTCGTCGACCACGCTCTCGACCGCGTACTCCGAGATCGGCGCGCCCGGAGCGCGATATGCAGCCACCTTGGGACGGTTCGACACCACGTCGTAGCCGATCACGTGGACGTTCTCGATGTCGTAAGGCGCGTAGGCGCACATGGTACCCGGCTGCACCGGCGAGCCCTGGAAGGCGCCGGCCTGGTACTTGAGCTCTGCGGCCGCGGCCACGAACTTGCCGTCCTTGGTGGCGCCCATCTTGACCCGGACCGTCGCGCCGGACGTGGGCCCGGAGGCCTTGAACACCTCCTCGCGGGACATGACCATCTTCACCGGCCGCTTGGCCTTCTTCGACAGCGCGATCGCGAGCGGCTCGAGGTACACGACCGTCTTGCCGCCGAAGCCGCCGCCGATCTCGGTGGCGGTCACGCGGACCCGGCCGATGTCGAGGCCGAGCAGCCGCGCGCAGTGGGCCCGCACGATGAAGTGGCCCTGGGTGGTGGTCCAGAGCTCGGTGGAGCCGTCCTCGGACACGGTGGC
>JBGQHJ010000186.1:0-8447 GCA_041497895.1 Methylomirabilia bacterium
CCGCGACCGGGGCCAGCGTGACGACGGACCGCTATGAGGTCGTCGACTGGCTCACGACGTGACCGACTATTCTGCTCGTGCTGATCTTCCAGAAGTACATGGTGCAGGGCCTCACCGCGGGGTCGGTGAAGGGGTAGCGTCTCCGCCGGTGGACGTTGACCACGAGCTGCCGCTTCGGTAGCGTGGCGTCATGAGTCAGGCCCCGCTGACCGTGCGCCGCTGGAGCCGCGCGGAGTACGAGCGGCTCGTCGATCTCGGCGTGTTTCGCGGCGATCCGGTGGAGCTCATCGGCGGCCAGCTCATCGTCGCCGAGCCCCAGAACAGCCCGCACGCCACCGCGGTGGGCGCCGCCGATGACGCGCTGCGGGCGGTGCTGCCCGCCGGCTTCTTCGTGAGGGCCCAGATGCCGGTGGCTCTCGACGAGGAGTCCGCTCCCGAGCCCGACCTGGCGGTGGTGGCCGGGCGCCGCTCCGACTACCGGGCGGGCCATCCGGCCTCGGCGGTGCTCGTCGTGGAGGTGGCCGACTCGAGCCTCCGCTTCGACCGGGAGGACAAGGGCAGCCTCTACGCCCGCGCCCGCGTGTCGGAGTACTGGATCGTCAACCTGATCGACCGCGTCGTGGAGGTGTATTGCGATCCGGGCCCGGACGCATCGGCCGCCCACGGGTGGCGCTACCGGTCGGTGACGCGTCTCGGGCCTGCCGCGACGGTGGAGCCCGTCGCGCTCCCGTCGGCCCGGATTCGGATCTCGGATCTGCTCCGCTAGACCGTCGCGTCACTCCGGCAGGTAGAGCCGGGTGAAGTGGTCGTCGGTGACGAGGCCGTCCGGGCCCACCGTGAAGTTGGACGTGATGAGGCCCCGAGCGCCCGCGAAGCGGCCGTCGCCGCCGGTGATCCGCCACATCACGATGCCGTGGCTCCCGACGCCGCCCGCGGCCGGGCCCACGTGCCCGCGGCCGACGGTGTCGAACGAGATCGAGCCGGCGCGGCCGTAGGTGATGGTCCCGTCCTCGACGAACGTGCCGTCGGGGAACCGCTCCACGCGCGACTCGAGCACCGCGGACTCGCCGGGCAGCGCCTCGATCGAGCCGCTCACCCCGCGCTCGGCCAGCACCGTCCGGAGCGCCTGGCTCGGCGCGGTGGTGCGCGCCTGCCGCCGGCTCGGCGAGCCGGCCACCGGGCCGCCCCGGCCCTTGAACTCCAGCGCGAACACGATCTCGCGCCACACCATCAGAACACGATGATGCCGCGCCCGAGCTCGCCGGCCGCGAGGGCCCGGAAGGCCTCGTTGGCGTCCTCGAGCGCGTAGCGGTGGGTGATGAGCTCGTCGATGCGGAGCTTGCCGGCCTGGTAGAGCCTGACCAGGCGGGGGAGATCCTCGCGGGTGCGGGCGCTGCCGTAGCTCGAGCCGCGGACGACCCGCTCGCCGGTGACCAGCGGGCGCGCGTCGAGGGGCACGGTGGCCCCGGTCTCCGGCACGCCGATCAGCACGCAGGTGCCGCCCGGGGCCAGCGCGTCGATGGCCTGGGTGATGGGGCGGGTGGCGCCGACCGCCACGAAGGTGTAGTCGGCGCCGCGCCCGGTGATGGCGCGGATCGCCGCCGCCGGATCTTGCCGGGACGCGTTGACCAGGTGGGTGGCGCCCACCGCGCGCGCGTGCTCGAGCTTGGCCGGGAGCAGGTCCACCGCGATGATCGGGTGCGCGGCCACCATCGCGCCGCCCTGGACCACGTTGAGACCGACCCCGCCCACGCCGAAGACGGCCATGCTCGCCCCCGCCGGGACGGCGGCGGTGTTGAGCACCGCGCCCACCCCGGTCATGACCGAGCAGCCGATGAGCGCGGCCCGGTCGAGCGGCATCGCGGGATCGATGCGGATCGCGCACGACTCGTGCACCACGGTGCGCGAGGCGTAGGTGGCGACGTGGCCGTAGTGATAGACCGGCGAGCCGCCGAGCGTCATCCTGGTCGTTCCGTCGGGAAGCACGCCCTTGCCCGGCTGGCGCCGCTCGCAGAGGTTTGGCCGGCCGATGACGCAGTAGTGGCAGCGGCCGCAGGTCGGCGCCCACGAGAGCACGACGTGATCGCCGACCGCGAGCTCGGTCACGCCGGGGCCGAGCGCCTCCACCACCCCCGCGCCCTCGTCGCCCAGCACGATGGGCAGCGGCACGCCCTTCCAGCTGCCGTCGGCCGCGTGCAGGCAGCTGTGGCAGACCCCGCTGGCCGCCATGCGAATCAGAACCTCGCCGGTCCGGGGCGCCTCGAGCGCGACGTCCTCGACCCGCTGGGGCTTGCCCTGCTCGAAGAGCACCGCTGCGCGCATGAACGCCTCCGTGGGATCAGCGGCCGTACCGGATCCGCGGGTCGAGGTAGCCGTACAGTAGATCGACGGCCAGGTTGATGGTCATGAACATCACCGCGATGAACAGGATGGTGGACTGGGTGAGCGGGTAGTCGCGCTGGTAGATCGACCAGAGCACGAGCCGGCCGATGCCGGGCAGCGTGAAGACCTCCTCGACCACCACGGTGCCGCCGAGCAGGATCCCGATCTGCAGCCCCGCCACCGTCACCACCGGGATCAGCGCGTTGCGCAGGGCGTGCTTGAGGACCACCACGCGGCCGGTCAAACCCTTGGCCGCCGCGGTGCGAACGTACTCGGAGCCGAGCACGTCGAGCATGCACGAGCGGGTGGTGCGGGCGATGTTGGCCGCGCTCGCGGTGCCGAGGCAGAGGGCGGGCAGCAGCATGATCGTGAGGTTGCGGCGCCAGTCGGTCGTGAAGTCGACCCACACCACCGGCGGCATCCAGCGCAGGTAGAGCGAGAAGAACAGGATGAGCATGGTGCCCTGCCAGAACACCGGCACCGAGAGGCCGAGCAGCGTGCCGACCCGGGTGACGTTGTCCACCACCTGGTCGCGGCGGACCGCGGAGACGATGCCGGCGGCGATCCCCAGCACGAGCGCGAAGGCCACCGAGAAGAGGGTGAGCTCGAGGGTGACCGGCAGGCGCTCCAGGATGAGGGCCACCACCGGCTTGCCGGTCCGCCACGAGGTGCCGAGGTCGCCCTGCGCGAGCTGGACGATCCAGCGTCCGTACTGCAGGTACCAGGGCTGGTCGAGCCCGAAGAAGCGCTTGAGCTCGGCCACCATGGCCGGGCTGACGACGGCGTCGGCGCCGATCATCTGCTCGACCACGGTGCCCGGGATCAGGCGGAGCATGAGGAAGATCAGCACCGTCAGGCCCACGATCGTCAGGGCCATGGAGTAGAGGCGGACCAGCAGATAGCGGGTCATGAACGTGCCACCGGCCGGCGGTCGGCCGTTTGCGGCAGAGCTTTGTTCTGATTGGGGGGGAGCGGCGCCGCTCCTCCCCCAAGCCCCCCCACCGCCCTTGGCATCGCGCTGTGTCGAAGGTCTCGCTTTGCGGTTTCGGTTTCTGGCTCTGCTTTCTAGGCCTTGTCGAGCCAGGCGCCGTCGAAGCCGTAGAGCATGGTGGTGGGATGCTGCTTGAAGCCCTTGACGCTCGTCTGGGTGAAGTCGATGGTGTCGGCGGAGAAGAGCCAGAGGTGCGGCACGTTCTCCAGGATCATGATCTGGACGCGGTCGTAGATCTCCTTCCGCTTCTTGCCGTCCATCGTGCGGCGGCCTTCCTCGAGCAGCGCGTCGAGCTCGGGCACGCTCCAGCTGTTCCAGTTCTGGCCCTTGGTGGAGTGGAGCGCCCGGAAGAAGGCGGTGTCGGGATCGGCGTAGCCGGGCGTGGTGTTCATGGTCATGTCGAAGTCGTGGGCGAGCCACCGCTTGATCCAGATGGCGTACTCCACGTTCTCGATCTCCATGTTGATGCCGATGCGCTTGAGCTGGGCCGCGATCACCGGAGCCCCGGACACCATGGTGGGGAAGGTGGGGATCACCATGCACTTGACCGTGAAGCCGCCGCTCTGCCCGGCCTCGGCCATCAGCTTCTTGGCCTTCTCCACGTCGGGCTTGTAGTACTTCATCCACGCCTCCTCCGGCAGCTGCCACTGCTTCATCGGCGCGGTGGCCGGCGCGGTGAGGCGCCCGAATCCGGCCGCGGCCACCCGCAGCACCTGGCTGCGGTCCACCGCCCAGCTGATGGCCTGGCGCACCCGCACGTCCTTGAGCGGCCCGCGGGTCGCGGTGATGTTGAGGTAGTCGTAGCCCAGGCGCGAGCTGCGGTAGCCGGTGAGGGTCTTCTCGTCCTTGAGCAGGTTGTAGTTCTTGTTGTCCTCGATGAAGGCGTGCTGGATCTGACCGGTGCGCAGGGCGGCCACGATGTTGGCCTCGTCCGGGATGACGCGCAGCACGAGGTCGTTCACGTACGGCTGGCCCTTCTTGAAGTAGCTGGGGTTCTTCTTGAGCACGAGCTCCTGCTCGACCTTCCAGTCGACCAGCATGAAGGGCCCGGTGCCGAGCGCGGCCTTGTTGAGATCGCCGTGCTTCTTGATGCCGGCCTCGCTGATGATGAAGCCCCAGAAGCCACCGAGGGCGGCGAGCAGGCCCGCGAAGGGCTCCTTGGTGACGAACTTCACCGCGTACTTCCCGGCCGGCTCGACCTTGTCCACCGCGATGAAGTCGGACTTGCCCGGGCTCTTCTCGAAGAGACGGTCGAAGGTGAACTTCACGTCCGCGCTGGTCATCTCCTGGCCGTCGTGGAACTTCACCCCCTGGCGCAGCTTGAAGGTCCAGGTGTGGCCGTCCTTGCTCGTCTCCCAGGACTCGGCCAGCTCGGGGGTCGGCGTCATCTGATCGTCGAAGCGCACGAGCTGGCTGTACATCAGCGGCGACCGACGGCTGCGCGAGAGGGCGGGGACGAGCTGGGGATCGAGGCCGGTGGCCTCGGTGGTCTGCGCGGAGATGAGGCTGCCGCCCGCGCGCGGGGTCTGGGCCGCGGCGGGCCGGCCGGCTGCGAGCGCGCCCAGGGCGAGCCCACCGGCCTGCAGGAGCTGGCGACGGCTGAGGCGGCTTCCATCGAAGTGGCCGGGATCGATCGTCATGGGCGTTGTCTCCTGTGAGCGGATGGCTCGGTGAGCGGTGGGTCAGTGGGTGCTGGGATCGAGGACGTCGCGCAGGCCGTCGCCCAGCAGGTTGAAGGCGAGGACGGTGACCATGATCGCGATGCCGGGGAAGACCGAGATCCACGGCGCGGTCTCGAGATAGGTGCGGCCCTCGTTGAGCATGTTGCCCCAGGACGGGGTGGGGGGCTGGGCCGAGAGGCCCAGGTAGCTGAGCGAGGCCTCGATCAGGATGGCCTGCGACAGGGCCACCGTGCCCTGGACCACGAACGGCGAGATGACGTTGGGCAGCACGTGCTTGAGCGCCACCACCCAGCGGGTGGCCCCGAGCGCGCGGATCGCCTCCACGTATTCCTTCTCGCGCTCGGCCAGCACCGGCCCGCGCATGACCCGCGCGAACAGCGGCACGTAGACGATCGCGATCGCGATCACCGCGCTGTTGACCCCGGGGCCGCGCATCGCCGCGATGCCCACCGAGAGCAGCAGCCCCGGGATGCTGAAAAAGACGTCGAGCACGCGGTTGATCACGTTGTCCCAGCCCCCGCCCAGGTACCCGCCGGTGAGGCCGAGGACGCCGCCGGCGGCCATCGCGACGGTGATCGAGGTGACCGCGACGTAGAGCGAGATGCGGGAGCCGTGGATGACCCGGCTCAGCACGTCACGGCCGAAGCGGTCGGTGCCGAAGAGGGCCTTGGCGCCGGGGCGGGCCTCGATGAGGTCGAAGTTCTGCTCGTCCGGGTCCTGGGGCGCGATGGATCCGGCGAAGACCGCCACCGCCACGACGAGAGCCACGCACAGCGCGCCCGCGACGACCACGGCACTGTGGGTGACGCGACGGAGCTGGCGGCTCCATCGAAGTCGGTGCGGCACGACGGCCGTCGAGCCGAGCACCTCTTCGGTCCTGACTTCCACGGGGGAACACTAGGCTCTGCGCCGGAGCCTGTCAAGCGCGCGGCGGCGGGCCCGCGCGGGCCGCCGGGAAACATGTCGGAGCGATAATCGATACGGCTTATGATCGGAAGATGCGGGCCTGGCTCGGGGTGACGATGCTGTGCGCGGTGGCGCTGACGCCGGCGGCCGCCGCCTTCGCCCAGGCGCCCGACACCGTGCTGCTGGAGGAGCTGACCTGGACCGAGGTGCGCGACGCGGTCCGCGCCGGCAAGACCACGATCATCGTCCCCGCGGGCGGGACCGAGCAGAACGGCCCGCACATCGCGCTGGGCAAGCACAACGCGCGGGTGAAGGTCCTCTCGGAGCGGATCGCCCGGGTCCTCGGGGACGCCCTGGTGGCGCCGGTGATCGCCTACGTGCCGGAGGGCGGGCTCGCGCCGCCCACCGGCCACATGCGGTTCGCGGGCACCATCACCACGCCGGAGGACGCCTTCGAGAAGGTGCTGGAGTCCGCCGCGCGCAGCTTCAAGCTGCACGGCTTCCGCCACATCGTGCTGCTCGGCGATCACGGGTCGACCCAGGCCGGCCAGAAGGCGGTGGCGACGCGGCTGAGCCGCGAGTGGGCCGCGACGCCGGTGCGGGTGCTCGCGATCGAGGAGTACTACCGTGCCAGCGAGGTGGAGGTGGCGCAGCTGCTGAAGAGTCGCGGCTACCGCGACGCCGAGCTCGGACGTCACGCCGGGCTCACCGACACCGCCCTGACCCTGGCCACCGAGCCCCGCATGGTCCGGGCCGACCGCCTGCGGCCCGGGCGGGAGGGAGACGGCGTCGACGGCGATCCGAGCCGCGCGACCGCGGAGCTGGGCCGGGCCGGCGTCGAGCTGATCGTGACGCGGACCGTGGAGGCCATTCGCAAGTCCATCCCGACGCGCTGAAGGAGACGATCGGTATGACGACCAGATTGCGCTTCGTGCTCTCGCTCGCGGTGTGGCTCTGGGGCGGCGTGGCCGCCGCCCAGACCGGCCCGCGCCCGGTGGAGACGATTCCCGGGATGCCGCCGGTGGTGGACCCGACCAATCTCTACAGCGAGACGCGCCCGGACAACCTGAGCGCGGCGGTGAGCGGCGCGCTGGCACGGATCTACGTGCCCAACCGCCAGGGCAACGACGTCTCGGTGATCGATCCCGCCACCATGAAGGTGGTGGACCGCTTCCCGGTGGGGGTGAACCCGCAGCACGTGGTGCCCTCGTGGGACCTCAAGACGCTGTGGGTGACCAACAACGCGGAGGGCCGCACCGACGGGACCCTGACCCCCATCGATCCCACCACCGGCAAGCCGGGCAAGGCGATCGCGGTCGAGGACCCCTACAACATGTACTTCACCCCGGACGGGCGCTCCGCGATCGTGGTGGCGGAAGCCTTCCAGCGGCTCGACCTGCGCGATCCGAGCACCATGGCGATGCAGAGCTCGATCCCGGTCCCGAAGTGCAAGGGCATCAACCACGCCGACTTCTCCATCGACGGGCGCTTCGCGATCTTCACGTGCGAGTTCCAGGGCATGGTGGCCAAGGTCGACGTGGTGGGCGGCAAGGTTCTCGGCTACCTCAAGCTCTCCCGCGGGGGCATGCCGCAGGACGTCCGGATCTCCGCCGACGGCAAGGTCTTCTACGTGGCCGACATGAAGGCGGGCGGGGTGTTCGTGATCGACGGCGACTCCTTCACCGAGATCGCGTTCCTCAAGACCGGCATCGGCGCGCACGGGCTCTACCCGAGCCGCGACGGCACCAAGCTCTACGTGGCCAACCGCGGCTCCGCGCACGTGTTCGCCGCGCCGCGCGGCAAGGGCAGCGTCTCGGTCATCGACTTCGCCAGCCGGCGGGTCGTGACCACCTGGCCGATCCCGGGCGGTGGCAGCCCCGACATGGGCAACGTGAGCGTCGACGGCAAGGTGCTGTGGCTCTCCGGCCGCTTCGACAACGTCGTCTACGCGATCGACACCACGAGCGGCGAGGTCCGCACCATCCCGGTCGGCAAGGAGCCCCACGGGCTGGCGGTGTGGCCGCAGCCCGGCCGCTACTCGCTCGGCCACACCGGCAACATGCGGTAGCCGGCGGGAGGCGCGCGCCGTGCAGATTCTCCGTCTCGGGAGTGAAGGGGAGGACGTCCGCCGCTGGCAGCGCTTCCTGGCCGGGCAGGGGCTCCTCGCGTCGGCGGTCGACGCGGTATTCGGCCCGATCACCGAGCGGGCCACGAAGGCCTTCCAGCGCCGCGCGCGGCTCGGCGCGGACGGGGTGGTCGGGCCGATGACGTACGCGGCCGCGCTGCAGCGGGGCCTCGATCTCGGATTCACCGACCCGCTCGGGGGCGAGGACTCGGTGGCCTGGCCGCCGCGCCCCTCCTTCCCGCCGCTGGTGTCCAACGCGGACCGGGCGCGCGTCTTCGGCGCCTTCGACTTCGAGCCGGTCGGGCCCAACACCGACGACATCCGGATCCTGGGCGGCTGGACGCGGGCCAACATCCGCTCC
>JBGQHJ010000187.1:0-8424 GCA_041497895.1 Methylomirabilia bacterium
CGCCGCGGGCGGCCGGAGCGTGGTCGATCTCTCGAGCGGCGGCCTGAGTCCGGATCCCGCGGGCCTGGTCGCGATCGCCCGGGCCACCGGCGCCCACGTCGTCATGGGCTGCGGCCACTACGTGCACGACTACCAGGACCCGGCCAACGCGGGGCGCTCGGTCGAGGACTTCGCCGAGGAGATGGTCGAGTCGATCACCGACGGCGCCTGGGGCACCGACGTGCGCGCCGGCATCATCGGCGAGATCGGCTGCCAGGCCCCGTGGACGCCGCAGGAGCGGCGGGTCATGCTGGGAGCCGTGCTCGCCCAGCGGCAGACCGGCGCGGCCATCAACGTGCACCCCGGCCGGCATCCCGACCAGCCGCAGGAAGTGGCCGACTTCATCCGGGTGAAGGGCGGCCGCATGGACCGCGTGATCATCAGCCACATCGACCGCACCGTCTTCGACGACGAGCGCCTGCGCCGGCTCGCCGACACCGGGTGCGTGCTCGAGTGGGATCTCTTCGGCCAGGAGTCGTCCTACTACCGGCTGGCCGACATCGACATGCCCAACGACGCGGTCCGCCTGCGCGCGATCCGTGGGCTGATCGCGCGCGGGCACCTGGCCCAGGTCCTGATCTCGCACGACATCTGCTACCGCTCGCGCCTGGTTCGCTTTGGCGGCCACGGCTACGGGCACATCTTCGCCAACGTGGTGCCGATGATGCGCCGGCGCGGCTTCTCGGACGCGGAGATCCAGGCCATCCTGGTCGACAACCCCCGGCGCCTGCTCACGATCGCCTGAACGGAGGCTCCCATGCCGCTCAACGCCATGCGCCCGATGGATCTCGACGAGATCACCGCCCTCATCGCGACCGCCCCCCGGCCCATCAACGTGCTCTGGCAGACCGACGACTCCATCGCCTTCGTGGCGCGGGGCCGCGAGGGCCGGAGCGAGTTCCACGTCGATCCGAGCGACGAGGTCATGTACATGATCCGGGGCGACATGAACCTCCACTACCGCACGCCGGAGGGCGAGGAGAAGGTCGCGGTCATCCGCGAGGGCGAGATCCTGCACTGCCCGGCCGGCACCCCGCACTCGCCGCGCTTTCCGAAGGACGCCTACGTGCTGGTGCTCGAGCGCAAGCGGCGCGGCGGCGAGCGGGACCGGTTCCTCTGGTACTGCCCGTCGTGCGACGCGCAGCTCTACGAGGCGGTGCGGCAGGTGGGCGACTGGCGCGACGACCCGGTGTCGGAGGTCTACGCGGATTTCTACCGCGCCGAGTCCCACCGCACGTGCGGCAAGTGCGGGCACGTGACGCCGCGGCCGGAGGCGCCGCCCCGCGCGTGATCAGGCCGCGGCGTCGGGCTCCGGATAGCTCCGCAGTCTCGCGCCGGACTGCTTGTCGAACAGGTGGTACTTCCGGAAGGTGAGCCACACCCGGTCACCGGGCACGACGCTCTGCTCTCCGGGCGTCTGCGCGTATACCTCGTGCTCGTCCACGCGGACGGTGAGGATCGTCGCGCTGAGCATGGGGAGGCTCAGCTTGCTGGCGACCACTCCCACGACGCCATCCGGCCGCTCATCCCGGGAGACCTCCACGTCTTCGGGACGGATGCCCACCTGCGCGTTGCCGGCGTGCCGGGCCGGCGGCAGGTATCGCGCGTCGATCAGGCTGATCGGCGGGGTTCCCACGTGGCGATTCAGGAACCCCGCCACGAACACGTTGCGGGGCCGCTGGTAGATCTCCTGGTAGCTTCCGACCTGCTGGATGCCCCCTCGGTCCATGATCGCCAGCCGATCGGCCAGGATCAGGGCCTCGACATGATCGTGGGTCACGTACACGGTCGAGATGCCGAATTGCTGCAGCAAGATCTTCAGGTTGACCCGGTATCTCTCGCGGAGCGCCTGATCCAGGCTCGAGAACGGCTCGTCCAGCAGGAAGACGGCGGGATCCCGTGTGATGCAGCGCCCGAGCGCGACGCGCTGCTTCTCGCCGCCGGACAGCGTGGGCGGTCGGCGATCCAGGAGGCTTCCGAGCTCCACCCCCATCAGCTCGCTGGTCCGCTGATACTTCTCACGCGCCATCGTGTCCAGCGCCGGGGTCTTCTTCCGGAAGAGGAAGTAGGACAGGACGTTGGTCCTCGAGGTCATGTGCGGATAGAGCGCGTAGTTCTGGAAGACCATGCCGACGCGGCGGGCACCGGGCGGCACGTCGTTCATGGCCATGCCGTCGTAGCGCACGTCCCCGGATTCCGGTGCGATCAGGCCGGCGATGATCTTCAGGAGCGTGGTCTTGCCGCATCCGCTGGGCCCGAGGACGACGAGGGTCTCCCCGTCGAAGACCGTGAGGTTCAGGTCCTGGATGGAGAAGGCCGAGCCGCGCGCGCGCCGACCAGACGGAGAGACCGTGTCCGGCACGGCCACCGCTCGCTCCCGGCTCTGGAGCGTCGCGCAGACGTTGATCAGCTCGATCCGTGCCATGGCGGCATGAGTACCATCCGGCCAGGTCTGGGGCAAGCGGGGTGGCGGGTGCGCGAGCACGGTGTCGATGCAGGGCTACCGGCCGATCACCTCGACCCGCGCGGCGCGCTGATATTCGGCCAGCGACTCCTGCTGCCGGCCTCGCGGCAGCAGGTAGCGGGCCCGGTACGCCTCGGCCCCGACGTCCTCGATCAGCCGGAGATGGCGCTCGGCCAGGTACCGCGGGAGCTCGACCGGATCCCAGCCGAACGTGTAGGGCTCGCCCGCGCGTTGCACGGTGGCGAGCGTGTTGGCCGCACCCTCGAACCGCACGGACCCGTCGAGGATAGCGCGGTGAATGTACGTGAAGACCATCTGGCTTCCGACCGCGGCGCTCCGGGCCACGTAGCGAAACACCGCGTCGACGACGGCCGGCGAGAGGTAGTGCGTGAGGCCCTCGCAGATGAAGAAGGTCCTGGCCCCGGTGCGATACCCGGCGCCGGGCATGACCGTGTCGAGCGCTTGCGTGGTGAGATCGATCGGGACCAGCGTCACATGGAGCGGGAGCGCCGCGAGCCGCCGCGTGACGACCGCCCGCTTCCGGGGCTGGGTCGCGGGATGGTCCACCTCGAAGACGCGCGCGCGGTCGATCCCCGGGATTCGATAGGCTCGACAATCGAAGCCGGCGCCGAGGATGACGACCTGGTCCACACCGGCGCTCAGGGCTTCCCCGAGGGCATCGTCGATGTATCGCGTACGGACCGCGACCGTCCCGCGGGGACCGGACCAGTGCCCGTCGACGAGCGTCCACGGCACGGCGGCCCCGACCACGGGGAGCCGGGACAGTTGAAGCGCCCACCGGGCGCGCGATCCGAGAAAGGCCGGCGCGAACGGATCCTCGAAGAGGCGAACGGTCGGCGAGCGCGAGGACTCGATGGCCCGGTAGAGGGCGACGAGCGTCGCGGTGTGGCTGCCGGCCCGGCGCATGCCGGCTACAGGAGGTTCTGCGAGGTCAGGGCCAACTGGCCCCGGGTGGGCTCCGCTCAGCAGAACCACGCCTCGCTGAGCCGCGGCGGGCGCTTGCGGTCCTTGCCCATGCCGCCGGCCACCGGCGCCGGTGCCTCCGCGCCCGCGGCGGCGGCGGCCAGCGCGCGCACGCGGTCGAAGATGGCGGGCGCCTCCGCGCTGGCCTCGACCGCCTGGGCCACCGCCGTCGCGGTCTCCGCCTGCAGCCGGTCCATGCGCGGGTCGGGGTGCGTCCAGCGATAGGAGAGCGTCGCCTGCTCGAGCGGGCCCAGGTGGGGTCGGAGCGCCTCGGTCGCGAGCAGCAGCGAGCCCGGCGGCACCAGGAGGCGCAGGCCGTACTGCACCGGGTCGACGTGGTCGATCAGCGCCTCGGCGGCGAGGAAGTCGAGCCAGGCGCGGTGGTCGTCCAGCACGGTCCACGGCGTGAAGGCCACCCAGGTGGGGCGCAGCGTGATGCCGGCCGCGCGGGTGGCCGCGAGCGCGGTGAGGATGTCGGCCCGGGTGTGGCCCTTGTCCAGGTGCGCGAGCACGGTGTCGCTCAGCGACTCGGCGGCGGAGACCACGAAGAGGCAACCCGCCTCCCGCAGCGCGGGCAGGTGCGCGCGGTGGCGGAGCAGGTGCTCGATCTTGGCCGTGAAGTCGAAGGTGACGTCGGGCCACGCGGCGTGCAGCTCGCGCGCCACCGCGAGGGCGTGGGTCGGCCCGTTGAGGAAATCGGGATCGCCGAAGGTGACGTGGCGCGCGCCGGCCTCGATCTGCTGGCGCGCGTCGGCCAGCACCACCTCGCGCGGCACCGCGAAGAAGCGCCCGCCGTACACCGGCGGGATCGGGCAGTGCCGGCAGCGGTGCAGACACCCGCGGCTTGCCTCCACGTAGGCGGCCAGCTCCATGCGACCGTCCCGCTCGAGGTGCGCGTACTTCTTGATCGACGGCAGGCCCGCGCGGCTCGGCACCGGGAAGTCGAGGCGCTTCAGATAGGGCGCGGCGGCCTGCCCCGGGCGCGCGACACCCGGCCGGGGGCTCGTGTCACCGCGCTCGAGCGCGTCGATCAGCCCTAGCAGCGGCGCCTCGGCCTCGCCGCCGATGACACTGTCGACGCCGTGGGCGAAGAGGAAGTCGGCGTTGAGCGTGGCGTAGAGGCCGAAGAAGCAGACGTGGGCGCCGGGGTTGACCGCGCGGGCGCGCGCGGCGACCTCGAGCCCGAGCCGCAGGGCGGTGTGCATGGGCACCGAGACCGCCACCACCTTCGCGCGCGCGAGCTTCTGCGGGTCCACCGGCTCCACCGAGGTGTCCATCAGCGCGGGGCGATAGCCCGCGCGCTCGAGAAAGGCGGCGGGCCAGGCCACCGCCAGCGGCTGGTGGCCCAGCTCGTAGCAGGCCACCAGGAGGATGTCGCCCGGCTCGCGCATGCCGATCAGTCTACCGCCGGGCGCCCCTCGATGCGCCAGAACACCACGACCGCCGCGATGGTGACGAGCATCAGCCCGGAGGCGAAGAGTAAGGGCATGGCCGCGTCCCCGGTGACGTCGCGCAGGTGGCCGGCCACCGCCTGCGAGACGGCCATGCCGAGATAGAAGAGCGCGTAGAAGACGCCGAGCGCGGTGGCCAGGTGCTCGGGCCGCACCGCGCGCGGCAGGAGCGACATCATGATGCCGGGCGGTAGCCCCAGCAGGATGCCGCTCGCCACCAGCCAGAGCGCGGGCCACGGCGCGCGCGCCGCGCACGCGATGGTGATGGCGGTGGCCACGCAGCCCGCGACGACCAGCAGGCGGGGCCGCTTGAGCCGGTCCGCCACCAGGCCGCCCAGCGGCACCGAGAGGATGCTGATCCAGAGCGCCACGCCGGTGATGCCGCCGGCCTCGGCCACCGACGCCCCGCGCGACATGAGGAAGCTGGGCGCGAAGCTCGCCACCACGATCACGCTCGCGTTCAGCACGGCCCAGGCGATGCCGGCGCTGACCGCCAGGGCCCACACGCGGCCGGGCACGCCGAGGTGGAACCGCGCGGGCTCGGTGGCGCTCGCGGCCGGGGCGCCCCGCTCGGCGGGCGCGTCCTTGTAGGCCAGCGCGATCAGGGCCAGCGCCAGGCCCGCGGCGGCGACCGTGACGTACTCCGCGATGCGCCACGACGTGGCCGCGGCCAGCGGGCCCAGGATCACGAGCGCGAGCGCCATGCCGAAGGGCCACGCCGAGAGCATCAGGCCCATCGCGGTCTGCAGCTCCCGCTCGCGGAACCAGTCGGCCACCATGCGCGCCAGCATGATGTTCACCAGCACGCCGCCCACGCCGCCGATGGCGCGCCCGACGGCCGCGGTGTGGAGGCCGGCGCTGTAGGAGACGATCATGCCGCCCACGATCATGAGGCCGAGCCCCGCCACCACCACGCGCAGGCTGCCGAAGCGCTGGCCGAGCAGGCCGCCCGGCACCGCGATGACCACGCCCGGCAGCATGAAGAGGCCCATGAGCAGGCCCACCTCCGCGTAGCTGAGCGCGAAGGCCGGCACCAGGAACGAGGTGAGCGCGGCGATCGACTGGAACTGGAAGCCCAGCGATGTGCGCGTGAGGAAGATGACGCCCAGCATGGCCCAGCGGAGGTTCGCCCCGGGCGCACCCGCACCGCGGGCGTGAGGGGGCGGCGACAGATCGATGCGGGTCATGGCCGGTAGGTGATGCGGTAGATGCGGCCCGCGCCCTGGTCGGAGAGGTAGAGCGCCCCGTCGCGCCCCACCACGAGGTCGACCGGCCGGCCCCACGCCGAGGAGCCCTCGAGCCAGCCGGTGGCGAAGTCCTCCGGCGCTCCCGCGGGCTGGCCGTCGCGGAAGGGGATGCGCACGATCTTGTAGCCGGTGGGCAGCGTGCGGTTCCACGAGCCGCGATAGGCCACGAAGAGGCTGCCGCGGTAGTCCTCCGGGAACTGCGTCCCGGTGTAGAACGCGAGCCCGATCGGCGCGGAGTGCGCCTGGATCTCCACGGTGGGCGGCGTCACCTTGTCGCACGCGGCACCCTTCGCGAAGGCGGTGTCGGCGATCACGCGGCCGCGCACCACCATGCAGTCGGGCCAGCCGTGGAAGGTGCCCTCGCGCACCTCGGTCACGTAGTCGGGCGGCACGTCGTCGCCGCGCCAGTCGCGCTCGTTCACGGTGGCCCAGAGCACGCCGGTGCCCGGGTGGAAGGCCAGGCCCACCGCGTTGCGCATCCCGGACGCGAAGATCTGCTCGCCGGAGCCGTCCGCGTTGAAGCGCAGCACCACCGCGCGGCGGCTGTCGCTCTCGCGGCACACATTGCAGGACGAGCCCACCGAGACGTACATGAGCCCGTCGGGCCCGAAGACCACGGTGCGCGTCCAGTGGCCGCCCCCCGAGGGCAGGCGCGTCACCAGGGTCGGCTGCGTGGCCTTCATGGTGGCGGGGTCGTAGGCGAAGCGCTGCACGCGGCCCGTCTCCGCCACGTAGAGCGCGCCGTCGCGGAAGGCCAGGCCGTGGGGCTGGTCGAGTCCCGTCACCACGATCTGCACGCTGTCGGCCTTGCCGTCGCGGTTCTTGTCGGGCAGGGCCAGCACGCGGCCGGCGGAGGGCTCGGACACCAGCAGCGTGCCCGCGGGGTCGACGGCCATGAAGCGCACGCTGCCCACCTTGTCCGCGAACACGTCGATGGCGAAGCCGGGCGGCACCTTGAGCTTGGGCCCGCCCTGCGCCGCGGCGATGCCGGGCAGGGCGGTGGCCAGCAGGCCCAGGGCCAGCAGGGCGGAGACCCGCCGCCCCGCGATCACCGGCGCGACTGCTTGTACCACTCGTAGATCTCCTCGCCGGTGGTCATCCACACGCCGGGCTTCTTGCGCATGTAGTCGTACACCGCCTCGAAGTACTTGATGCGGTGCGGGACGCCGGAGATGTAGGGATGCACCGCCAGCGCCATCACCCGCGGGTTCTTCGCGCCCTCGGCGTAGAGCCGGTCGAACTGATCCTTCGCGCGCTGCAGCCACTCCGCCGAGGTGTGGTGCTGGATCACCATCATCGGGATGTCGTTGCACTCGAGCGTGTAGGGCACCGAGACGAGCGGCCCCGACTGCGTGCGGATCTCGTAGGGCTGGTCGTCGTTGACCCAGTCGGAGACGTACTCGATGCCCTCGGCCCGGAGGTAGTCGAGGGTCTCCCACGTCTCGGTGAGGCCGGGGCCGAGCCAGCCCTTCGGCTTCTTGCCCGTGAACTTCTCCAGCAGCTCGACGGCCTGGCGGATGGCCTTCCGCTGGTCGGGGAGCAGGTGCATCGCCCCCTGGACGACCCCGTGGGCCATGAACTCCCAGCCCGCCTCGCGCATGGCGCGGGCCACCGGCTCGTAGGCCTCCACGACGTGGGCGTTGATCGCGGTGGTGGCGCGGATCTTCCGCTTGGCGAGCGCGTCCAGCAGCCGCCAGAACCCCACCCGCATCCCGTAGTCGTGCCAGGCCCAGTTGGGCACGTCGGGCACGGTGGCCACGCCCTGGGGCGCGGGCAGGTACTGCCGCGCCATCGCCTTCTCGATGTCCCACGCCTCGACGTTGACGATGGTCCACACCGCGATGCGGGCCCCCTTGGGCAGCTTCCAGGGCTTGCGGGTGGGGACGGGCGAGTAGTCGAAGCGATCGGGGGGTAGTCTCACGGGGCCTCCTCCCTCGCGGAGTGTACTCGACTATACGGGAAGCGCCAGGGGGGAGCCAGCCGCCAACGCGGCCTGCCGGTGCCCTCCGCCCGGGGCAGTGATCGATCCGGAGTGCACGGCCGGCTGTGAGAAGTCCCCGGCGGCTTCGCCGGGTCGGGCGGCGAAGTCCGCGCCAGGTCGCGCCTCGACCGATACCACGCACGGTGGCACGCGTGCTGCTGTCGATCGGGACATGCGTTCCCCGCTCCGACGTTCCGGGATCCGGCTGGTCCTCTTCGCGACAACCATGGCCGCCATCGCCTTCGTGTGGCCTCGCTC
>JBGQHJ010000188.1:0-8423 GCA_041497895.1 Methylomirabilia bacterium
GAGGGCACCGTCTGCACGATCTTGGCGGTGGCGATCAGCGCGCCCTGCTCGCCGTGCATGAACTGCGACAGCGTGTGGGCCTGGAGGCTCCGGCGGATGTTGGCCCGCTCCCGCTCGTCGAGACGGTTCCAGAGGTCGGTGCCGTAGATGGCGATGGTCCGGTCGGGCAGCCCCATCGGGTTGTCGGGGTCGAGCTCCTGCGACCAGTCGATCCGCTCCGCCGCGTCCCACTGCTGCTTCTTGCCCTTCGAATACAGGCGCAGCAGGTCCGCGCTGCCGTCCTCGTACTCCCACGTGAACGCGGTGGTGGTCTGCCCGTCGACCTTCCACTGGGTTTGCTCCACGGGCAGGCGATAGAGGTACGTGCTCGACATGGCCCTCTCCTTCGTTGGCTCGGGCTTCGCGGTGACGTGGCCCGGGGGTGAATCGGTTGCGGAAGAATAGCACTGAACCGCGGTTCAGCACCACTGCAGAATGCGCAACCGACCGCGAGAGCAGGAGAGCGCTCATCAGCCCAAGAACCTATACCGCACAGTAAGCACATCGCTCACTCCGCCCGCCGACGCTGGTAGACTCGCGCCGGGAGGGGCCACCTACGCGCGTCCTGCTCGCGCTCGCCTGCCTGCTCGGCTTCGCAACATCGGCCTCGGCGCAGGGTTGGGCACTGTGCGAGAACGAGGGCTCGGGGACTCGCCGGCAATGGAAGTAGAGGGTGACCAGGTGATTGAGTGAGCGGCAAGCATGCTGGGCCCATAGAGGGCCGGTCCGCCGGGAGTGACCCGCTGGGTGAACTCATCGGTACCTCCCCCGCCCTCCGGAGAGTCCGGGCGACGATCCGGACACTCGTGGAGGCGGGCGGAGAGCGACCGAACGTCTTGCTCGAGGGCGAAGCCGGCAGTGGCAAGAGTCTGGTTGCGAATCTTCTGCATCGATCGGGTCGCCCTGAGGCTCCGATGGCCCTCGTGGATAGTGCGGCCACCCCGAACGGCCTGGTCGCAGACTTGCTCTTTGGTGCGCCCGCCGAACGAGGTCGGCCGTGGTTCAGGCCGGGGGTTCTTGAGTTGGTGGCCGGGGGGACCGTAATTCTCGAGGAGGTGTGTCACCTGCCGGAGGCCGCGAAGGCCAAGCTGCTGAAGGCACTCGGCCAGCCGTCGATGCGCCGGCGGAGGCGCGGGCCGGCACACACCTGGGTCATTAGCACATGCAATATGGACATGGACGAGGCGATACGGCGCGGCTACTTCGGGAGGGCTCTGTTCCGGCGGCTGGCGGCAGTCCGGATTGTGATGCCTCCCCTCCGACAGTGCGGGAACGACGTGCTCGTCATCGCAGACTGGCTGCTTCCGCGGATCTGCGCTCAACATCACCGGCCGTTGTTGACGCTTGCGCCTGAGGTCGGCCCGCGATTCATGCGGTATGGCTGGCCAGGCAATGTGCGGGAACTGACCCACATGCTGACGCGGGCCGCGCTGCTCACGGCAGGCCCTGTCATCTCCGTCAAGAATCTGGATCTGCCCCCGTACCTCGGATCCGCCTGACGGCGAATGCGACGGGTGCATCGTGAACCGTCGCGTGACCGCCCGAACCTCCGGGGCGCCGCGGTCAGGCCCGACGGGGCCCTACGTCCCGCAGGGCGAGCGGGACCTCCTCCTCGAGCTGGGCCTGGCGAGCGTGGCGCGCGAGCCCGGTCCGCACCGCGTCAGGAGTGCGGAAGAGCACGCCAACCGCCAGCACCACCAGCGCGCCGACCATCGCCCACCAGGTGAACGCGACCTCGGGGATCCACGCGGGCTGCTGCAGGGTCCCGGCCAGCCCGAGCCACGGGGCGATCCCGTTCAGGATCGTGAGGTGCAGCTTGCCGACCACCACGGTGGCGGCGAGGCCGGCGGTGATGGCGAGCATGTTGCCCCAATCGGAGCCGCGCCGGGTCGTGAACATCCCGATGAGGAAGACCCCGAGCATCGGACCCAGGATGAAGCCGGCGATGCCGAGCACGACCGGGATGATGCGCACGTCGGGGCTCGTGACCTTGGCGTAGGCGAACGCGCCCGCGATCACCACCATCAGCCCCGCGAACACCACCGTGAACCAGCGAGCCGCCCGCACGTAGTGCGTTTCGCTCCGGCCCGGCACCCACCGGATGTACCAGTCGTTGGTGGCGCTGGTGGCGAGCGCGTTCAGCGCCGCCGAGAACGAGCCCATGGCGGTGGCGAAGACGCCGGCGACCACGAAGCCGCGCACGCCCACCGGCATGACGTTGAGGATGTAGGAGGCGAAGACGTCCGCGGTGGCCTGGGGCCGGAACGTCGGATCTTGTTGATAGTAGACGAAGAGCAGGATGCCGATGAACACGAAGGCGCCCGCCACCGGCAGGTCCATGAACGCGGCGGTGATCAGGCTGCGGCGCGCCTTCTGGTGGGTCTCCGCGGTCAGCATGCGCTGGACCATGTCCTGGTCGGTGCCGAACGCGGCCATGTTGCCGAGGGTGGCCCCGACGAGGGCGGAGAAGAGCGTGTACTCGCTGGCCAGGACCAGCTTGACGTAGTCCCAGAGGCCCATCGCGGCGAGGCCGTGGCTCTCCCGCCACTGGGCGATGCGGTCCGCCTCGAAGCCGTGGAGGAAGTAGCCCTCGTGCGTGGTCAGCTGGGGGACGGCCCGGATCACCTCGGAGAGCCCGCCCACGTGCGCGAGCAGGGTGCCGATGGCCACCAGCGCGCCGCCGAACATCAGGCACGCCTGGATCACGTCGGTCCAGATGACCGCCTTGATCCCGCCCACCGCGGTGTAGAGGCAGGTCACCACGGTGAGCGCGATGATCGCCACCAGGTACGGCCCCGCGGTGGTCACGCCCTCCTGGCCGAACTGCGGCTGCGCGCCCCCGACGAAGAGGCGATAGGCCAGCACCATCACCAGCGAGGGGATGAACAGGCGCGTGCCGGAGGCGAGCGTGCGCATGAACAGGAACAGGGCCGAGACGTAGGCCTTCGTCCACGGGCCGAAGCGCACCCCCAGGTAGTCGTAGACGGTGTAGACCTTGAACGTGTAGTAGGGCTTGAGGAAAACGTGACCGACCACCACCCGGCCGAGGATGAGCCCGACGATGATCTGCACGTAGGCGAAGCTCCTGGTCGTGTACCCCTCGCCCGGCACGCCGAGAAAGGTGGCGGCGCTGGTCTCCGCCGCGATGATGGAGGCCATCACCGCCCACCACGGCACGCGCCGGCCGGCGAGCGCGAAGTCGCTCAGGCTCTTGTCCCGCCGGCCCAGGTAGAGCCCGACGCCGGTGATCATCGCGAAGTAGGCGCAGACGATGGCGCCGTCGATCAGGAGGTGCGCCTCGCGCGTCGGCATGGACATGGCTCATTATCGCGGACGCGGCGCCGGGAGCCGCCAAACTGCGGCGGCGGTTCTTGCCGCCGGTCGCGGCGGTGGTCTATGATCGGCAGCCGGGACCACTTGATGGCGAGGCTTCCCGGGCGGCGATCCACGGCCCTCCTGGCGCTCATCGCCTCGCCCTTCACCGCGGCGAGCGCGCCGCGCCCACTCCTCGACGTCGTCGGAGTCGGCCGCTGACCCTGGCGCTCCGGGGATCCGGCCCCCGCGCGCGGGTGCTGCGCGCGATGCTGGTCGGCCTGCTGGTCTCGGTGGCGGTGACCGCGCTGTCGCGCACCGGCGTGCTCTCGGGCTGGGAGACCCGCGCGGTCGACGCCTTCCTCTTCCTGCGCGAGCGCGTGCCCGCCCCCGAGATCGTGCTGGTGCTCATCGACGACGACGCCTTCGTCGCCCTGGGCCAGCGCCAGCCCCTCTCCCGCCGCTACGTGGCCGACCTCGCCGACTTCCTGCTCCGGAGCGGCGCGCGCGTCGTGGCCTTCGACCTGGTGGTCACCACCCCGTCGACGCCGGCCGAGGACCAGGCGCTGGTCGACGTCGCGCGGCGCTGGAGCGGCCGCCGGCCGGGCGCGCTGGTCTTCGCCTCGCTCGCGATGCCCGAGGTCGGCCGCGGCGCCTACATCCTGCTGCCGCCGTTCTCCCCCGAGCTCGCCGGCCTGACCGGCTTCGCCAACGCGCCGCTCGGGGCCGACGGGGTCGTGCGCCGCTTCAGCCCGCTGCTGCCCGCCCCGGGCGGGGCGCGGCTGCCCGGCCTGTCGCTGGCCGCGCTCGCCGGCTCGGCCGGCCTCACCCCGCGCGATCTCGCCGCGCGCCTCGCGGCCCCGCGCGGGGGCCTCCCCTTGCCGGTGCGCGACGACCGCGGCAAGATCGCGCGCGCCGAGGTCTCCCTCGCCCAGCTCGCGGGTCCGCCGTGGCGCATCGACTACACCGGGCCGCCCGGCGCCTTCACCTCGTTCCCGAGCGAGCCGCTGATCGCGCTCGCGCGCGGCGAAGCCGAGCCCGACCCGGACAACCCGTTCCGCGACCGCATCGTGCTGGTGGGCGCCACCTTCGTGGAGAGCCGCGACTTCTTCCCGACCCCGACCGGGCTGATGCCGGGCGTGGAGATCCAGGCCCACATGGTGAACACGCTGCTCTCGCGGCGGACGCTCCTGCCTCCGCCGTGGTACCTCAACGTGGCGCTGCTCACGATCGTGTGCGTGTCGATCTCGGTGCTCTCGCTCTGGCTCCGGCCGGCGTGGCTCGCCCTGGTCGGCCTGGCCCTGGTGGCGGGGATGGTCGCGGCCAGCTACGAGGCCTACACCCGCGGCGGCTACTGGCTCGACTTCCTTGCGCCGCTCCTCGGCACGCTCGCCTACCTGCAGGGCGCCCACTGGGTGCGCCGGCGGCGCCTGCGGTCCGCGTTCGGCCAGTACGTGAGCCCGCAAGTGATGGACCAGGTCCTGCGCACCGGGGCCCCGCTGGGCGGCGAGGTGCGACGGGTCACGGTGATGATGTCGGACCTGCGCGAGTTCACCACGATGTCCGAGCGCCTGCCCCCCGAGGTGGTCTCGGCGATGATGAACGAGTACTTCACCGCGATGGTCGACGTGATCCTGGCCCACCGCGGCCTCGTGCAGGACTTCATCGGCGACGCGATCATGGCGGTCTTCGGCGCCCCGCTCGACGACCCCGAGCACTGCTGGCACGCCGCCCGCACCGCGATCGGGATGCACGCGGCGCTCGAGTCGCTCAACCGGAGGTGGAAGGAGGAGGGCCGGGGCCCGCTGGCCATGGGCATCGCGGTGCACACCGGCCTGGTCTTCGCGGGCACCCTGGGCGCGCCGCGCAAGAAGAAGTACGCGGTGCTGGGCGACACCGTCAATCTCACCTCGCGCATGGAGGGGTTGAATCGCGACCTCGGCACCGGCATTCTGATCAGCGGCGCCGCTCTGGCCGTGCTCCGGGACCGCGTGGTGGCCCGGGACCGGGGGAGCGTGACCGTGAAGGGGCGGAGCGAGCCGGTCGAGATCCACGAGCTCGTGAGCCTGGAGGAGGGCTGACGCGATGAGCCTGATGATCAAGGTGCTCCTGCTCCTGTCCCTGGCGGCCCCGCTCGCGCCGGCTCTGCCGGCCCGCGCCCAGACCGCGGAGACCGCCGCGGTCATCACCGAGCTCAAGCCGGGGCGCGGCCGCGTGGAGGTGAAGGCGACGGCGGGCGGCGACTGGAAGCCGGCGCGCCCGCTGCTCGCCCTGCGGGCCGGCGACGCGGTGCGCACCAGCGACAACGCGACCGCGGTGGTGCTCCTCTCCGGCGGGCGCGGCACGGTGCGGGTCGAGGGGACGACCGGCACGTTCACGGTGCCCGCCGCCGCCGCCGCGGGCCAGGGACAGAAGGCGCGAGCCCTGGTGGAGGCGAGCCTGGGCTTCCTGGCCGGGACCACCAAGGAGTCGTCGCAGGCGGTGCTCGCCACCCGCAGCGCGGCGCGCCCGCCGATCATCGTGAGCCCGCGCAACGGGCGCGTGCTGCCGGAGACGCTCGCGTTCGAATGGCTCGGCAGCCGCTTCACCCGCTACGCGGTGCGCGTGGCCGGCCCGGGCGGGCCGGTGATCGAGCGGCGCGAGGTCACCGGCGCCCGCTGGGAGTACCCGGCCGACGCTCCCGCGCTCGCCCCCGGCGTGCGCTACACCCTGCAGGTCACCGGTCCGGGGCACTCGCCGCAGGAGGTGTGGTTCGAGCTGGTGGACGCGGAGCGGGCGCGCGCGGTCGCGGGAGACCTGGCCGGGCTCGAGCAGGAGCTCGGCGCCTCGGTGTCGCCGACCTCACGCGCGGTGCTGCGGGCGGGCCTGCTCGCGCGCGAGGGGCTGCTGCACGATGCGCGACGCGTGGTGGTCACGGCCCTCGCGGCCGACCGCGACGAGCCGACGCTGCACCTGCTGCTGGGCGATCTCTACACGCGTACCGGCCTCACCGACCTCGCCGCCGAGTCCTTCGACGAAGCCCAGTTCCTGATGTCCAAATGAAAAACCCTCTCCCCCGGGAGGGGGAGAGGGCAGGGTGAGGGGGCGGAGTGCTGCCGCCGAAAACCTACCGCGCGTCGGCGACCTGGCCCTTCTCGCGCAGCCGCCGCAGCAGATCCGCGAACGACTCGGCCTTGATGATGCGGTCGAACTGGCTGCGATAGGTACCGACCAGGCTCACGTTCTCGATGAGAACGTCGTAGGCGCTCCAGCCCTCGTTGACCCGGTGCAGGCGATACTCCACCGGGATCTGCGAGCCCTTCGCGGTGACGACCTGCGACCGCACGCTCGCCTCGTCGCCGTCCACGCGCTCCCCGGTGTAGGCGATGGCCTCGCCCGCATAGCGGTCGATCTTGCCGATGTAGGAGCGGGCGATCAGGTCGGTGAACAGCCGCACGAACTCCTCGCGCTCGGTGGCGGTGCGATCCGCCCAGTGGCGGCCCAGCGCCCGGCGGGACATATCGGTGAAGTCGAAGAGCGAGTCGGCCGCGCGCCGGATCTCCACGCGGCGCCGCTCGGCGGACTCGGGCGTGGTGCCGGCCGTCTGGCTGAGGCCCTGGAGCGCCTGGTCCACCCGGGATTTCACGGTCTCGGTCGGCGTCATGGCCTGCGCCGCGGTGGCCGCGGTCAGGCACACGAGCAGCGCCGCCGTCATGTTCATCAGGGCACGTCGCATAACTCCTCCTCGATTGGGTCTCTACGAACCACGCTGTCCGATAGGACGCGTCCGGCCGGTGTGTATTCCCACGATACCGTGCTTTCGTTTTTGATGCCCGGCGGGGGACAATAGCGCCCATGAATCGCGGCCTTGCGCGGAGACGGTCCGACCGCCCCATCGTCGTGGTGGATCTCGGGGGCACGTGGGTGCGCATCGCGGCCTCCCGGCCCGCGCGTCGCGCCTACCGGGGACGGACGCCGGGCGTGGCGGGACTGCCCACGTTGCTCGATCGGTTGTGGCGACGCTGGCGGCTCGCGCGCCGGGACCTGGCCGCGCTCGGCGTGGCCTCGCGCGGGATCTGGACCGAGGGCGAGCGACGCACGCTCGCGCGGCGGCTGCGCCGCTTCGCCCCGCGAGTCGTCGTGCTCTCCGACGTCGAGGCGGCCTATCTCGGCGCGCTCGGAGATACCGCGGGCGTGCTGCTGCTCGCCGGCACCGGCTCCATCGCGCTGGGCCGCGACCGCCGCGGCCGCTTCAGCCGCGCGGGTGGTCTCGGTCCCCTGCTCGGCGACGACGGCTCCGCCTTCGCGCTCGGCCGCGCCTGGCTCCGCGCCGATTCGATGGCGCCCGCGCGCGTCCGACGCATCGTCACCGCGCCGGACGCGATCGCCCGCGTCGCGGCCCTCGCCCCGGCGGTGCTCCGGCGGGCGCGCCGGGGCCACCGGGCCGCCCGCCGCATCGTGGCGGACGCCCAGCGAGCCCTCGCCGATCTCGTCGTGCGGGCGGCGCCGCGGATCGGCCCGGGGCGCCGGATCCCGGTAAGCTGGGCCGGGGGGCTCCTGGGCGATCCCCGGTTCCGGGCGGGCGTCTGGCGGGAGCTCCGGCGGCGAGGCCTGGCCGTCGCGCCCACGCCTCCGGCGGCCGCCGCCGCCGCGCCCGAGGCGTGGCGCTCCGTGCTCTGAGCGAGACCACTACACCTGACCGGCCCGACCACCGTCCTTCTTTCAAGGACACCATGGGCTCCGACATGCTGGGCGACGGCGGGGCCGCCACCCCGCTCCACGTGGCCGCGCTCTACGGGGCCCCGGTGAACGCCCGCTCCACCGACGGCTCGCTGCCCCTGCACGACGCCGCGCACGGTGGCCACGTGCCCATCGCGAAGACGCTCTTGCGACACGGGGCGGACCTACACGATCGGGATCGGCGCTAGGACGCCACCCCGCTCGCGGTGGCGGGCCACTTCGGGCGGGCCGCGATGGCCGAGTTCCTCGCCGGGCGCGCCTAGCTCGCCTCGCGCCCGGCGGGCGAGCGCCACCGCCAGTACGCGAGCGGTCCGGTCAGCGCCGCGAGCAGGCCGACGACCGTGTTGGCCCAC
>JBGQHJ010000189.1:0-8145 GCA_041497895.1 Methylomirabilia bacterium
CCCGCCGGCCCCCGCCCCCCGCCCGCTCCCTCCCTTCCTTCCGCGCGGTTGATCTGGGCGATATTTGCGGCCTCGCGGCTTTGCCGCTCGACTTCTTATTTCATGCCACGGGTCAGGGTTTGAATCTTGGGTCGAGGAGGTCGCGGAGGGCGTCGCCCAGGAGGTTGATGCCGAGGACGGCGAGGAGGAGGGCGGCACCGGGGAAGAAGGCGACCCAGGGGGCGGAGACGAGGAAGGTCTGGCCCTCGGCCAGCATGCTGCCCCAGGAGATGGTGGGGGCCTGGGCGCCCAGGCCCAGGAACGAGAGACCAGCCTCCGCGATCATGTTGCCCCCGACCCCGATGGTGCCGGCGACGATCACGGGGCCGACCGCATTCGGCAACAGGTGGCGGAGGAGGATCATGGTGTGGCCGACTCCGAGGGCACGGGCGGCCTGCACGTAGTCGCGCTCCTTCAGCGAGAGGATCTCGCCTCGCACCACGCGGGCGATGGTCGTCCAGCCGAGCACCACCAGCACGAGGGCGACCTTGTCGAGACCGGGCTGCTCGAAGACCGCGATCAGGCCGATGGCGAGGATGAGCGAGGGGAAGGCCATCACCACGTCGGTCACCCGCATCAGCAACGAGTCGCGCCAGCCTCCGTGGTAGCCGGCCAGTAACCCGATCACCACGCCGAGCGCCGCGGTCACCAGCTCGACGCCCAGCCCCAGCGCCAGCGAGACCCGGCCGCCGTAGAGCACGCGCGAGAAGAGGTCGCGGCCGAGCGCGTCCGTGCCCAGCAGGTACGCGGGCTCGGGCGGGCGCAGCATGGTCTGGCTCAGCGCGGCCGGCACCGCGGCCGGGTCGTAGGGGGCGATCCACGGAGCGAGAATGGCGGACAGCGCGAAGGCGCCGACCAGCGTGCCGCCCAGGATCAGGCGGCCGCGGCGCCGGCCCCCTGTCCCGGTGAGCCGCTCCGGGCGCAGGCGCGCGAGGACGCGGGCGCTAGCGGCCACGCCGGATCCTCGGGTCGATGACCAGGTAGGCCAGATCCACGAGCAAGTTCGCCACGACGTAGATCACCGCGAAGACGAGCACCGCGCCCATCACCAGCGGAAGATCCCGCTGCCCCACCGCGGCCACCAGCATCCGGCCGATGCCGGGCCAGGCGAACACGGTCTCGGTGAGCGGGGCGCCCACGAGCAGGTCCGCGAGCCCGATGCCGATCACGGTCACGACGGGGATCAGGGCGTTGCGGAGGGCGTGCTTGGCCACCACCCGCCACTCGGCCAGACCCTTGGCGCGCGCGCCCTGGATGTACTCCTGGCGGATGACCTCGAGCAGGCTCGACCGGGCCATGCGCGCGATGGTCCCGGTGTGCACCGCGGCCAGGGTCAGGGCCGGCAGCACCAGGTTCGCCCAGGCGCCCTCGCCGTAGCCGGACACCGGGAGCCAGCCGAGCCACACCGCGAAGAGCAGCGACAGCATCATGCCGAGCCAGAACACCGGAGTGGAGATGCCGAGCACCGCCACGCTCATCAGGAACTGGTCGAGGAAGCGGCCCGGACGGAGCGCGGCGACCACGCCGGCGCCCACGCCGACGAGGACCGAGAGCACGGTGGCGGCGAGCGCCAGGCGCGCGGTGGCAGGCAGCCGCTCCGCGATGATCTCGGCCACCGGGCGCTGCTGGAGATAGGAGGTGCCGAGATCGCCCCGGAGCAGGCGCGATAGCCAGGCCAGGTAGCGCTCGTGCACGGGACGATCCAGCGCGTAGTCGCGGCGGATCTGCTCGACCAGCTCGGGGTCGGCGCGCTGCCCGAGCATGGCCCGCACCGGGTCGCCCAGCCCCACCGCGGTGAGCGCGAAGACGAGCAGGCTGACGCCCACCAGCACCGGCAGCAGCGCGAGGACGCGCTTGGCGGCGGGCTCTGCTAGATCGGTGAGCATTGGGAGAGGGCGGTCAACCGGTGCGCTGGCGCGCACGTGCTTGGGCGACCGTTTTTTTCTTCATCTGCGGGGGCCCAGACATGGCCCCCGCACTCCCCCAACTGCGGTCAGCCCGTCGCGACTTCGCCGCGCTCGCGCGGTCGCGGACAGCCCGCCGTGATTTTTCCGCACTCGCCCAGCCGCGGACAGCCTGCCGCGGACAACCGTTGGCGCCACCCGGTTACTCCAGGTGGACCTTGCGCAGGGGCGCGAGGAACTCGGGGGCGGTGGACAGCGGGGAGCGCTCGAGCCCCTTCACGCTCGGGCGGATCAGGGCGCGGCTCGCGTAGTGGTAGAGCGTGATCCACGCGCCGTCGTCGAGCAGGCGCTGCTCCGCGCCCTGGTAGAGCTTCATGCGCGCGGGACCGGCCGGCATCGAGTCGGCCTGGTCGAACAGGAGGTCGAGCTCCGGGCTGCGGTACCGCGAGGTGTTCCCGGCCGCGCCCACGTTGCGCGAGTGGAACAGCACGGTGAGGAAGTTCTCGGGGTCGGGGTAGTCGGCGATCCAGCCCTGGCGGAACATCGTGATGGTGCCCGCGTCCACCACCTTGAGGTGGGCCGCCCAGTCGAGACGCCGCAGCTCGAGCGTGATACCCACCTCCCGGAGCTGGGCCTGCAGCAGCTCGGCGATCCGCTGGTTGAGGTCGCCGGTATTGAAGTTGAAGGTGATCGGCGGCAGCCCGCGGCCGCCCGGGAAACCCGCCTCGGCGAGGAGCTGGCGGGCCTTCGCGCGATCGAAGCCGGGCGCGGTCACGCCCGGGTTGTAGCCGGGAAGCGCGGGCGGCAGAATCCCCTTGCCCGCGATGACGCAGCCCTCGAGCAGGCCCTGCACCACCCCGCTCGGGTCGATGGCGTGCGCCACCGCCAGCCGGATCCGGCGATCGTCGAAGGGCGGCTTCTCCACGTTGAAGCGCACCGCGTGCGTCCCGAGGGTCGGCCAGATCGCCACCTGGCTCTTCAGCACCGGATCGGCCTTCACCGCACGGCAATGCCCGGTCGGGATGTCGGTGAGGTCGAGGTTGCCGGCCTTGTAGTCGTTGAAGCGGGTGATCTCGGCGGGGATGATGCGGAACACCACCCGCTCGAGCCGCGGCGCCCCGCGGAAGTGCTCGGGGAAGGCCTCCAGCACCACCCGGTCGTCCCGGCGCCATTCCTTGAGGCGGAACGCGCCGCTGCCGACCGGATGCGTGGCGAACCGGGCGCCCAGGCGCTCGGCCTCCTCCCGCGGCACGATCGAGGCCGCGTCGTAGGCCATGAGGAAGACGAACGGCGCGAACGGCCTGTCGAGCCGGATCTCGACGGTGCGGTCGTCCGGCACGCGTATCCCGGTGATCTCGCCGGCGCCCCCCTTGATGAAGGCGGCGGCGCCCGCGATCTTCTCGAAGACCCACGGCCGCTTGCCACGTGCGGCCCGCTCGAAGGAGAACTTCACGTCGGCGGCCCGCATCGCGCGGCCGTTCTGGAACTTCACGCCCGATCGGAGCACGAAGGTATACGTCCGCTGGTCGGGGGAGACGGTCCATCGCTCCGCGAGCCCGGGCCCGGGCTCGAGCCGCTCGTCGAGCTCCACCAGCGTGTCGAAGATCTGGCGCACGACCGCGGAGGAGGTCGTATCCGTCGCCTGGGCCGGGTCGAGGGTCGGCGGGTCGGAGCTGAAGACACCCCGCAGGGTGCCGGTCGGCGGACCGCTCTGCGCCCCGGCCGGACCCGCCAGGACAAACAGGCAGACGAGGGGAAGGAGCCGGCGGCGCCCCGTCATCGCCCGCCGCTCGGGACGGGAGCCGCGGGCGGAAGCGCCTGGTCGACCCAGACCCGATCGAGGCGGGGGTTGCCGCTCGGGTGCAGGCGCAGGTTGCGCACCTCCGGGCGGACCGCGGCCCAATGCATCCGCACGTAGAGCGGGATCCAGGGCAATTCCTCGGCCAGGATGCTCTGGGCGCGAGCGTACAGGCGCTGGCGCTCCGGACGGAAGGAGATCTGGCTCGCGCGGATGAGCAGGTCGTCGAGTGTGCGATTGCGGTAGAACGACATGTTCAACGCGCCCGGGCCCTTGCTGGCGCCCTCGCTGCTCGACAGCGGATACAGGAGGAAATGCGGATCGCCGGCCTCCACCCGTGCCTCGAGGAGAGCCATCTGGTGCTGGCCGGTGCGGGCGAGCTGTAGCGCCGTGTCCGGCGCCTCGGCCTGGATCGGCACCGAGATGCCGACGGTCGCGAGGGAGGCACGGACCGCCTCCGCCAGCCGCGCCTGGTCGAGCCGCTTGCCGCCCTCGGCGATGAGAAGGCCGGCGGAGGTGCCGCGCGGGTAGCCGGCCTCTGCGAGCAGGCGCTTGGCGTTGGCCGCGCTGGCCTCGACGACCGGCGTGTCACGGCGACCCCAGACCCCGAGCGGCAGGAACGCCAGCAGCGGCACGCCCACCGAGCCGACCGCGGGAGCGATCTGGGCGGGATCGAGCGCGGCGGCCACGGCCTGGCGCGCCTTGACCCGGTTGAACGGCTCCTTCTCGGTCTCGAGCGCGAGATAGCCGATTCGCCAGCCGGGCACCGACAGCACCCCCGACGGCCGCTCGGGCGCGATGTCCATCAACGCCACGTCGGCGGCCTGCGCCTCCAGCATGGCCTCGCCTCGACCGCTCTCGCCGATGTCGAGGAAGATGAGCCGCGCCGACCGGGGCGCGCCCGCCCAGTAGGCCGGGTACGCGTCGAGGACGACCCGGCCCGCGCTCGCCTCGGTCAGCGCGAACGGACCGGTGCCGATCCAGCGCTGGCCCAGGCTGCCGGCGAGCACGATCGAGAAGGCGGGGTGGGCCAGCACCGCGGGCAGCGGGGCGTAAGGCAGCAGCAGGCTGATCTGGACCGTCCGCGGATCGACCGCACGGACCTCCTTGACCACCCCCGGCGTCCCCCGCACCAGCCGCGCCGCCGCGTTCGGGGTGGGCGCGTGGGGAGCGCTCGGCTGGAGCACCCGATCGAGGCTCTCCACCACGTGCTGGGCGGTGAGCAGGGTGCCGTCGTGGAAGCGCACCCCGTCGCGGAGCCGGAACGTCCACACGAGGCCGTCGCGCGAGACCGACCATTGGACGGCGAGACCGGGCTCGATGTCGCTCGTGACGTCCCGGTACTGCACCAGGGTGTCAAACATTTGCCGGGCGATGACGGAAACTGGCCCCTCGAGCGCGGTGGCCGGGTCGAGGCTGGTCGCCACGGACGGGATCCCGACCCGCAGAGTGCCGCCCTGCGCCCAGGCGGTACCGGTCGAGGCGAGGAGGAGAACGAGGGCCAGCCCAATGCCGCGCGCGCGCGCCATCTCCGTTGTTATACGACGGAACCGGCCGAGTGCGCGATGTGTAGACACGCTGCCGCTCGGGTGCGCATCGCGGGCACGCGCGCGGGTGGCCACCCGCGCGCCGCGACGCCGCGCGCCACGATTTTCGCGGCTCCGATGGCGGTCGCGAGCGTGCGAAAAGCCGCGAGGAGATGGCACCGAAACTGCACGCATTTAATGCAGCGGGCAGATCGGCGGCGCGCCCCGGGTGGCCGCGGCGGCGAAGGAACCGCGCTCGACGGGCCACGGTTTCTCTCGTGAAGCGATAGGTGATCGCAGCGAGGGCAATCGGAGAAAGTGAAATGAAATCAACGGCTCCCGAGGGCAAAATGGGGCCAATTCGCTTGACTTACCGCGAAACGGGCTCCTATACTGAGGTCACCTTTCGGAGGCTTGGGCGGAGCGCCTCACGGAGCGCACGGGAAAGTGCCCGATGGTTCACCCGGAAAGGAATGGGCGAACATGAAGGAGTTCGACAAGAAGGGCAATCCGAGCCGGGACCCCTCGTCCGAAGGGATGAAAGGGCTCTCCAAATTCCTCCCCATGACTGACTCGAATTACCGGCGGCGTCTTACCGAGTACGAAGTCCAGGTCCAGGACCTCCAGGCCTACGTCCGGTCGCTCGAGACCGAGACCGGGCGGCTCCGCAAGAAGCTCGAGGACGCTCCGAAGGAGTTCATGATCCTCGAGAACAAGCTGCGCGAGGCCAACCGCCAGCTCGTGCAGGCCTTCAACCAGAACGAGAAGCTCGTCAACACCCTCTACGAGGCCCGCGAGCAGATCACCTCGCTCAAGGAAGAGGTGGACAAGCTCTGCGCGCCCCCCTCGACCTACGGGGTCTACCTGTCGGTGAACGAGGACGGCACGGTCAACATCCTCTCGCAGGGCCGCAAGGTGAAGGTGAATCTCCATCCCTCGATCAAGGCCGAAGACATCAAGCCCGGTCAGGAGCTGATCCTGAACGAAGGCCTGAACGTGGTGGAGACCGCGGGCTACGAGATCCAGGGCGAGGTGGTGATCCTGAAGGAAGTGCTCGACACCGAGCGCGCCATCGTCACCCAGCGGGCGGACGAGGACCGCGTCGGCATCATCGCGGACCCGCTGCGCCAGGTGAAGCTCAAGATCGGCGACCACCTGCTCATCGACGCCAAGAGCGGCTACCTGCTCGAGAAGCTGCCCAAGAGCGAGGTCGAGGACCTCTCGCTGGAAGAGGTGCCGGACATCGACTACGAGGACATCGGCGGGCTCAGCACCCAGATCGAGACCATCAAGGACGCGGTCGAGCTGCCGTACCTCTACGCGGACTACTACAAGGAGCACCACCTCGCCCCGCCGAAGGGCGTGCTGCTCTACGGGCCTCCCGGCTGCGGCAAGACCATGATCGCCAAGGCGGTGGCCAACAACCTGGCCGCGCGGATCTCCGAGAAGCGCGGCGAGAAGGTGAAGGGCTTCTTCCTCAACATCAAGGGACCGGAGCTGCTCAACAAGTACGTGGGCGAGACCGAGCGGAAGATCCGCGAGATCTTCATCAAGGCCCGCGAGAAGGCGGCCGAGGACGTGCCGGTGGTGGTGTTCTTCGACGAGATGGACGCGCTCTTCCGCACGCGCGGCTCGGGCATCTCCTCCGACGTGGAGACCACGATCGTGCCGCAGCTCCTGGCCGAGATCGACGGCGTCGAGCACCTGAAGAACGTCATCGTGATCGGCGCCTCCAACCGGCAGGACCTGATCGACCCGGCGATCCTGCGGCCGGGCCGGCTGGATGTGAAGATCAAGATCGAGCGGCCCGACCAATCGGGGGCCGCCGACATCTTCAACAAGTACATGACCACCGAGCTGCCGATCCACGAGTCGGAGATCCGCGAGAACGGCGGCGACGCGCAGGCGGCGGTGGACCGGATGATCCAGGCCACCATCGAGGAGATGTACAGCCTCGAGGAGGAGAACCGCTTCCTGGAAGTCACCTACGCCAACGGGGACAAGGAGGTCCTGTACTTCAAGGACTTCTCCTCCGGCGCCATGATCGAGTCGGTGGTGCGGCGGGCCAAGAAGCTGGCGTTGAAGCGCTACATCCAGCTCAGCGAGAAGGGCATCAAGGTCGAGGACCTGCTGAACGCGGTGCGCGAGGAGTTCAAGGAGAACGAGGATCTGCCCAACACGACCAATCCGGACGACTGGGCCAAGATCGCGGGCAAGAAGGGCGAGCGCATCGTCTACGTGAAGCCGCTGATGGGTGAGGCGAAGGAAAAGCAGCGCGCCGTCGAGCGCGTGATCAATACCGGCCAGTACCTGTAGGCCCTGCGGCGGGGGGGAGCGCTGGGCTCCCCCCCGCCGTGTGTCTTTCAACCGCCCAGTACGATCGAGCATCCGGGGACGTCAATGGCGATTCCGAAAGTAATGGGGATCGAGACCGAATACGGCATCACGGTCAAGAACCAGCCGGACTTCAACCCGATCCTTTCCTCGCTGCTGCTGATCAACTCCTACGAGACCTACCGCTCCTCCCGCATCCGCTGGGACTACGAGGCGGAGAGCCCGCTGCGCGACGCGCGCGGCTTCGAGTACATGGAGGACAAGGAGGTCCCGTCGAAGGAGGAGTCGCGTCTCATCAACCTGATCCTCTCCAACGGCGCGCGCTTCTACGTGGACCACGCGCACCCGGAGTACTCCTCCCCGGAGACCACCAACCCGCGCGACTGCGTGATCTGGGATCGGGCGGGCGAGCGCATCCTGGACCTCTCGCGGACCCGGGCGGAGGCGGTTTCCCCGCCCGAGCAGCGCATCCTGATCTACAAGAACAACACCGACTCCAAGGGCAACTCCTACGGAACCCACGAGAACTACCTCATGGACCGCA
>JBGQHJ010000190.1:0-8135 GCA_041497895.1 Methylomirabilia bacterium
CGCACGCCGGGAGGCTCGAGCGGCGGCGCAGCGGCGGCGACCGCCGCGGGGCTCTGCCCGGCGGCGCACGGGAGCGACGGCGGCGGCTCGATCCGCATCCCGGCCTCCTGCTGCGGGCTGTTCGGGCTCAAGCCGTCGCGGGGGCGCGTCTCGCCCGCGCCGTACGGATCGGGCGCGCTCGGACTGGGCACGTCCGGCCCGCTCGCGCGCACCGTGCGCGACGCCGCGCTCCTGCTCGGGGTGATCGCCGGACATGATCCGCTCGACGCCACGTCGAGCCGCCAGCCGGTGCCGGACTACGTGGCCGCGCTCGGGGGCGGCGTCCGGGGCCTGCGCGTCGGGGTGGCCGGCGGCTTCTACGCGGAAGGCCTCGACGCTGAGGTGTCGCGCGCGCTCGTCGAGGCGGTGGCGGCGCTGAAGGCGCTCGGGGCGACCGTCGACCCGGTGGCGGTTCCCGATCCCGGTCCCATGGTGGCGGCCTGCAGCAACGTGATGGTGCGCGCCGAGAGCGCGGCCATCCACTCGCGCATCCTCAAGGAGCGGCCGGGCGAGCTGCAGCCGTCGGTGCGCGAGCGGCTGGCGCCGGGGCTCACCGTCACCGCCTACGAGTATCTTCAGGGCCAGCGCCTGCGCGCCCGCTTCACCCGCGAGTTCATCGAGACCGTGTTCGCGCGGCTCGACGTGCTCGTGACGCCCACCATTCCCGAGCCGGCTCCCGCGCTCGCCGAGGTCAAGGCGGGCACCGCCGCCGACGTCATCGGCTGCATGGGCCGGTTCTCGCGGCTCACACGGCCGTTCAATGCCCTCGGCCTCCCGGTGCTGTCGGTGCCCTGCGGCACGGCGGCTGATGGCCGCCCGCTCGCGATGCAGCTCGTCGGGCGGCCGTTCGACGAGGCCACGCTGCTGCGCCTGGGTCACGCCTACGAGAGCGCGACGCCGTGGCATCGGCGCCGGCCCGCGCTGCCGTGACCGCGCCGCGGCCGGTCGTTGACGGCCCGCGGGACCTGGGCTAGGCTCCGTCCGTGCTCGATCTCGTGATCCGGAACGGCCAGGTCATCACGCCGCAGGGTGTCGGGGTGTGGGACGTGGGCGTGCGGGGCGAGCAGATCGCGGTGGTCGCCGCGCCCGGCACGCTGCCCGCCGACAGCGCCCGCGTGATCGACGCCACCGGGCAGATCGTCTCGCCGGGCGGCGTCGAGCCCCACGCGCACCTGGCCCACGGGATCATGTCGCACCCCGAGGAGCCGGCGATCACCCTCGGCCCCGAGGAAGACACCAAGGGCATGGCGTGCGGTGGCACCACCACCCACATCGACTTCGCCTACGTGCGCCCCGGCAACGACGTGCAGCCGGTGATCGAGCAGCGGGCCTCGCGCTGGAAGGGCAACTCCTACGTGGACTACGCCTTCCACCTCACGCTGGCGGGGGCGCTGCCGATTCGCGTCTTCGATCAGATCGGGGAGGCGATCCAGGCCGGCCACCCGAGCTTCAAGGTCTTCACCACCAACGTGCTGCCGCCGCATCCGAAGCGGGCGGGCAACCGCATCGACTTCGGCCGCATCCACTTCGCGATGGAGAAGGTGGCGAAGGCGGGCGGCATCATGGTCGTGCACGGCGAGGACGAGGATCTCGTCCAGTTCAACTACGAGCGCTTCCGCGAGGAAGGGCGGATGGAGGGGAGCAACCTCCATCTGGTGCACACCAAGCTCTCCGAATTGCTGGCCTTTCGACGGACAATTGCGCTGGCCAAGGCGAGCGGCGCCGGCGTGTACTTCGTGCACGTCTCGGCGCGCGAGGGGGTGGAGACGGTGGCGGAGGCGCGCGCGCAGGGGCTGCCGATCTACGGGGAGACCCTGCACCAGTACGCGTGCTTCAACGCCGAGTACTACAAGACGCCGCGCGGTTTCTGCTCGCACACCTATCCGTCGCTCAAGTTCCCGGAGGACCAGCAGGCCCTCTGGGACGGCCTCGTGCGGGACGGGCTCTCGACCCTCGCCACCGACGAGTACCCGACGAGCCTCGCGCTCAAGCTCAAAGGCCGCACCATCGAGGACGTGACCGGCGGCAACGTGGGGGCGGAGGCGCGCATCGGCATCGGTTTCACCGAGGGCGTGGTCAAGCGCGGCATGTCGCTCACCCGCTTCGCCGACGTCACCGCCACCAACGCGGCCCGGATCCTCGGCCTCTACCCGAAGAAAGGCGTCATCGCCCCTGGAAGCGACGCCGATTTCGTGCTCATCGACCCGGCGATTCGCAAGACGCTCACGAGGGACGACTTCCACGTGACGGATTACAGTCCGTGGGAAGGCTGGGCGGTGTCGGGCTGGCCCGTCATGACCCTCCTGCGCGGCAAGATCATCGCCGATCGGGGCCGGCTGCTCGGCAGCCCCGGCGACGGCCAGTGGGTGTCCCGGCGGATCGACCCCGCCGTGCTCCGCCGTCCGGCCTGCTAGACTGGGCGTCGGTCAATCTCCCAAGGAGCCGCTCATGGATGAGTGCCGCATTCTTTCGCCGCTCGGCATGCTGGGCTATGGCTTCCCGCAGGCGTCGCTGGACGCCGGCCTGGCCCGACGGCCGCACCTGATCGGCGCCGACGCCGGCTCCACCGACGGCGGTCCACACAAGCTGGGCGCGGGCGTCGGCATCGTGAGCCGGGCCGCGACCAAGAAGGACCTGGGCGCCCTGCTCCGGGGTGCGCGCGCGGTGGGCGCGCCCCTGGTCGTCGGGTCGGCGGGCGGCTCCGGTGCCGACGTGCACCTGCAGTGGACGCGCGAGATCCTGGAGGAGCTGATCCGCGAGGAGGGCGGCCGCCCGCGGGTGGCCTACGTGCGGGCGGAGCTCGACAAGAACTTCGTGAAGGAGCAGCTCGCGGCGGGGCGCATCGCCCCCCTCCGCAACGTGCCCCCGCTCACCGACAAGGCCATCGACAGCGCCACGCGCATCGTGGCCCAGATGGGTGCCGAGCCGATCGTGGACGCGCTCGCCGCGGGCGCCGACGTCGTCATCGCCGGCCGCGCCTACGATCCGGCCTGCTTCGCGGCCTACGCCATCTGGAAGGGCTTTCCGGCCGGCCTCGCCTGGCATCTCGGCAAGATCCTGGAGTGCGGCGCCCTCTGTGCGGAGCCCGGCTCGGCGGGCGACGCCATGTGGGGCGTGCTGCGCCACGATTCCTTCACGCTGGAGCCGCTCAACCCGGCGCGCGCGTGCACCGAGACCTCGGTGGCCGCGCATACCCTCTACGAGAAGTCGCATCCGTCGCTCTTGCCGGGGCCGGGGGGCACGCTCGATCTCTCGCGCTGCACGTTCCGGCAGGTCACCGACCGCGCGGTGGAGGTGCGGGGCAGCGAGTTCATCGCCGCGCGGCCCTACACCGTGAAGCTCGAGGGCGCGGAGCTGGTGGCCTTCCGCACCGTGCTCATGTGCGGGGTGCGCGATCCCGTGATGATCACGGAGCTGGAGCCGACCGAGCGGGCGGTGGTGGAGCGGACCCGGGACTACTTCGACCGCATCCCGGCCTCCGACTACCAGATACTCTTCCATCACTACGGCCTCGACGCCGTCATGGGGGCGAGCGAGCCGCGGCGCGGCGCGGCGCCCCCGCACGAGATCGGGCTCGTGATGGAGGTGGTGGCGCCGACCCAGGAGATGGCCGACGCCATCTGCGCCTTTGCCCGCGCGACCCTGATGCACTACCACTATCCGAATCGCAAGGCCACCGCGGGCAACCTGGCGCTGCCCTTCGCGCCGAGTGACGTGCCTCTCGGCCCGGTGTACCGCTTCAACGTCTACCACGTGCTGGAGGTCGAGGATCCGCGCGCGCCGTTCCCGGTGGAGCTGGTGGAGTACTGAGATGGCCACGCGCCCGCTCGCGGAGCTGGCCCGCGTCGTCCGCTCGAAGAACGCGGGGCCGTTCGAGGTCACGCTGGATCTGATCTTCCCCGACCGCGACACCTACGAGCGCGTCAAGGCCACCGGCTACTTCACCCGCGAGAACATGGCCGCCCTCTACCGCGTGCCGCCGGAGCGCGTGTACGACGTCGTGTTCTTCGATCCGGCGCTCGCCCTCAAGATCACGATGGCGCGGGCGCGACCGCAGGGCAGTGTGGGGGAGAGCGACACCTACGGGGCACAGCAGCACGCGCCGCTGCTGGGGGTGATGCTGGATCTCGACGGCCCCTCACCCCGGCCCTCTCCCCCGGGGGGAGAGGGGGTCCGTGACTACGCGCACCAGTTCAATCCCGGGTTTCGGCTGGAGGCGGGGCGGGCGGCGCTGGTGGTGGTGGACATGCAGTACGCGAGCGGCTCGCGTCACGAGGGCCTCGGCCGGCTGCTGAAGGACCAGGGCCGCGAGGCGCAGGGGACGGAGCGCTTCGACCGCATCGAGACGGTGGTGGTGCCGACCATCCAGCGCCTGCTCGAGGTGTTCCGGGCGCGCGGCCTGCGGGTCGTGTTCCTCACCGTCGGCTCCGAGCTGCCGGACTTCAGCGATCTCCCGCCCCACATGCGCCCGATGGCGGAGGCGGTGGGCAATACGCGCGGCCGGCGCGAGCACGAGATCCTGGACGCGCTCGCGCCGCGCCCGGACGAGCCGGTGCTCAACAAGACCACCATGAGCGCCTTCCACTCCTCCGGCTTCGAGCGGCTGCTGCGAGCGTGGGGGGTGGACCAGCTCGTCTTCACCGGGGTGTCCACCAACTCGTGCGTGGAGGGGACGGCGCGGGACGCGGCCGACCGCGGGTTCCGGTGCGTGCTCGTCGAGGACGGCTGCGGCGCGGCGAGCCGGCGGCTCCACGAGGCCGCGTGCGAGAACTTCGGGCGGCTGCTCGGGCGCGTGGACGGGAGCGCCCGGGTGATCGCGGAGCTGGGCGGGGCGCGCGGCGCGGCGCGCTGAGCCGCCCCCGCGCGCAGCCGGAGGAGGCGACCGATGGCGGGCAAGCTGTTCGAGGAGCTCGAGCCGGGCCAGACGTTCCGGCATCAGCCCGGGCGCACCATCACCGAGTCGGACAACGTGTTCTTCACCTGCCTCACCATGAACCCGCAGCCGCTCCACCTCGACTTCCACGCCGCCCAGAAGGCGGAGTTCGGCAAGCCGCTCGTCAACAGCCTGCTCACCCTCGGGATCGCGGTGGGGCTGAGCGTGGGCGAGACCACGCTGGGGACGACCGTCGGCAACCTGGGCTTCGAGAAGGTGGAGTTCCCCAAGCCGGTGTTCCACGGCGACACGATCTACTCCGAGACCGAGGTCGTGGAGAAGCGCGAGTCGAAATCGCGCCCGCAGTGGGGCATCGTGATCTTCGAGCACCGGGCCCGCAATCAGCACGGCGACGTGGTCATGGTCTGCCGCCGTGCCGCCATGATGCGGCGCCGCGCCGCCTGAGGGCCGGGAGCGAGCATGCGCCGGTCGCTGCACTTCGTCCCGGGCGGGAACGAAAAGATGATCCAGAAGGCGCTCACCCTGCCCGCGGACGGCCTGATCCTGGATCTGGAGGACGCGGTGACGCCCGACCGGAAGGCGGCCACGCGGCCCATCGTGCGGCGCTGGCTCGAGACGCTCGATTTCGGCGGGCGCGAGCGCTGGGTCCGGATGAATCCGGTCTTCACCGACCACGCAGAGGCCGATCTCGCGGAGACGATCGCGGGGCGGCCCGACGGCTACGTGGTGCCCAAGCCCCGGCGCGCCGAGGACGTCCGCCGGGTCGCGGCCCTGCTGGACGGGCTCGAGCAGCGGCACGGCTTGGCCTTCGGCTCGACACGCCTGGTGTTGATCGCCACCGAGACCCCCGAGGGCCTGCTCAATATCAGGGAGATCGCCGCGGCCAGCCCCCGCGTCGCCGCCCTCTCGTGGGGCATCGAGGACCTGTCGGCCGCCATGGGTCTGCCGCGGACCCGCGACGAGGCCGGCCGCTATCTCGACATCCCGCGCTACGCGCGCGTCATGTGCGCGGTCGCCGCCGCCGCGGCCGGGGTGGAGGCGCTCGACACGGTCTACACCGACATCCCCGATCTGGACGGGCTCCGCCGCGAGTGCCGGGAAGGCGTGGCGATGGGCTTCAGCGGCAAGATCTCCATTCATCCGGGGCAGATCGAGGTCATCAACGCCGAGTTCACGCCGTCCAAGGAAGACGCGGCGGAGGCGGTCGCGCTGATCGCCGCGTTCGAGGAGCAGGCCCGGCGGGGCGCCGGCGCCTTCGCCTGGAAGGGGCAGATGATGGACATGCCGCACCTGACGCGGGCCCGCAAGATCGCCGAGCGGGCGCGGCGGGCGGGGATGCTCTGAGCCGCGGCGCCGCGGCGGCGCTGATCGCGCTGCTGGCGGTGTCGGCCCTCGTGGTGTGGAGCCTGCCGGTCGGCCGGCGGCCGCTCGCGAACCAGGACGAGGCCCGCTTCGCGCTGCTCGCGCGGGAAGGGGTCGAGCACGGCCACTGGCTCCTCCCCCGCGTGCGCGGCGTGATCTATCTCAACAAGCCGCCGCTCTACTTCTGGACCGTCGGCCTGCTCGCGCTGCCCTTCGGCGTGGTGACCGACGCGACGGCGCCGCTGGCCTCCATCCTCTGCGCCCTCGCGGCGCTCCTCGCGATCGTCGCGCTCGGCCGCCGGCTGTGGAGCCTGGGGGTGGGCCTCACCGCGGGCCTCGTCCTCGCCACCGCGCCCTACTTCTACTTCATGTCGCATCAGGTCCTCTCCGACATGATGCTGACCGCCTGGCTCGCGTGGTCGCTCTACTTCCTGCTGACCGCGCGGCTCGGGCCGGAGCCGGGCCGGGCGCTGATCGGCTTCTACCTCTGCGTGGCGGGCGCGCTCGCCACCAAGGGACCCCCCGCCCTCATGGCGCTGCTCGCCGCGCTCGCGGTGGTGGTTCCGGAGGACGGCTGGCGGCGCGGCCTGCGGTGGATGCGGCTGCCGCTCGGGCTGGGCCTGCTCGCGCTCTCGACGCTGCCCTGGGTCCTGCCCTATCTGCTCCGAGGGATGGACCTATCCGCCGCGCTTCGCCGCGCGATCGAACATCCACGGGTTCACCGCGGCGATGGCCGCGCGGCTGCCCGCCGCCGCGCGGGTGCTGGCGTATCCCGACGCGGGGCTGTCCTATGATTTCTATCTGCGCCGGCCGGTCCGCGAGCTGGCCGGGCCGGCCGATGTCGAGGCGGTGCTGTCGGCGCCCCGACCGGGCGACGTGCTGCTGATGCGCGAGCAAGCCTGGGCCGCGGTGCGCCCGCGCGCCGAAGCCCGATGGCAGGTGCTGCTCGCCGATCACGTCGGCCGTAGCCAGGTGGTGCTGCTGAGCCCGCGGCCGTGAGCGCGCCGGCCCCGGAGCTGTCGGTGCTGCTGCCCGCCTTCAACGAGGCGGAGAGCCTGCCCCAGGTGTGGTCCGAGCTGGGCGGGGTGCTCGACGCGATGGCGCGCCCGGCCGAGGTCATCTTCGTGGACGACGGCAGCGTCGACGCCACCCCCCAGATCGTGCGAGGCATCCGGACCGCGGATGCGCGGGTGCGGATGGTCCGCCTGGCCGCCAACGCGGGGCTGTCGGCGGCGCTGGACGCCGGCTTCGGGCGGGCGCGCGGCCGGATCGTCGTCACGATGGACAGCGATCTGCAGAACGATCCGCGCGACATCCCGCGCATGCTCGCGGCGCTCGAGGGCTACGATGCGGTGACCGGATGGCGGCAGCGGCGCGCCGACCCCTGGCTCAAGCGCGCCTCCTCACGGGTCGCCAACGCGGTGCGGAACGCGATCACGCGCGAGCACGTGCGGGACAGCGCGTGCACGCTGCGCGTGTTCCGGCGCGGCTGTTTGCCCTGCCTGCCGCGCTTCCGCGGCTTCCATCGCTTCGTGCCCACCCTGCTGCGGCTGGCCGGCTGTCGCGTGCTCGAGCTGCCGGTCAACCATCGCGCGCGCCGCTTCGGGGTCTCGCACTACGGCATTCGTAACCGCGCCGTCGTCGCGTTCGAAGACCTGCTCGCGGTCCGCTGGATGCAGGACCGCTGGCTCCGCTACGACGCCTCCGAGGAGCCCTAGTCCGCGCGCGGTTCGGGCGGGGCCGGCGGGGGGGGGGCCGGGGGGCCGGGGGTAGGGGCGCCGGGGGCGCCCGCCGGGCGCCGGCTCGCGGCCCGGAGGCGGCCCGACCACCCCCGCGGCCG
>JBGQHJ010000191.1:0-8079 GCA_041497895.1 Methylomirabilia bacterium
GAGCGCCTGTACCCGCGTGGCGAGGGCGACGCGCGGGAGGACTTCGACGGGCAGTTCCAGGCCTGGCAGGACCCCCTCCTCGGCGCGATGGCCAAGGCGCTCGGGGTCGAGCTGGCCCCCGCGGAGGCGGGGGAGGCGCTGCACCTCGAGGTGGAGACGGTCGAGGGCGGGGAGGCGAGCCCGTTCGTCGACTCCCTCGGGGCCCGGGCGATGAGGGTGGCGATCAACCGGGAGCTGCACACCCGGAGCGGGGCCGATCCCTCGCCCCGCTCGACCCGCCACGTGGAGCTCGAACTGCCCGACGGCGTGGCCTATCGCGCGGGTGATCACCTGGGCGTGATCCCCCGGAACGCGGACGCGCTCGTCGAGCGGGTGGCTGCCCGCTTCGGCCTCGACTCCGCCGTGTCGATCCGCCTCCGGCTGCCGGGCGGCCGGAAGACCTTCCTCCCGGTCGATCACCCGATCCGCGTGGGCCGACTGCTGGCCGACTACATCGAGTTGCAGGACCCGGCAACCCGGAAGCAGATCCAGGGCCTGGCCTCGCACACCGAGTGCCCGTGGACCCGGCCGCGTCTCCTGGCCCTTGCCGAGGACGAGGCTCGCTATCGCGAGGAGGTCCTGGCGCGGCGCAAGTCGCTGATCGACCTGCTCGAGGAGTTTCCCGCCTGCCAGATCCCGTTCAACCGCTACCTCGAGATGCTCCCGCCGCTCCGGCCGCGCTACTACTCGATCTCGTCGTCCCCCCTCCGTCACGAGCGGTGCTGCAGCGTCACGGTGGCGGTCGTGGGAGGCCCTGCGCGCTCCGGTCGCGGCACCTTCCACGGGGTGTGCTCGGGCTACCTCCTACAGCGGAAAGAGGGCGACCTGGTCCACGCGTTCGTCAAGGACACCCGATCCGCCTTCCGCCTGCCCGAGAGCCCGTCGACCCCGATCATCATGATCGGGCCCGGTACCGGGATCGCGCCGTTCCGCGGCTTCCTGCAGGAGCGCGCTGCCCTCCGCGAGCGCGGGCAGGCGGTGGGGCCCGCGCTGCTCTTCTTCGGCTGCCGCCACCCGCGGCAGGACTTCATCTACGCGGACGAGCTCCGCGCCTTCGCCGACCAGGGCGTGGTGCGGCTCTTCGCCTGCTTCTCGCGCGTACCGGGTGAGCAGAAGACGTACGTGCAGGACCAGGTCCGCCGCCACGCGGCTGAGGTGTGGAAGCTGATCGAGCAGGGGGCCATCGTCTACGTCTGCGGTGACGCCACCCGCATGGCACCCGACGTGCGCCGCGCCTTCGCGGCCATCCACCGCGAGGAGACCGGTGCCGACGAGCGCGCCGCACTCGGCTGGCTCGACGGGCTCGCGGCCGAGGGGCGCTACCTGGTCGACGTGTGGGCCGCCGGCTGAGGAGCGGTCGTCAGCGGAGGAGCAGCTCCAGCAGGAGATGGATCGCGTAGAGGCCTCCGCCCGCGAGGCCGCCGACCACCGTGCCGTTGACCCGGATGTACTGCAGGTCGTCTCCGGCGTGCTCCTCGATCAGTCGCACCGCGCCCTCCGGGCCGAGGGCGTGCACGCCGCGCTCGATGAACCGCGCGACCCGATCGTGATAGCGGTCCACCATCTCGGTGACGCGCTCCTTCAGCCACCGGTCCAGCTCCTGCCGCAGCGCCGCGTCCTCGGCGAGCCCCAGCCGGGCGCGGTCGAGCCGCGCGGTGATCCAGCCGACCACCCCGGAGGACTCGCCCTGCAGGTCCGCGATCACGGTCCGGCGCAGCCCGTCCGCGACGCGCTCGAGCAGTCGTGCGACGGCCGGGCTCGCCAGCAGCTCTTCCTTCGCGGCCTCGAGGCGCGCGGCCAGCTCCGGGTCGGCCCGCAGGCGGCCGGGGAGGGCGGCCAGCGCCTCGGTCAGGCGCACCCGCAGGGGATCGTCCGGATCACCAGCGATCTTCTTGAGGGCGTCGTGCAGCGAGGAGACGAGCCGCTCGCGATCGATGAGCCCGAGCGTGTTGGCGAGGCCGATGAGGACGCGCGGGTACAGGCTCATCTGGGCCCGGTACCCGGCCAGCACGTCGTCGACCAGGTCGCCGACGGTGGTGCGAAAGTCCGGGCGGTCGAGCGCGTCGATCAGCGCCTCGGCCACCGCCTCGATCAGCCGCTGGTCCCAACCCTGCTTGCGCGCGATCTCGAGCCCGGTGGCGAGCACCGGCGCGATCCGGTTCACCCGCGCCAGCCGGGTCAGCCAGCCGGCTAGGTCGCTGGTCGCCGCCGGGCTGACCTGCTCCGCGGCCCAGCGAGCGACCGCGCGCACCGCCGACTCGAGATCGAGGGGTCGCAGGCGCTCGGCGCCGCGCGCGAGGAGATCGGCCAGGTCGAAGCGCGCGACCTCGCGGTGAACGTAGTCCTTGGTGAGCACGCGATCGCCTACCATCACGCCCACGCGCTCCGCCATCAGCTCCCAGTTGGCGGGGATGATCGCGGTGTGCGGGATGGGCAGCCCGAGGGGATGCCGGAAGAGCGCGGTCACCGCGAACCAGTCGGCCAGCCCCCCCACGATGCCCGCCTCGGCGATCGCCAGGATCCAGCCGCCCCACCACGTGGCGCGGACGGGAATGGCCGCCGCGGCCAGGGCCACCGCCGCCAGCAGCACGAGCAGCGCGAGGCGCCGCTGGCGAGGCGGCCGCTTCGCTGTCGATGCGTTGCGGCCGTCCACGCTCGGAGCCTACTACGGAAGACAGGGTCGGGCAAACACTCCAGGCGTGGTCGATCGTTGAGAAGTTAGGTTAATCAATTTGTTATATGATCTCGTCTGCCGGATCGGGTGAGCCTGGTGGCTCTGCGTGATAACGCTCTGCAGCAATTTCTCCTTTACTCGATAACGCACTGTGTTAACGTGATCGCCGTGGTGGGGCAGTCACGGAATCCTCAAACGACCGGAGACGGAAGGAGCAGCGCGATGGCGATCAATTCTCAGTTCGAGGGCATGCAGGGCAAGGTACTCGAGGCGGTGGCCGCGTTCACCCAGGCCAACGAGCGCGTGGTGGGGCAGCTCATCGAGCTGTCCTCGAGCGCCGCGCGGGAGAGCCTCCGCACGATCGGCGAGCTGCAGGCCGCGGCCGTCGACACGGTCCGCGCGATCCCGATGCCGGGCGCGATGTCGGCCGACACCCTGCCGGAGGCGCTCGAGAGCCTGCGGCGCGACCCGTTCGCCTGGTATCGCAAGGGCTTCGAGGCGATCACGGAGTCGACCCAGCGGGCGGCGAAGCTGGTCGAGACGAACATGCAGATCGTCGCGCGCAACGCCGAGCGGCTGCAGTCCTCCGCGGCGGCGACCGCGAAGGAGATCGAGCAGGCGGCGAGCGGCTACGCGAGCCGGATGAAGGACATCTACACCCGCGCCTAGCGGGTTAGGGCGGCGGGGGCCGGTGTGCCGGCTCCCGCCGTCTCCGCCGCATCCGCCGCCTGCCGCAGCTCGGCGAACGACGCCTTCAGGCATTCGACGTAGAGCCAGACGTCCGGCACCAGCCGCGGGTCCACCGTGACCCCGATGGTGAGGCGCTGATCGTAGGTGAGGATGGCGTTGACGAGGCCCACCTCGTTGGCGAGCGGGATGAGTGGGCACCATCCGATCAGCCGGTGGCCCGAGAGGTAGAGCGGGATCTGCGGGCCCGGCACGTTCGTGGACACCGTGTTCAGCAGGGTGTTGGGCAGCGTGAGCTGACCGGCCACCGCCTGCACCGCCGGGGGCACCCGGTCCATCAGGTGGGTCATCTCGTAGAGCCCGCCCGCCTGGTCCTGGTTTTTGAGACGCGTCATCGCGGCCCGCTCGGCCGCGAGCCGCTCGACCGGATCGAGCACGCCCACGTAGAGCGGCGCGAAGATCATCGAGACCAGGTTGCCCAGCGCGCCGCGCTCGTCGGGCCGCCGCATGCTCACCGGGCACATCGCGCGGATCTCCACGCCCTCGGTCGCGTGGCCCAGGGCCCGCAGGTAGCGACCCATGCCACCCGCGATCACGGTGAGCACCGCGTCGTTCACGGTGCCCCCCAGCGCCGTCTTCGCGCGCCGGAATTCGCCGAACGGGAACTCGGCCCATCCGAAGCGCCGCTCGGGCGAGAGCGGGGCGTTCCACGGCGCGCGCGGCGCCGGGCGCAGCAGGTTGGGCGCGGAGGTACCGACCGCGCCGGCGAGCTGCCGGAGTCGCGCCTCGAGCTCGGTCGGCCGCAACAGGCGGAAGACGTCGTCGGTGGCCGCCTGGGCCACCTCGGTCAGACGGTCGCGGACCGCGTCCTGCAATAGGGTCAGCGGGTCCGGCAGCGGCCGGGGCTGCCAGGGCGAGGCCGGCGGGACGGGCGGCGCCGCGTCCGGCTTGAGATCGTGGAGCACCATGGTGAGATCGACGCCGGAGACACCGTCGATCATGGCGTGGTGGACCTTCCAGATCACCGCGGTGTTGCCGTCGGCGCGGCCGTGGACCACGATCAGCTTCCACAGCGGATGATCGCGGTCGAGCATCCCGGCGAACGCCGCGCCCCCCACCGCAGACAGGTCCCGATCGTCGCCCGGGGGCGGCAGGGTCACCTCGGTGGCGTGGTGGCGGATGTCGAAGGCCGGATCGTCCTCCCACGTGGGGTGCGCCATCGCGAAGGGCGGGAACACGACCTTCTGGCGGTAGCGCGGAAGCAGATGGAGACGACGCTCGAGCGCGCGGACGAGCGCGTCCAGCGAGAGATGGCCCTCGTACAGCATGGAGCCGCCCACGTGCATGGGCTGCGCCGGCCTCTCGGTGTAGAGGAACGTGGCGTCGAGCGTCGTCAGCCGATGGTTGAGCGCCGGGGGCACCATGGGCGCGGTAGCGGGCCTCGCTCGGGCGCGCTACGGAGCGGGAGCGGCCGGCGCGGGCCGCGGGGCCCCGGCCAGGTGCTGCGCGATGGCGCGATAGGCGGCCGGGTTGGCGACCAGGCCTACGTGCGTGCCGGGCACCTCGACGTTGCTCGCGGGATCGGGGCCGACGCACATGCGCCAGTCCACGATCCCGTCGGTCCGCGTGTATACCGCGAGCTGCGGCACCGACGCGGGGAAGGCCGCCTCGAGGCCGGTGACCGCCTCGCAGCGGCAGTAGCCGGTGTAGCAGTCCGGGCGGTCGTCGCGGCGGACCCGCTCGCGCACCCGCTCGGACGCCAGTAGCACCAGCGGGTGCGAACGGATCCCGCGGAACGGGGAGCCCAGCGTCACCACCGACGCGACGAGATCGGGCCGCCGGGTCGCCAGCGAGCGCGCGAGCATGCCGCCCAGGCTGTGGCCGATCAGGTGCACCGGCCGCCCGGTCGCGTCCCGCGCGCGCTCGACCGTCTCGAGCAGGCGCCCCGAGAGCAGGTCCAGGCACTCCGCGTTCCGACCGATGCGGGACAGATAGGGGCGGTAGCCGAGCCGGCCCAGCCAGCCGTGGAGCTCGAGCAGGTACCAGTCGGTGCCGAGGAAGCCCGGCACCAGTACCGCTCCCGCCCCGTCGCCGCGGGGCACGCCGCAGCCATAGAAGACGGGGGACGTCCGGAGCGCGAGCCAGTCGAGGCCGGCCAGGCTCTCGCGCCAGATCGGTACGGAGGCCGGGCGCTGGTCCGGCGCGAAGGAGGGAGACGGCGCCGTCGCCATGTGCCGCCATGCTAGCACGGGTCTCGCGTACCTTGCCCCGGCCCGGCCCGGTCCGCTACGATAGCGACCATGATCGCCGCGGTGCTGCGGGGCCCTCGCGCGCTGGCCCTCACCACCGTCCCGTCCCCATCCCCGGGGCCCGCCGACGCGGTGGTGCGCGTCAAGGCCGCCGGCCTCTGCGGCACCGACTACCGGATCTGGACGGGTGAGCGGCCGGTGCAGTATCCGCGCATCATGGGCCACGAGTTCGTTGGCACGGTGGCCGCGGTCGGGCGCGACGTCCGGCATCTCACGGTCGGGCAGACCGTGGCGGTGGAGCCGAACTACTCCTGCGGCACGTGCCCGCTCTGCCGCGAGGGCAACCGCAACCTGTGCCTGTCGCGGGTCGCGGTGGGCATCGACGTGGATGGCGGCTTCGCCGAGGAGGCGACCGTGCCCGCGCGCTGCTGCTGGCCCGCGCCCGACGGCCTGGCCGACGAGCGCCTGCTCCTGGCCGAGCCGCTAGCGGTGGTGGTGCGCGCGGTCGGCCGCGCCGCACCCGAGGCCGGCGAGACCGCGGCGGTGCTCGGGCTGGGCTCGCTCGGGCTGCTCGCGGTCCAGACGCTCCGGGCGCGCGGCGTCCGAGTGCTCGCGGTGGCGCGCTCGACGCGTCGCCTCGGGCTCGCCCGCGAGCTCGGCGCCGAGGCGGTGGCGCTGTCCGGCGCCGACGACGACACCGCGGCCGCGCGCGCGTTCTCGGGCCGCGAGGGCGTCGATCTCGTCGTCGAGACCGCGGGCACCGCGCTCGCGGTGGAGCAGGCTACCAATCTGTGTCGCCCGGGTGGGCGGGTGGTGCTGACCGGCCTGCCTCACGAGCCCACCTCGCTCAACTTCTTCTGGGTCGTGCGGCGCGAGCTGCGCATCATCGGCTCGATGATCTACCAGGACGAGTTCCCGGAAGCGATCCGGCTGCTCGCGACCGGGGCGGTGCGGGTCGAGCGGCTCCTCTCGCAGACCTTCCCCCTCGCCCGCATCGACGACGCCTTCCAGGCGCACCGCTCCCCGGACTCGATCAAGGTGGCGGTTATTCCGTAATCCGGGCCGCCGGCTGGGACTGGGGCGGGCTGCCCTTCCTCCACCCTGTAAACGTTAAGATACGGGGAGACGTCTGCTCGGAAGGAGGCGGCATGCGACATCGGCGGCGCGGGGCGGTGGCGATCCTGGCGGTGCTCCTGGGGGCCTGCTCCTCGGTGTCTCCCCCAGCGGGCGGACCCGCGCCGGTGGCGCCATCATCTGTCCGGGCCGGGCGCACCTTGACCCTGCCGGCGTCGCCGCTGACGCCGGACCAGCAGATCCTGCACGCGCTGAACCGGCTCGGGTATGGGCCCCGGCCGGGTGACGTCGAGCGCGTGCGCCGGATGGGCCTCGCGGCTTACGTCGAGGCGCAGCTCGACCCGAGCGACCTCGCCGATCCCGCGGTGATGCAGGCTCTGCCGGCCTATCCGGTGCTCACGCGGAGCACGGCCGAGCTGGTTCGCGAGTACCCGCAGCCCTCGCCGCAGGTCCGCCAGCAGCTCGCATCGGGACAGATGACGCGCCAGGCGGTCGTCCAGATGTATCCGCCGGAGCGGCGGCCCGCCGTGATCACGGCCCAGATGCAGGCGGCCCGGATCACGCGGGCGGTGCTGAGCGAGCGCCAGCTCGAAGAGGTGCTGGTGGATTTCTGGTTCAACCACTTCAACGTGTACTCGCAGAAGGGCGCGGTGCGGTGGATGCTCCCCGCCTACGAGCGCGAGGCGATCCGGCCGCACGTGCTTGGCCGGTTCCGCGATCTGGTCCTGGCCACCGCGCAGCATCCCGCGATGCTCTTCTACCTCGACAACTGGCTCAGCACCCGGGCCGACCTGGTGGTGCCCCGCGGGCCCAACGCGGGCCGTCGCGCGGGACTCAACGAGAACTACGCGCGCGAGCTGATGGAGCTGCACACCCTCGGGGTGGACGGCGGCTACACCCAGCACGACGTGGTCGAGGTGGCGCGCTGCTTCACCGGCTGGACGATCGACCGGCCGCAGCAGGGCGGGGGCTTCGTCTTCCGGTCGCTGGCTCACGATCGTGGGGAGAAGCGCGTGCTCGGCCGGGTCATCCCGGCCGGGGGTGGGCGAGAGGACGGCGAGCGCGTGATCGACATCCTGGCGCGCCATCCCGCGACCGCGCGCTTCATCGCCACCAAGCTCGCGCGCCGCTTCGTGAGCGACGATCCGCCACCCGCCCTGGTGGAGCGCGCCGCCCAGACCTTCCAGCGAACAGACGGCAGCATCCGGGCGGTCCTGGTGACGATCCTCACGTCGCCCGAGTTCTGGTCGGCCGAGGCCTACCGAGCCAAGATCAAGACGCCGCTCGAGGTGGTGGCGAGCGCGGTGCGCACCCTCGACGGGCGCGTCGTGGCCGGCGGTGCCGAGCCCGGCGGGC
>JBGQHJ010000192.1:0-8048 GCA_041497895.1 Methylomirabilia bacterium
GCGCCACAGCTCCTTCACGATCGCCTCGCGGTCGATGGCCATCGACAGCGCCTGCTTCACCAGCGGATTGTCGAGCGGCGGGCGCTTGCTGTTCACGCCCAGCACGTAGAGGCCCGCGTAGAGCGCCCCCGTCACCCGGGTCGAGGCATTGCCGGTGACCCGCTCGGCCTGATCGGGCGGGAGCTGCGTGATGATGTCGACCTCGCCCTTGAGCAGGGCCGCGATGCGCGGCGCGGTCTCCGGGATGGGCCGCATGATCCAGCGGTCCATGTCGATCTTGGCGCCCCAGTAGTCCGGGTTGGCGTCGAAGACCGCCTTGTCGTCCTTCACCCAGGAGGTGAAGCGGATCGGCCCGGTGCCCACCGGCTTGGCGTTGAAGGTGTCGTTGCCGACGGACTCGAGGTACTTCTTCGGCACGATCTGACCGCCGTAGAACGCCAGACGTGCCGGGAGCAGCGGGTCGGGCTTCTTGGTCGTGATCACGAGCGTATTCGGGTCGGGCGCGTCGATCTTGTCTATCGTCGACAGGGCGGTCGCCACCATGGTCTTGGCCGCCGGATCGTACGTGCGCTCGATGCTGAACTTGGCGTCCGCCGACGTGAAGGCGTCGCCATTGTGGAACTTGACCCCCGGGCGCAGCTTGAACCGCCACGTGGTCTGCCCCTCGAGCTTCCACTCGGTGGCGAGCCCCGGGTAGAGCTTGCCGTCCGGATGGCGGCTCGTCAGGTTGTCGAAGAGGTTGAACGACACGCGGATGTCGTTCGACGAGGTGCTGAAGTGCGGGTCGAACCGCGCGATGTCGCCCCCCTGGGCGGTGACGAGCTCCTTCTTCTGGGTGGTCTGGGCCCGGGCCGGCCGCGCTTGGGCCAGGGCCGAGCCGATGCCAACCGCTGCCGCCCCTTTGAACAACTCCCGCCGAGTGACGTCCATGAGGCCCCTCCTCGTTCGAGTCGAACACCGCACCTTGTGGGCACGGTCATAGGGGTAGCCGAGGCGCTTGTCAATCTGGATTTCGGGCGGGATTTCGAGCGCACTCCCTGCGTGAGGAAGTGCTAGGCTCAGCACTCATGGCACAGACCAAACGCGCGGCACAGACCAAACGTAGCGCCCGAACCCGCAAGCCCGTGAAGAAACCGACCAGGAGCCGACCCCCGGCGCCGACTGTGAAAGCCACCCCCGTCGAGCCCCCGAGCACGCTGCCCGCGCTGCGTACCGCGACCCCCGAGCGGGCGTTCGCGGGCCGGCTCAAGTCGGCCGCGCCCCCGCCGCCCCTGCCGGCAGGCCGCCGGGCGATCTTCGTCGACGTCGAGAATTCGAGCCGCGCCGACCACATCAGCCGCGTGCTCGACCATCTCGCCATCGACCGCCACGATCGACGCGTCGAGCTGATCGCGGTCGGCAACTGGCGCGTGATCGGCGCGGACAGCGCCCGCCTGCTCGCCCGGCGCGGCGCCCACCTCGTCCACAGCGCGCCGTCCACGGGCGTGAAGGACTGGAGCGACCTGCGCATCGCGGTCAGCGCGGGCGTCTGGCTCGGCAGCGCGCGGCCCGGCGACCTGATCGAGATCATCTCCGACGACCGCGCCTTCGACGCGGTGGGCGACGTGGCCGCGGTGCTGGGAGTGGAGTACCGGCGCCTCTCCCACCGCGGTCTCACCGGCCTCGCCGTGCCCGAGGAGGTCGCGACACCGGAGGCGGCGGCGCCTCGCGAGGGCCGAGGCCGCCGGGGCGGCCGGGGCCGACGGCGCGGCCGGGGCCGGCCCGATCACGGCGCGCGCGGCCCGATGCCGGCGCGCGGCGGCGGCGCACCGCATCCTCCGGCCGCGCGTCCCGCCGAGCCCGCCCGGGCGCCGGCCTCCGACGGGGTCGCGCAGACGGCGCCGCATGGCCAGCTCGTGGACGTCGTGCGCGAGCTGGCCGACGACGCGCCAAACGGTGCCGTGCTCATCGACACGCTCGCCCGCGCGCTGAAGGAGCGCGGCTTCAGCCGCCCGCCGGGCTCGCCGCGTCTCATCACGCGGCTGCGTCGCATCCGCGAGCTGGTGGTGAGCCGGACCGGCATGATCACGCTGGCCGGCGCCCCGCCCGCCGATGAAGCCGAGCCGGCCGCGGATTCGGCCGACGCGGAGACCGCCCCCGAGGCGATGCCGAGCGGTGAGGCCGCGGCGGCGCCGGCCGGTACGCCGCGGCGCTCACGCCGTCGTCGCCGGCGGGGTCGGCGCGGCGGCGGAGGCGGAGGGGCCGCAGCGCCACCGGCCTGAGGAGACCGCCGTGCCCGCGCCGCACACGTGGATCTATCGCCACCGGCTGCCGACCCGGGTGTGTCACTGGGTGACCGCGCTTTGCCTGCTGATCCTGGTGCCGAGCGGGTTCCAGATCTTCAATGCCCACCCCGCTCTCTACTGGGGTGAGCGCTCCGACCGCGAGCGGCCGCTCCTCGCGCTGAAGGCCGTCCCGACCGACGACGACGAGCTCCGGGGCATCACCGAGATTCTGGGTTACACGATCGATACCACCGGCGTGCTGGGCGCCTCCTCCGAGGAGGGCGAGCGAGTCGCCCGGGGCTTCCCCACCTGGGCCACGCTGCCGAGCAGCCAGTGGCTCGCCATGGGCCGGCAGTGGCACCTCTTCTTCGCGTGGGTGCTCGTCCTCAACGGCTTGATCTTCGGCCTGTGGGCCGTGTGGAGCCGCCACGTGACCCGCGATCTGATCCCCGCGGGTCTCGACTTGGCCGGGCTCGGGGCGTCCCTCCGCGATCATCTGCGCTTCCGCTTTCCCACCGGCGAGCGGCGGTACAACGTGTTCCAGCAGATGGCCTACGTCTCGGTCGTCGGGATCCTCGGCCCGCTCATCGTGCTGACCGGGCTCGCGATGTCCCCCTGGATGGACGCGGCGGTGCCGATCCTGCCCGCGGTCTTCGCCGGCCGACAGTCGGCCCGCACCGTCCACTTCCTGGCCACGTTCGCGTTCCTCGGATTCACCGTCATGCACCTCTTCATGATCGCCGCCACCGGCGTGCTGAGCAATGTCCGGTCCATCGTCACCGGCTGGTCCCGTGTCCTCGACGAGGGAGAGACCGATGAGCCCACCCAGAGAGATTGACCGGCGGCGGTTCATGCTCCGCGGCCTCGGCCTGGCCGCCATCGCCCCGCTCCTCGCCGGGTGCGACCGCCTGTCGCAAACGCGGTGGCTGTCCCGACTGCTCGGCGCGGGCGAGCGCGTCACCCATCGCGTGCAGCGGACGCTGACCCTCCGGGGAGCCCTGGCCCGGGAATTCCCGGAGTCGGCACGCTCCGCGGTGTTTCCGCCCAACGGCACGAGCGAGCCCACCGCGCCCGCCTATCAGACCCTCGCCGCCAATGGCTTCGCGGACTGGCGGCTCGAGGTGCACGGGCTGGTGGAGCGTCCCGCGCGCTTCTCGCTCGCCGACCTGCGACGACTGCCCGCGCGCACCCAGATCACCCGCCACGACTGCGTCGAGGGCTGGAGCGCGATCGGCAAGTGGACCGGCGTGCGCCTCGGAACCCTCCTCGACGCGGTCCGCGTGCGGCCGGCCGCCCGCTTCGCGGTCGTCCGCTGCGCCGACGTCATGGAGGCGTCGGGCCAGCCCTACTACGAGAGCATCGATCTCGTCGACGCGTACCACGAGCAGACCATCCTGGCTTACGAGATGAACGACCGGGTGCTCCCGGTCGCGCACGGCGCCCCGCTCCGCCTGCGGGTCGAGCGGCAGCTCGGCTACAAGATGGCGAAATACGTCATGGGCATCGAGCTGGTGGAGCGCTTCGAGGACATCGAGGGCGGGCGCGGCGGGTACTGGGAAGACCGCGGCTACGAGTGGTACGCCGGCATCTGACCGCTTGATCTTCGGATGGCGCAGGCGTAGCGTCATGAGCGCCCGCGCGCCGGTCCAGCGCGAAGGACATGTCGCCATCGCCCACCAGGAAGGAGACTCACCATGGCGGACCTCAAGCAGATCGACAAGATCCTGAGCCAGGCGGTTGATTCGAAAGCCCTCCCGGGCGTGGTGGCCGTCGCGGCCACCGACAAGGGGGTCGTCTACGAGGGCGCGTTCGGCCGGCGGGAGATCGGCAAGCCCGCCTCGATGACCCTCGACACCGTGGTGTGGATCGCCTCGATGACCAAGGCGATCACCGCCACCGCGGCCATGCAGCTCGTGGAGCGCGGCAAGCTCGCCCTCGAGCGTCCCGCGAGCGAGGTGGTGCCCGAGGTGGGCGCCGCGAAGGTGCTCGAGGGCTTCGACACTGCCGGCAAGCCGCGCCTCCGGGCGCCCAAGCGCCCGATCACGCTCCGCCATCTCCTGACGCATACCGCCGGCTTCAGCTACGAGATCTGGAGCCCGGCCATCGCCCAGTTCCAGCAGGCCACCGGTACCCCGGGGATCACCACCTGCACGAACGCGGCGCTCGGCACGCCGCTCCTGTTCGATCCGGGAGACAAGTGGGACTACGGCATCAACATGGACTGGGTCGGCAAGATGGTCGAGGCCATGAGCGGCCAGAAGCTCGACCGCTACTTCCAGGACAACATCTTCGGCCCCCTCGGCATGAAAGACACGTCCTTCAAGCTCTCGGCCTCGCAGCGCAGCCGCCTGGCCTCGGTGCACCAGCGCGGTCCGGACGGCGCGCTCGCCCCGATCGAGTTCGAGCTCCCTCAGGACCCGGAGTTCCTGATGGGCGGCGGCGGCCTCTACGGGACCGCCGGCGACTACCTGACCTTCTGCCGGATGATCATGAGCGACGGCCAGCTCAACGGCGCCCAGGTGCTGCGGAAGGACACGGTCGGCCTCATGGCCCAGAACCACATCGGCGGCCTGGAGATCGGCGTGCTCAAGACCGCGATCCCGCCGCTCTCCAACGACGTCGAGCTGTTCCCGGGCATGAGCAAGAAGTGGGGCCTGAGCTTCCTGATCAATACCCAGCCGGCCCCCACCGGCCGCTCCGCCAACTCCCTGGCCTGGGCCGGCCTGGCCAACACCTATTTCTGGATCGATCGCACCAAGCACGTGTGCGGCGTCTTCCTCTCCCAGCTCCTTCCCTTCTACGACGGCCCCGCGATCGACACGCTCGGCAAGTTCGAGACCGCGGTGTACCAGGGGATCTAGCCTCGCTCGCGCTCCGCGCATGATCGGCTGACCCGGGGGCGAGCGAGTGCTCGCCCCCGGTCTTGACCAGGCGGGCGGGGCGGCGCAAGATGCCCGCCATGCCGCGCCCGTCGCTCGCCGGACAGGCCCAGACCGGAGCCCGCGAGCGGCAGCGAGCGCGGTCTCGCCCGCCAGCCGGTGAGCCTGGCCAATCTCGGCTGGGTGCGGCAGCACTTCAGCTCCAACCTCGACAACCTCCAGCTCCTCGAGGAGACGGTGGCGCGCGACGAGGCCCTCCTCTTCAAGCACGCGGGAGGCCAGACCTTCGTGGACCCCACCAACCGGGGCCTGGCCCGCGATCCGCTCGCGCTCGCACGCGTGGCCCGCGCCACCGGGCTCAACATCATCATGGGCTCGGGCTACTACGTGGCCGCGGCGCACCCGCCGGACATGGACACCCGGACGGTGGACGACGTCACGCGCGAGATCGTGACCGACCTCGTCGTCGGGGTGGGCGACACCGGCGTTCGCGCCGGGTTCATCGGCGAGATCGGCACCACGTGGCCCTGGACCGACAACGAGAAGAAGGTGGTGCGGGCGGCGGTGGCGGCCCAGCGCGACACCGGGGCGGCGCTGATGATCCACCCGGGCCGCCACGAGCGGCTGCCGATCGACATCGTGGCCTTTCTCAGAAGAGAGGGCGCCGAGTACGACCTCTTCGGCCACGAGACCTCCTACTATCCCTACAATCCCGCCTTCGACATGCCCAACGACGGCGAGCGGATGCGGCAGATCCTCTCCCTGATCGAGCGCGGGCACCTCGCCCAGATCCTGATGTCCCACGACATCGCCTACAAGCACTGCCTGACCAAGTGGGGCGGCTTCGGCTACCACCACCTCCCCGTCAACGTGATCCCGCGCCTTCGTGCCAAGGGCGCCGACGACAAGATCATCCAGACCCTGCTGGTCGACAATCCCCGGCGCGCCTTCGTCTTCGCGTGACGGGAATGGGAGGGTGAGATGCTGCGGACGTCTGCTCGCCTGGTGGGTCCGGTGCTGGTCGCCCTGCTCCTGCTCGGCCGCCCCCTGCCGTCACGCGCCCAGACCCCGGCGGGCGAGGTGACGGTCTCCTTCCACGTCACGCTCGCCCCGAGCTGGTTCGATCCCTCCACGGCCCCGCCGCAGATCACGCCCTTCGGCGTGCTCTACGCCATCCACGACGCGCTGGTCCGTCCGCTGCCCGGCCAGAAGATGGGCCCCAGCCTGGCCGAGTCGTGGACCGAGAGCCGCGACGGGCTCGTCTACGAGTTCAAGCTGCGCCGCGGCCTCAAGTTTCACAACGGCGACGCCCTCACCACCGACGACGTCAAGTGGAGCTTCGAGCGCTACCAGGGCGCGGGGGCGCGGGAGCTCCGGGCGCGCGTTCGCCAGGTGGAGGTCGTCGACCCGACCGTCGTTCGCTTTCATCTCAAAGAGCCGTGGCCCGACTTCATGACCTTCTACGGGACCACCGCCACCGCGTCCGGGCTCGTGCTGCCCAGGAAATATTTCGAGCAGGTCGGGGCCGACGGGTTCCGGCAGCGCCCGATGGGCGCCGGGCCGTACCAGTTCGTCAGCCAGCGGCCGGGCGTCGATGTGACCCTGGAGGCCTTCCCGGGGTACTGGCGGCACGCGCCTTACATCAAGCGTCTCACCATGAAGAGCGTGCCGGACAGCACCACGCGTCTCGCCATGCTGAAGAGCAGCGAGACGGACTTCGCGTACTTTCTGGACGGCCTCGAGGCGGAGGCGGTGACGCGCGACCCCCGGTACCAGCTCGTGGCCACCCGGCACGCGTCGATCTTCTGGATCGAGTTTCCCGATCAGTGGGATCCCAAGTCGCCCTGGAGCGACAAGCGCCTGCGCCTGGCGGTCAACTACGCGCTGGACCGCAAGGGTACCAGCGAGGCGGCGTGTCTCAGCTACTGCCCGCCCGCCGGCGTCATCGTCCCGCGCGTGATGGACTTCGCGCTGCAGGTCTCGCCGCCGCCCTACGACCCGCAGAAGTCGAAGGCGCTACTCGCCGAGGCCGGGTATCCGAAGGGCCTCGACGCCGGCGAGTTCGTGGCCATCCCCGGCTTCTCCACGGTGGGCGACGCCGTGCTGAACAACCTCAACGCGGTCGGGATCCGGATGAGGATGCGGCCGATGGAGCGCGCCGCCTTCTACGCGGCCTGGCAGGAGAAGAAGCTCCGCGGGCTGTTCCTGGTCGCGGTGGGGAACTCGGGGAATGCGGCCAGCCGGGTGGAGTCGTTCATCTACTCCAAGGGCAACGCGGCCTACGGCGGCTATCCCGACCTCGACGAGCTGTTCCTGCAGCAGGCGCGCGAGCGGGATCCCGCCAAGCGCGAAGCGGTACTCCATCGCATCCAGCAGGCCACGATCGACCGGGTGATGTTCGCCCCGCTCATGGACCTGCGCGGGCTGATCGGAGTGGGCCCACGGGTGGCCGACCACACCATCAATTCGATCCCGATGTACCCCTTCCCGTCCCACGAGGACATGCGGCTCAAGAGCCAGTAGCGAGGAGGCCACTCATGAAGAGATCCGTCACGGTCGTCACCCTGCTGGTCTCGGTCTTCACGGCGTCGCTGGCCTGGGCCCAGGCCCTGCCCACCGCCACACCGGAGGAGGTCGGGCTGTCGTCGCAGAAGCTGGCGCGGGTGACCGAGATCGTCAAGGGCGAGATCGCCAAGGGGCGGTATCCGGGCGCGGTGGCCCTCGTGGCTCGCCGCGGGAAGGTCGCCTACTTCGAAGCCCTCGGCCAGCGCGACCCCCAGGCCGGCACGCCGATGACGAAGGATTCGATCTTCCGCCTGTACTCGATGACCAAGCCCTTCGTCTCCGTCGCGGCGATGATGCTGGTCGAGGACGGGCGGATCCTCCTGAACGATCCGGTCTCGAA
>JBGQHJ010000193.1:0-7943 GCA_041497895.1 Methylomirabilia bacterium
ATGGATGGACTCGATGGCCAGGCGCGCGCCGGCCGCGTCGGTGACGCGGCTCGCGAGCCAGCCGTCGCCCAGGCGTCCCACGCGCCGGTAGGCGGGCTCGGAGCCGCCGCCGATCCAGATCGGCAGCCGGCCGCCCTGCGGCGGCTTCGGCTCCATCGCCATGGATACCGTCGGGTAGTGCGCGCTCGGCAGGTTGACCTCGGCGTCGGTCCAGTAGGCGCGCAGGAGCCGGATCGCCTCGTCCATCCGCGCCCCCCGGTCGTGGAAGCTCTCGCCGAGCGCCTCGTACTCCGACTCCTGCCAGCCCACCCCGACCCCGAGCCGCACCCGGCCGCCCGAGAGCGTGTCGAGCGTGCTCACCTGCTTGGCCACCAGGGTGGGCTGGCGCTGCGGCAGGACCAGCACCTCGGTGCCGAGGGTCACCCGCGTGGTGACCGCGGCCATGTACGCGAGCGCCATCAGGGCTTCGAGGATCGGCATCTGGGGATTGTAGGGGCCGCGCTCCCGCCCCTCGATCGGCACGCCCATCACCACGTGGTCGAAGATGTCGATGTGGTCGTAGCCGATGCGCTCGATGGCGCGGGCGAGGGCGGCGACCGCGGCCGGACCCTCCCGATAGGACACGCTCGGGAACTCGACGGACAGCTTCATGGTCTCTCCGCGCTCATCGCCACGCGTCCACCGAGAGCGTCTTCTGGTACGCGCAGCCCATGATGCGCCAGTAGCCGTTGGTCTCGCCGCCCACCACCACGACGTGGATGTCCTCCCGGCGGAACATCGGGATCAGCTCGTCGGGTGCGGCCGTGAGCTTGGAGGCCCACGGCTCCTCGCCGAAGGTCGCCCGGGGATAGAGGTAGTTCTGCACCAGCTGATAGTCCCAGTACTCGCCCGCCGGCATGCGCGCGTTGTCGTAGAGCCAGTCGATCAGCGCGTCCTTGCCCAGGAAGCCGCCGCGGTCCACGAACTGCCGCGCGGTGATGGGATCGAGCAGCAGGGTCGGGGGAGTGTGGGGATCCATGCCGCGGAACATGTTGCGAACGTGCTCGCGCCAGTGCTTCTCGCGCAGTCCCAGCGTGAAGGCAGTGGAGCGGCAGCCGGTGAACACGCTCACCGCGCTGTCGCCCGGCCGGCAGCCGTGCTGGACGTGGAAGGGCTCCCACGGGCTCCGCTCCTCGTTCTCGCCGAAGGTCACGCTGTTGTAGGCGTAGTTGTTGCCCATCGAGCCCATGTAGGTGATGCCCGGGGTCGAGCCGCCCTGGAGGTTCTGGGAGAGCAGGCCGTAGGCCCGGCCGATGGTGGCGTTGGCGTGGTTGTGCGGGCCGAGCGCTCCGGTGCCCACGTTCATGCCGATCTCGTGGCGCACCGGCCCGTTGACCACCGCCATGCTGGCGAGCGAGCTCGAGCTGCTGCCGCGCGCGCTCACTCCGGTCGCGGCGAGGGCCAGGATCACCGGGAAGTAGGCCGGCACCGCCCCCGCCATGACCGCGTTGACCGCGACCTTCTCGACGGTGTACTCCCACGCCTCGCGGAAGTGGGTGGGGCGCATGCGGCCCACCACCTCGTCGGGCTTGCGCGTCGTGCCGGCCAGCATCGCGGCCACCCGCTCCTCGGTGGGGAGCACGATCGGGAGCTTGTCGGTCCAGTCGTTGTCGAGGAACAGACGGTGGAGGCGCTCCTCGGTGTCGGGTGCGACCAGCCGGGGGGTGGAGCGGTCGAACTCGATCGCGGGGTCGTCCGCGTCGTCGAGCGGACGGGTGAGGCCCTCGACGACCTCCCGCATGACCGGGCGCTTGGTGACGGGGTCCGGCCCGTCCACGTAGGCGCGCAGCTCGGCCGCGGTCTTGCCCATCACCGGCTGCGGGACGAAGGCCTGCCGCAGGCCGGGCATGCCGTTCTGGGCCGCCACCGCCCGCACCACCCGGTCGAACTTGTCGGTGTGCACCGCCACGGTGGGGACGCCGTACCGGGCCTCGATCGTCATCGCGTGCGCGGCGACCGCCGGCGCGCAGGTGCTTCAGTGCCCGACGCCGACGATGGCCGCGTGGCCTCGCGCGCGGATCTCCTCCCAGGTGGCCGGGTCGTCGTTGAGGTAGACGCTCGAGATCGGCTTGAAGACGGTCTTCACCGCGGGCATGTGCTGGGCGAGCCAGGCCTGCATCTGCTTCAGGAAGACGTCCGAGTCGTCGAAGCGGCAGTCCACGAGGTAGACCGTCTTGCCGTCGAGGGTGTCGAGGCGCGGGGCCAGCGCCTTGCGCGTGATCCGGGGCGCGAAGCCGACCGGGTTCAGGACCGAGAGGGATGCGCTCATGACGGCCTCCTTTGGCCAGGCGCGGCTACGATATCACGGGGCGATCGGCTCGTTCAGGAGCGCCAGGTACCGCGCCTCGAGGGCCGGAGCCTCGCGGTCCGCGTCGTGATGGCGCTCCATGTGGGCGCGGCCGGCGCGGCCCATGTCGGCCCACCGCTCGCCGTGATCGAGCAGCCAGCCGAGGGCGCGGGCGAGATCGCCGCTCTGCCGCTCGGGCACCAGCAGTGCGCTCTGGTCGGGAACCGTCACGTTGGGGATGTCGCAGTGGTAGGTCGAGACCACCGGCATGCCGAGCGCCTGCGCCTCCAGGATGGTGGTGGGGGCCCCGCCCTCGCTGGCCCCGTTCTCCGCGGTCACGCTCGGGTGGAGGAAGATGTCGGCCCGCTCCATCTCCCGGATGTAGTCGCGCCGGTTGAGGAAGCCCAGCATCCGCACGCAGTCGCCCAGCCCGTGCCGGCGCACGTCGGCGTAGATGCGGCTCGCGTAGGTGCCGTCGGTGAGCGTCTCGTCGCCGATGATCCGGAATTCGAAGTCCCGTCGCTCCCGGCGGAGCGCGCGCACCGCGTCGAGGGCGTAGACCAGGCCCTTCTGCTCGGCGAAGCGGCCGGCGAAGAGGATGACCGTGGGCTCGCCCGGGCGGGGGGCGCGCGCCCGGAACGGCATCTCGGCCACCGGGATCGCGATGCGCTGGAGCACGATGCGCTCCGGTGGGCCGCCCAGGTCGAGCAGCCGCTGGCGCAGCACCGGCCCCTCGGTGAGGAAGAGATCACCCCCGGCCAGCAGCTCGCCGAGCCGCGCCGGCCAGTCGGGCCGCTCCGCGCCGCTCGCGATCCACCACGACCACCAGTCCCCGACCTGCGGGGCCACGTCGTCGCCCAGGAAGCTCACCACCAGGGGCACGCCCAGGCGCCGCTTGAGCGCGAGCATGCGCCAGCCCACCGGGCCATAGTAGGCGTGGATGAGCCGCGCCCGCCGGCGCGTGAGGATGTCGCCCGCCCACGCGAGGTACCGCCCTCCGTCGGCCTCGGGGCGCAGGCGCGGGACGACGCGCCGGTGCAGGGCCTGCAGCAGCGGATCGGAGAGGCGCGGCGGCATCCGCGCCAGCAGCCGGCGCACCACGAGGCCCGCCGCGTACACCTGGCGCTGCAGGGGGTGGCGCGCGGCGGCCTGCCCGTACTGGTAGAAATCGGCGGCCAGGGCCGGGGTGATGGTCGGGTCGATCAGCGGCGATTCCGGCGTCCGGGTGAGGCAGATCGGGCGGGTCCGGCCGAAGCGCCGGAGGTAGAAGTGGATGTAGGACTGCGTGGAGTGGAAGAACAGGTAGTTGACGTGCGCGACGACGGGGGACTCCATCACTCGGGGTAGGCCCAGCGCGTCATCCTCCGCTCGATCACCACGAAGACGCCGTAGAGGGCGGTGCCCATCGCGGCCAGCACCACCAGGCCGCCGAAGGCCAGGCTCGTGTTGAAGTCGGAGGCGGCCACCGCCATCAGGTAGCCGATGCCCGCGTCGGAGGCCACCGTCTCGGCGATCACCGAGCCCACGAAGGCGGATGAGGCCGCGATCTTGAGCGAGGCGAAGAACACCGGCATCGCGCGCGGCACGCCCACCTTCACGAAGGTCTGCCAGCGCGAGGCGCCGAGCGAGCGCAGCACCTGTCGCAGCTCGGGCTCGAGCGTGGCCAGGCTGGTGGCCACGTTGACCGCCACCGGGAAGAACGCGAGCGCGAACGCGGTGAGCACCGCGGGGATCGCGCCGACGCCGAACCACATGACGAGGAGCGGGACCAGCGCGGCCTTGGGGATCGAGTTGAAGCCCACCAGGAGGGGGTAGCCCGCGTCCCGCGCCGTCTCAGACATGCCGATGGCGAAGCCGAGCAGGAGGCCGGCCGCGACCGCCAGCCCGAAGCCCACCAGGGTGGTCCGGAGCGTGTGCCAGGCGTGGAAGGCGAGCGGCCCCGCGGTGACCACCATGGCGCGCGCCACCGCGCGCGGGCCGGGCAGCACGACCGGCGAGATCGCAGCGGCCGCCACGATCGCCTCCCAGGCCGCGAGAGCGGCCGCGAGCACGGCCAGGGGCAGCAGCACCCGGCGGCTCCGCATGGGCTACTCGACCCGGCGGGAAGCGGCGGGCGGCAGGTAGGCGTCGGTGAAGATCTGCTCGGCTCGCGGCCGCGAGGGCAGCGCGAAGGCGTCGCTCACCTGCTCGATGGCGCGCTCGAGGCGGGCGCGGTCGACGCCGCCCAGGCCGTTGGCGCGGACCTCGGCGTTCAGCATGTTCACCCGCGCCAGCTCGAGGCGCCGCGTCTCGGTGTCCACGTTGACGAGCGGCTCGGCGGCCTTGAGGTGGCCCACCGCCGCGCGCGGATCGCGCAGCGCGAGCTTGAGGCCCTCGGTGAGGCCGGCCAGGAAGCGGCGCGCGGTGTCGCCGTTGACGCGGAGCCAGTCCACGCGGGCCATCACCGCGTTGCCGTAGAGGTCGACGCCGTGGTCGGCATAGCGGAAGACCACGACGTCTTGCTCGGGCACCCCGAGGCTCTCGGTCAGGCCGATCCAGCTCGTGAAGTGGAAGCCCACGATGGCCTTCACGTCGCCGCGCACCAGCGTGGCCTCGCGGAGCTGGGGTGCCACGTTGACCCATCGCACCGCATCGGCGGGGAGCCCCACGCTCCGCGCGAAGAGGGGCCAGAGCCGTCGGGCCGCGTCGCCCGCCGGCGCGCCCACCGCGAGGCCGCGGAGATCCGCGGGGCGGCTCACCCCGTGGCGCCGGAGCGAGATCACCGCGTGCGGCGGCGTGTTGAGCACCATGTAGATCGCGATCAGCGGCTGCTCCGGGTGCCGGGCGTTGTACTCGATCATCGAGCCGACGTCGCCGTAGCCCAGGTCGTAGATGCCGGTGGCCACGCGCTCGATCGTCTTCTGGGAGCCGCTGCCCGGGTCGATGGCCACGTCGAGCCCGGCCTGCCGGAACGCGCCCATGCCGCGGGCGGCCAGGAACGGGGCCTGCGGTCCCTGCAGCACCCAGTCGAGCGCGAACGACACCCGCGTCTGGGCCTCCGCCGGCGCGGGCAGCGCGATCGCCACGGCCAGGGCGAGCAGGGCGAGCACGCGGGCCCGTCTCATCCGCGCGCGCGCTCCGCCACCGCGGGGGCGAGCCGGGGGGTCACCCGGATCCGGAACCGCGAGCTCGGCGCCCAGTGCCAGCCGCGGAACTCCTGGGGACCGTCGGCCGCGACCGTCCAGTCGAACTCCCGCGCCAGCGTGGTGACGAAGAGGCGTGCCACCGTCACGGTCAGGTGAATGCCGAGGCAGGAGCGGTCGAAGGCCCCGAAGGGCGCGTACTCGGCCTGGGAGTAGGTGCGGCCGATGAAGCGGTCGGGATCGAAGGCGTCCGGCCGGTCGAACACGCGCGGGTCCCGGTGGCTCTCGCGGATGCAGAGCCGGAGGAGCCAGCCCCGGGGGACGACGTGCCCGTCGATCTCGAGGTCGTGCGGAACCTTTCGATACAGGTACTCGCTCTGCGCCAGGCGCAGCGTCTCCTGCACGACCCGGTCGGCGAGGCCGCCGTCGCGGTCGGCGTCGGGTCCCGCGTCCTGGCGGAGCCGCGCCACCCACGCCGGGTGATCGCCCAGCAGCTTGAGGATCCACGCCATCAGGTCGGCCACGTCCTTGGAGGTGGTGTGCACCATGTAGACGAGGTTGGCCAGCACGGTGGGATCGTCGAGCGCCTCCGGCCGGGCGCGCGCCAGCTCGCCCAGGAAGGACGCGGGCGCGCCCGCCGCGGTGGCGCCGGCCCGCGCGATGGCCACGGCCTCGCCGAGCGCCGGGCGCACCTCGCGCGCGGGCGCGTTGCGCGGCACCGCGAGCACGCGGTAGAGCGCCTCCAGTCGGGCGCCCGCGGGAGCGCCGGCCTCGATGCCGAAGAAGACGCGCACGAAGATGGTGGCCGCCACGCGGGCCAGGTGGGGATCGGGGCGAACCCCGTCGGCTGACGCGCCCTCCTCGGCCATGGCGCGCAGCGCCCGCCGCGCCTCGGTCACGACGTCGGGCTCGCACTCCTTCACGACCCGGCCCGAGAACGCGATCCGGAAGAGCTGCCGGTAGCGCCGGTGCGGCTCGCCCGCCATGTAGCGGAAGAAGCCGCCCGGGATGAAGCGGCTGAACGGGACCGCGGGCGGCGTGAGCACGTCGTCGAAGCGGCGCAGGATCTCGGCGGCGCGATCGAGGCCGACCACGCACACCATCGGATGCACGAGGCCCAGGTGCGCGCGGACGCCCTGCCTCCAGGAGAAGACGGGGCAGGGGTTCGGGCTGCCGCCGAGACCGAGCTGGCTGGTCTTGAAGACCGGGCCGTGCCGCGCCGCTTCCTCGAGATACGCCCGATCGTCGAGGACCGGGAACAGGGGAACCGGCACCAGCGAGCCCGGCGGCAGCCTGCGGGCCTGCCCGTAGCCCGGGCGCGCGCGCCAGCTCTCGTAGGCGATGAGCAGGGCGGCCGGCACCGCGAGGAATCGCAGGGCCAGGGGGAAGCGCAGCGCCAGCATCGCGAGGAGGGCTGCGTACGCCGCGAGCAGGCCGACCGCACGGAGGGCGACCCGGGGGAAGGCGGACCAGAACGCGCGGTGGGTGATCAGCCGGAGCAGCGGCCAGGTGAGCGCCGCCAGCACGCCGGCCTCGAGGATCGTTTCCAAGGGGATCGTCAAGAGGGCCAGATGATGGACCGACGCCCGGGGGCGTGTCAACGGAGCCGCGGTGACCGCTCGAGCCCTTCCCGCCGGTGTTACGATGCGGGGAATGCCAAGGCGAGCGCTCACGGCGGTGCCTCGATCGCAGGCAGGGGGCGCATTCGTCGAGCCGGCTCCGTCCCGCGCGCCTCAACGGCTCCAGTCGCTGGACGTATTCCGCGGGCTCACCATCGCGGCCATGCTCCTGGTCAACAACCCGGGGACCTGGAGCCACGTGTACCCGCCGCTCGAGCACGCGGCGTGGAACGGCTGGACCCCGACCGACCTGGTATTCCCGTTCTTCCTGTTCATCGTCGGGGTCGCCACCACGTTCTCGCTGGGCAGCCTGATCGACGCGGGCGTCGGCCGTGTCGGCCTCCTCCGCAAGGTCGTGACGCGGGCCGTGCTGATCTTCGCCCTGGGCCTGCTGCTGCAGGGATTCCCCCACTACGACCTGGCCCACCTCCGCATCTTCGGCGTGCTCCAGCGGATCGCGCTCTCGTACCTGCTCGCCGCCGGCATCGTCCTGCTTACCGGGGTTCGGGGCCAGGCGCTCGCGCTCCTGGGCCTGCTGCTGGGCTACTGGACCCTCATGACGCTCGTGCCCGTCCCCGGGCTGGGGCACGGCGTGCTCGAGCCGGAGATGAATCTCTCCAACTGGCTCGATCTCCGCGTGCTCGGCGTGAACCACGTGTGGCAGGAGACGCGGACCTGGGATCCGGAGGGCCTGCTGAGCACCCTCGGCGCGGTCGCCTCGGTCCTGTGCGGGGCACTGGCCGGCCACTGGGTGCGCACGCGGCGCGGCCCGGACGTGAAGGCCTTCGGGTTCCTCTACGCGGGCAGCATGACCCTGCTGGTGGGGTGGATCTGGAGCCACGTCTTCCCGATCAACAAGAGCCTGTGGACGAGCTC
>JBGQHJ010000194.1:0-7922 GCA_041497895.1 Methylomirabilia bacterium
CCGGACCACGTCCACGATGACGCGCCGGAGCGTGGCGCGCGAGAGCGAGACGGTGCCCGGCCAGGTGAGGGCGAGCGGGCTCGCCCCGTACGGCAGCGCGGGGGCGAGGACCACACGGTATCCGGCGCGCGCCAGGTGGGGAGCCACCCGACGGGCCAGCTCCTCCGCGCCGAGCCAGTCGACCAGCAGTGGGAGATGGGGCCCATGCTGCTCCACCGCGCCCAGCGGCAGGAGGATCACCGCGCGCTCGTCGCGGGCCAGCCGGCCGGCCTCCAGGTACGTGCACTCGGCCAGGCGGATCATCCGAGCTCGCGGATCTGCTCCGGCGTGAGCCCCAGCAGCTCGCGCAGCACCGGCTCGTTGTCGGAGCCGGGGCGTCGGGACCAGCCGGCCACGCGCCCCGGCGTGCGGGAGAGCCGTGGCACGATCCCCTGGGTGACGATCTCGCCCAGCTCGGGATGGGTGAGTCGCACCAGGTCGCCCCGGCTCCACACGTGCGGCTCCCGCAGCAGATCGGCCACCGAGTTGACGACGCTCGCGGCCAGACCGGCCCCGCGCAGCCGGCTGACCGCCTCGTCGGCCGCGAGCCCCGACACCAGCTTCGCCACGTCCTCGCGGACGCTCGCCTCGTCCTCGCCCGGCCGCCGGCCCAGGCCCTCCAGCGCGGCCGTGATCTCGCGCAGCGCCGCGGCCGATACCGCGACGAAGCGGCCGTCGGCGGCCTCGACGGTCATGCTCGCCGGGTAGAGCGGCCAGTCGCCGCCCGCCCGCTCGCGGCGAATGCCGAGCGCGCTGCGCGCGGCCAGCAGATCGCCGGTCAGCCGCAGCGCGGCCTCGAACATGGCGGTGTCGACCACCTGCCCCTGCCCGTCCACGTCGCGGCGCAGCAGCGCGGCGAGCGTGCCCAGCACGTTGAAGAGGGCGGTGGAGTAGTCCCCCGACATCACGCCGTCGCGCAGGGGCGGCCGGTCCGGCCAGCCGTTCAGGTAGGTGATGCCGCCGAAGGCCAGGCCCACCGGGTTGAAGGCCGCGCGGCCGGTGTAGGGCCCGGTCTGTCCGAAGCCGGACGACCGCAGGAGCACGAGCCGCGGATTCGCCGCGAGCAGCACCGCCGGGCCCAGGTCCCAGCGCTCGAGGGTGCCGGGGCGGAAGTTCTCCACGATCACGTCGCTGACGCGCACGAGCGCCAGGAAGACCTCCCGACCATGCGGCGCGCGCACGTCGAGGGCGAGGCTGCGCTTGTTGCGGTTGGTGACCACGGTGCCCGGGCTCGTGCGGGCCCACGTGTCGGAGGCGCCGCCGGCGGGTGGCAGCTCGATCATGATCACGTCGGCGCCGAAGTCGCCGAGGATCGCGGCGGCGGCCGGACCGGCCAGCCACTGGGAGAGGTCGAGCACGCGGAGCCCGGCGAGTGGTCCCGAGCCGGCGGCCCCCGCGCGCGACGCCGCGGGCGACGCGACCTCGCCTCGAGCCCGGGACGCGATCGACTCCATCGCCGAGCGCACCGCCTCCGTGTGCTCGCCGAGCCGCGGGGCGCGCGGCGGATCGGCCGCCGGCGTGCGCGTGAGCTTGGGCACCACCGCGGGGGAGAGAAACGCGTGCCCCGACGACGAGGCGAGCCGCAGCAGGGCCCGGCGCGCCTGCACGTGCGCGTCCGCGATGATGTCGTCGACCGACCGCACCGCGGTCCCGGCCACGCCCACCGCGGCGAAGCGCGCCTCCACGTCGGCCTGATCGTGGCGGCCGATCCAGGCGCCGACCAGCGCGTCGGCCGCCTCGCGATGCTCGAGGCGCGCGGCGCTGGTGGCGAAGCGCGGATCCTTCGGCGCCTCGGGGGCCTCGATCGCCTCGCACAGGCGGGCGAAGGGCTGGTCCCCCGCGCCGGAGACCGCGACCCACCCGCCGTCGCGGGTGCGGTAGACGTTGGCCGGCACGACGACCGGGGACTCGGTGCCGAGGCGCGTCGCCACGGTGCCGGACCGGTCGTGGCGGACCACGACCTCCTCCTGAAGCCGCAGGCACGTCTGGTAGAGGCCGATGTCCACGACCTGCCCCTGGCCGCTACGCCGCGCGTGGAAGACCGCCATGAGGAGACCGCTGGCGCCCTGGATCGCGGTCCAGCCCTCGGCCAGCGGCACCGTGACCGGCATGGGCGCGCGGTCCGGGAACCCGGTCGTGAACTGGACGCCCGAGAAGGCCTGCGCGATGCGATCGTCGCCGCGCTCGCCCGCGAGCGGCCCGGTCTGGCCGAACGGCGAGATGCGCAGGACCGACAGGCGCGGATTGCGCCGCTCGAGCTCTTCCGGCGAGAGCCCGGCCGCCTCCAGGCGGCCCGGCCCCAGGTCCTCGATGAGCGCGTCGGCCGCGCCGAGGAGCGTCGCGAGCCAGGGCTCGGTCTGGAGCTGCGACCGCTCGGCCCGCACCGACAACTTGCCGCGGTTCTCGGACTGGAAGTAGAGCGAGTCCTCGCCGGGAAGCGCGGGGCCGCGCCCCCGCGTGGGCGAGCCGGCGCCGGGCTCGATCTTGACGACGGTGGCCCCCAGATCGGCGAGCAGCCCGCCCGCGAGCTCACCGGCGAGCGTCTGCGCCAGCTCGACCACCACCAGGCCGGCGAGCGCGCCGCCGCGCTCGGCCCCCGGCAGCCCCAGCGGATTCGTCACGCGCGGGCCCTCACTCGAGGCCGAAGACGCGGGCCGCGTTCCGGTAGAGCCACTTCTCCTTGACCGGGTCCTTGAGGGGCAGGCCCAGGTACTCCTGGATCAGCGTCTCGTACGGCTGCCCCACGAGCCCCGCCGACAGCCCCACCATCACCTTGTCCTGGATGAGGGTGTTGCCGAACTGGATCAGCATCTCCCAGCCCGAGCCCGGCTGGCCGAGGTACTTGGCCCGGTGGGCCGAGGTGTCCACGTGCAGCCGGGGATGGCGCCGCACGAGGGCCACCATCTCGTTCACCCACGGCCAGCCCCCGAGGCCGCCGATGATCGTGAGCTCCGGGAAGTCCATCGCGACCTGATCGAGATGCCGCGGGTGGCCGAGATCGTAGGGTCGATCGTTCGCGTAGTTCATCGAGGAGTAGATGCGCACCGGGATGCCGAGCTCGGCCGCCTTGGTGTAGAGCGGATAGTAGCGGCGGTCGCTCGCGGGAATACAGTCCACCAGGGCCGAGACGCCGAGGGCGCGGAAGCCCTCCTCCCGCACCAGGCGCTCCAGCTCGCGTACGCCCGCCATGCCCTTGAACGCGTTGATGCTGATGCGGGCGAGCCCGAGGAAGCGGCCGGGGTACCGGCGCATCAGCTCCGCGGTCTCCGGGTTCGAGATGCCGAACGGCACCGAGCGCACGATGCCGAGCTTGCCGAGCCGCTCCACGTAGGCGTCCAGGTCCGCCTCCGGCCGCCGGTCGCCGCCCTCGCGCCGCGAGCGGAAGATGCGGCCGTAGTTCGCCATGCCGTATCCCGCGGGCTCTCCGGGCGGCGCGGCCGCCGGCGCGGGCCGCTCCTCCCCCGCCCCGAACGGGACGTTGCACTCCATGTCGATGATCCGTAGCATCGGGCCTCTCTCCCTCTCCGCGCCGGCCGTGGCTCTCCCGCCGGGCGCGTCGCATACAGTACCGCGATCACGCGCGCCTTGACAGTGGGGCGGCCGGACCGCAGTATCCCGACGTCAGCCATGTACGGCAACCCCGATCGGACGAGGGAGACCCCGTGAGAGCCATCCTGACCGCGCTGGCCACGATCCTGCTGCTCATGCCCGCCTCGGCGGACGCCCAGAGCGTGCTCCGCATCGGGCTCAACGACGACCCCGACGCGCTCGACCCCACCATCAGCCGCGCCTACACCGGCCGCCTGGTCTTCGCCGCGCTCTGCGACAAGCTCTTCGACGTCACCCCCGATCTCAAGATCGTGCCCCAGCTCGCCACCGGCTACGAGTGGGCCGCGGACCGCAAGTCGATCGTGATCAAGCTGCGGCCGGGCGTGCGCTTCCAGGACGGCGAGCCCTTCAACGCGGAGGCGGTGCGCTTCAACATCGAGCGGCACCTGACCACGCCGGGATCCTTCCGCAAGTCCGAGATCGGCGAGATCCAGAGCGTGGACGTGGTGAACGAGCTCACGGTGCGGCTCAACCTCTCGCAGCCCCTGGTGCCGCTCCTGGCCGCGCTGACCGACCGCGCCGGCATGATGGTGTCGCCCAAGGCGGCGAAGGCGCTGGGCGACAAGCTGGGCACCCAGCCGGTGTGCGCCGGACCCTACCGCTTCGTGCAGCGGGTGGCCCAGGGCAAGATCGTGCTGGAGAAGGTCGCCGACTACTGGGACAAGGGGGCCTTCTCCATCGACCGCATCGAGTTCGTGCCCATCACCGACTCGAGCTCGCGGCTGGCCAGTCTGCGCTCGGGCGACCTGCAGATGATCGAGCGCGTGTCGCCGACCGACCTGGCCGAGATCCGCGGCGACGCCAAGCTGAAGGTCGCGGGCGTGCCCGAGCTGGGCTACCAGATGATCCCGCTCAACGTCGCGAACGGCCCGAAGAGCAAGGCGCTGGCCGACGTCCGGCTGCGCCAGGCCCTCGACCTCGCGATCGACCGGGAAACCCTGGTCAAGACCGTGTTCGGTGGCGAGTACATCGCGGGCAACCAGTTCATCAGCCCCGCGAGCCCGTACTACGACCACAAGGTGCCGGTGGGCAAGCGCGACCTGGCGAAGGTCCGCCAGCTCCTGAAGGACGCGGGGCAGCCGAATCTCACCTTCACCCTGGTGGTGCCGCCCGAGCGGGATCGGCAGGAGGCGGCGCTGATCTTACAATCCATGTGGGCGGAGGCCGGCATCACCGCGAACCTCCAGACCCAGGAGAACGTCACCATGCTCCAGTCGGGGCGGAAGGGTGACTTCGAGGCCTACTTCACGTTCTGGAGCGGCCGGCCCGACCCCGACGGCAACGTCTTCTCCTTCATGACCTGCAAGGGCGCGCAGAACGACAGCCACTACTGCAACCCCGAGGTGGACACGCAGCTGACCCGAGCCCGCCACGTGGCCGATCCGGCCGAGCGCAAGAAGCTCTACGACCAGGCCACCGAGCTCATGGCCAGGGACGTGCCGCGGCTCATCCTGTGGCACCGGCGCGTGTTCACCGCGTCCAGCACCCGGGTGGAGGGCTTCACGCCCTACCCCGACGGGATCATCCGCTTCCGGGGCCTCAAGCTCCACTGAGGCGCTCGAGCGGCATGGCGCTCTGGCTCTACGTGGCGCGCCGGCTCGCGGTGCTGGTGCCCACGCTGTTCTTCGTCTCGGTGCTGATCTTCTCGCTGCAGCAGCTGCTGCCTGGCGACGCGGCGGTGGCGCTGGCCGGCGAGGAGAACGACCCGGCCGCGGTCGCGGCCATCCGCGCGCGGTACCACCTGGACCGGCCCCTGCCGGTGCAGTACGGCCTCTGGCTCGGCCGGGTGCTGGTGGGCGACTTCGGCGAGTCGCTGCGCAACCGCATCCCGGTCCGGGAGCTGCTGGCCTCCAAGCTGCCGGTCACGGTGGAGCTGGCGCTCTGCTCGATGGCGATCGCGCTGGCCATCGGCATCCCCGCCGGGATCCTCTCCGCCACCCGCAAGGGAACCGCGGTCGACGCGGTGGCCAACCTCTTCGCGCTGTCCGGGCTCTCGGTGCCGCACTTCTGGCTCGGCATCATGCTGATCCTGCTCTTCGCGGTGCGGCTCGGCTGGCTGCCGGCCTCGGGCTACGTGGCGCCGTGGGAGGACCTGCGCCAGAACCTGACCACGATCCTGCTGCCCTCGTTCGTCCTCGGCACCGGGGTGGCCGGCGTCATCATGCGCCACACCCGGAGCGCCATGCTCCAGACCCTGGGCGCCGACTACGTGCGCACCGCGCGGGCCAAGAGCGTGCCCGAGCGGCTGGTGGTGCTGAAGCACGCGCTGCGCAACGCGCTGATCCCGATCATCACCCTCGGCGCGATCGAGTTCGGGCGGCTGCTCTCGGGCGCGGTGCTCACCGAGCAGGTCTTCGCCATCCCCGGCTTCGGCAAGCTGCTGGTGGACGGGGTGTTCAACCGCGACTATGCGGTGGTGCAGGCCGTCGTCCTCGTCTCGGCGAGCCTCTACGTGCTGCTCAACCTGGGCGCGGACGTGCTCTACTTCCTGGCGAACCCGCGCCTGCGGGGGACCACGTGAGCGTGAGCCCGGCGGCGGTCCTCGCGGCGCCCGCGGTGACGGCGACGCGGCGTTACAAGGCTGCACGGCAGCTCGCGCGCCGGCCCGCCGCGATCGCGGCGCTGGCGGTGGTGCTGGGCTTCATCGTGACCGCGGTCGCGGCGCCGCGGCTGGCCCCCTACGACCCGAACGCGATCGACTACCGCGCGCTGCGGAAGCCCCCGTCCGCCGTGCACCGCCTCGGCACCGACGAGGTGGGGCGCGACGTGCTGTCGCGCCTGCTCTGGGGCGCGCGCGCCTCGCTGCTGGCCGGGGTGATCCCGGTCGCCATCGCGGTCGCGCTCAGCGTGCCGCTGGGCCTGCTCTCGGGCTATGTCGGAGGGTGGATCGACGGGCTTATAATGCGCATCAACGACGCCATGCTCTCGATCCCGTTCCTCATCGTGGCCATCGCGCTGGCCGCGTTCCTCGGCCCGGGCCTCGGCAACGCCATGATCGCGATCGGGATCGCGGCCCTGCCCACGTTCGTCCGGCTCGTGCGGGGCACCGTGCTGGCGATCAAGACCGAGGAGTACGTGGAGGCGGCGCAGGCGCTGGGCTGCTCGCAGCCGCGCGTGGCCCTGCGCCACATCCTGCCCAACACGCTGCCGCCGCTCTTCGTGCAGGTGAGCGTCACGGTGGCCGCCGCGATCATCGCCGAGGCGAGTCTCTCGTTCCTGGGTCTGGGCCAGCAGCCGCCCGCGCCGTCGTGGGGCAGCATGCTCAACGCGGCCCAGCGCTACCTCTCGCCCGCGCCGTGGATGGCCCTCTACCCCGGCCTGATGATCTTCGGCATCGTCATGGCCCTCAACGTCCTGGGCGACGGCCTGCGCGACGTCCTGGACCCGCGGCACCAGTAGCGACGGCGACATCCGGCCCCAAGGAGAGAGACCCGTGAGCCAAGTGTGCATGACCCCGATCACCAGCCCCAAGGCCTGGCGCGGCGAGACCCTCGCCCGCGAGAGCTCGTGGATCGCCACCCTCACCGAGGCCGAGATCGCCGACATCGACCGCGCCCTCGCGGTCGCCAAGGCCTCGGGCCTGCCGCTCGAGGGAATCCAGCGCGAGAATTTCCCCCTGACGGTCATGCGCGCGAGGCTCACGCAGGCGGTGACCGAGATGTACGACGGCCGCGGCTTCGTGGTGCTGCGCGGGCTCCCGGTGCGCCGCTACCGAGACGACGACGCCGGGCTCATCTTCTGGGGCTTCGGCCGCTACATGGGCGCGCCGCTCTACCAGAATCCCCAGGGCGAGCTGCTCGGCCACGTCTACGACCACGGGCGTACCTACGGCAACATCGACGTGCGCGGCTACGAGACCAACGCCTACCTGCCCTACCACACCGACGCGGGCGACATGGTGGGCCTGCTCTGCCTGCGCCGGTCGCTCGAGGGCGGGCTCAGCAGCATCGTCAGCTCGACCACGGTGCACAACGAGATCCTGGCCCAGCACCCCGAGTACCTGGGCCTGCTCTACAACGGCTACTACTACATCCGCCGCGAGGCGGCCCTGACCGAGCGCGGGGTCTCGGAGCGCCCGATCCCGGTCTTCGGTTACCGCGACGGCGTGGTGAGCTGCCGCTACATCCGCAACCAGATCAACGCGGGCGCCGTGAAGCGGGAGGTGCCGTTGACGACGCTCGAGAAGGCGGCGATCGACTACCTCGACGAGCAGACGATGCGCGCGGATCTGCGCCTCGACATGGATCTGGAGCTCGGCGACATCCAGTTCATCA
>JBGQHJ010000195.1:0-7907 GCA_041497895.1 Methylomirabilia bacterium
CAAGAAGGTCGTCGAGATGATCGACTTCGAGAACGCCAAGGACAAGGTCCTGATGGGCGTGGAGCGGCGCTCGATGATCATCTCGGAGACCGAGAAGAGGACCATCGCCTACCACGAGGCGGGCCACGCGCTGGTGGCGGACCTGCTCCCGGGCGCCGATCCGCTGCACAAGGTGACGATCATCCCGCGCGGCCGGGCCCTCGGACTCACCCAGCAGCTGCCCGCCGACGACAAGTACAACTTCTCGCGGGACTACCTCGTGAATCGGATCACGATTCTGCTCGGCGGCCGCGCGGCCGAGGAGATCGTCTTCCAGCAGCAGACCACCGGGGCGGGCGACGACCTCGAGAAGGCCACCGACATGGCCCGCAAGATGGTGTGCGAGTGGGGCATGTCCGACAAGATGGGCCCGCTCACCTTCGGCAAGGGCGAGGAGCACATCTTCCTCGGGCGCGAGGTGGCGCGCCCCAAGGACTTCAGCGAGGAGACCGCGGTCCTGATCGACTCCGAGATCAAGCGGATCGTGGTCGAGTGCGCGACGCGCGCCCGCCACATGATCGAGACCAACCTCGAGAAGCTCCACGCGCTCGCCCGCGCCCTCCTCGAGCGCGAGTCGCTCGACGGGGAGGAGATCGCGCGCATCCTCCGGGTGCCGCCGTTGCACGAGGCGCCCAGCCCCGCGTAGCATCGCGCTGCAAATTCAGGCCCCGGGCGGGCCGGTTGCGGTGATAAGTTGATCGTGGAGAAATCCCCGTGAACCGCGCGACCGTGGCAGGAGTGTCGGTGGGCGATGGCCTGGACGTGGCCGTCGTGGGGGCCCTCAACGTGAGCCCGGAGTCGTTCTACTCGGGCTCCGTCGTGACCGACGCCGACCGGCTGCTGCGGGCCGCCGAGGCGATGGCCCAGGCCGGCGCGGCCTGGCTCGACGTGGGCGCCATGTCCACCGCGCCCTATCTCGAGGCGCGCATCCCGGAGACCCAGGAAGCCGATCGACTGCACTGGGCCGTGGGCCTCCTGACCGCCAAGCTCGACCTGCCCATCTCGGCCGACACGAGCCGCTCCCTGGCCGCCCGGGCCGCCCTCGAGAGCGGCGCCCGGATGCTCAACGATGTGACCGGCCTGGCCGCCGACCCGGCACTCGCCCGCCTGGCCGCGGACGCCGGCGCGGGTCTCATCCTCATGGCGCATCCCTCGGCCGCCCCGGCCCCGGCAGAGCCCGTCCAGACCGTCCGGGCGTCCCTCGCGAGGAGCCTGGCCTGCGCGCGGGCGGCGGGCGTGCCCGACGAGCAGGTCCTGCTGGACCCGGGCATCGGCTTCTTCCGTGGCGGGGGAATCGCCTGGCCCGAGTGGGACTGCCGGGTGCTGGCGGCCTTGCCGGCCCTCCGCTCCCTCGGGCGGCCGCTCTACGTCGGGGTCTCCCGGAAGTCGTTCATCGGCGCCCTGGCCGGCCTCCCCGACCCGGCCGATCGCCTGCCCGGCACGCTGGCCGCCACCGCGGCGGCCGTCCTGGGTGGGGCCCACGTCATCCGGGCCCACGATGTCGCCGAGACCGCGCAGGCGGTCCGGATCGCCCAGGCCATCCGCCGCGCTGCGCCGGAGCGTCCCTAGCCGTGTGGCCCCTGTTCCAGACCTTCCGCACGCGCGACGCGGTCGACATCGTGCTGGTGGCGGTCGTGCTCTACCGGATCTTCGTGATGTTCAAGGAGACGCGCGCGGTCCAGATGCTGCTGGGCCTGGCCGGTCTCATGGTGGCCTCGTTCCTGGCCCGGCATCTCGAGCTGTTCAGCACGAGCTGGCTCCTCGACAACTTCTGGTCCTTCTGGGTGCTGGCCCTGGTCGTCCTCTTCCAGCCCGAGCTGCGCCGGGCCCTCACGCGGCTCGGCGAGAGCCGGCTCTTCCAGGGCATGAGCCTCGGCGCGCGCGAGGAGCGGAGCCACCTCATCGACGAGGTGATCAAGGCGGCGGACGCCCTCGCGAGCAAGCGCATCGGCGCCCTCATCGTGCTGGAGCGGAGCACCGGCCTGCGCAACTACGCCGAGCTCGGCGTGCCGCTCGACGCGGTGGTCTCGGCCGATCTGCTCGTGAGCCTGTTCCTGCCGTACTCGCCGCTGCACGACGGAGCCGCCTTCATCCGGGGCGACCGTGTGGCCGCCGCGGGGTGCTTCCTGCCGCTCTCGCGCAACACCCAGCTCGGCCGCAACATGGGCACGCGACACCGCGCCGGGCTCGGGCTGGCCGAGGAGACCGACGCGGTGGTGCTGATCGTCTCCGAGGAGAGCGGCCACATCTCGCTCGCGGTCGACGGCCAGATGGAGTCGCCGCTCGATCAGGACTCGCTGCGGCGCCGACTGGGCGATCTGTTCTCCCTGGAGGAAGCGCCCATGGCGCGCCGCGCCGCGTGGTGGGAGCCCGCCCGGGAGTGGCTGCGCAAGTGAGCGCGCTCACCCGGCACTGGGAGCTCAAGCTGCTCGCCCTCGTGGTCTCGATGGTGCTCTGGGCCTTCGTGATGACCTCCGAGCGGACCGACGTGGTGGTCGCGGCGCCGATCGAGCTCGACGGGATCCCGCCCGGGCTCGAGGTCAAGGGCGAGCGGCCGGACAGCGTGGACGTGCAGCTGCACGGCCTGCGGGGCGCGCTCGAGCGCCTCGGCACCGACCGCGTGCGGGCCCGGCTGAGCCTCACCGGCGCGCGGGCGGGGGAGGTGACCCTGCGGGTGCAGCCCGAGCAGATCTCGGTGCCGCCCGGCGTCACCGTGGTGCGGATCAATCCCTCGCGCGTCCGCCTCGTCCTAGGATCCGTGCGCTCGTGACCCGGTGGTCATCACCGTGATGGCCACCCTCCGGAGCATCGGCGCGTGAGCCGGGTGCTGGGCATCGGCGTCGACCTCACCCAGATGCCGCGGATGCGCCGGGTGGTGGCGCGGTGGGATGAGCGCTTCCTCCAGCGCGTGTTCACCGAGCAGGAGATCGCCTACTGCCGGCGCCGACGCGATCCCATCCCGCACTTCGCGGCGCGCTTCGCGGCGAAGGAGGCCACGCTGAAGGCCCTCGGCACCGGCCTGCGCATGGGGGTGAACTGGCGCGAGCTCGAGGTCCGGCGCGAGCGCGGCCAGGCCCCCACCATGGTGCTCTCCGGTCGCTCGCGCGACATCGCGCTCGCCAAGGGTGGCCGGCAGGTGCTCCTCTCCCTCACCCACGACGGCGAGTACGCGATGGCGCAGGCGATGCTGATCGGGGACGACGCCGATGACGAGGCGAGGCGCCGCTAGCCTGGTGCTCGGGCTCGCCCTCGTGGTCCAGGGCTGCGCCGGGCTGATCGCGGGCAAGGACTCGGCCGAGGCGCCTCCGGGGGGCCCGGGGCGCGCCCCCGGCCCGACCGCCGGCGCGGTGCAGGTGGAGAAGGGCCGGACCGGCATGGTGATCGCGGCGCCGCACGGCACCTCCGACACCGCCACCGACCTCATGGGCCGCGAGCTCGCGAAGCTCACCGGGTTCGGCCTCGTGGTGGTGACCGGCTACACCCACGTCGACGCGACGGGCCGGCGCTACAACGTCAACCGGCCTACCGAGAGCCAGCCGGGCGCGGCGGCGCGTCAGGAGGTGGAGAGCGAGCCGGCCCGCCAGGTCTACCAGGCGTACCGGCGCCAGGTAGCCGAGGCGGCGCAGGGGCCGCTCCGGCTCTACGTGGAGGTGCACGGCAACGGCCGCCAGGAGAGCGCGGGCCGCATGGAGATCGCCACCGTGGGCTTGAGCCGTGACGACGCCTGGCGGCTCAAGACGCTGCTCGAGATGATCCGCGACGCCCGCCTGCCCGCCGAGGGCGACGTCCCGCGGCTCGACGTCTGGATGGAACCCTACGATTCGCTCTGGTACACCGCCTCCGCGGCCAAGGAGTCGGGCATCCTCGCGCAGACGAAGCTGGCGCTCCACATCGAGCTGCCCCACGCCGCCCGCACGACCTACCGGGAGGCCTACACCACGGTGCTCGCCGACTTCCTCATCCAGTCGGCGGCTCTGCTGCTGCCGTCGGCGCGCTGATCCCGTGCGGCCCATCTTCACCGCCGCCGAGATGCGCGCGCTGGACGCGCGCGCCATCCGCGAGCTCGGCATCCCCGGGAGCCGGCTCATGGACGCGGCCGGCTCGGGCGCGGCCGCGCTCATCGTCCGGTGGCTCGCTCCGATTCGCGGCCGGCAGGTCGTGGTGGTGTGCGGCAAGGGCAACAACGGCGGCGACGGCTTCGTGGTCGCGCGCCGTCTCCGGGCCCGCGGCGCGGTGGTGCAGGTGTTCCTGACCGCCCGGCGCGCCGAGGTGGAGGGCGACGCCGCGGCGGCCCTCGCCGGCTGGCGCGGTCGCGTCGAGGCGATCGACGCGGGCCCGGATCCGGGCGCGCTCGCGCGGGCGCTCGAGGGGGCCGACGCGGTGGTGGACGCGCTGCTCGGCACCGGGCTGACCGGCCCGGCGCGGGGCCAGGTCGCGGTGGCCATCGAGGCGATCAACGAGGCCGGGCGGCGCGGTGTCCCGGTCTTCGCGCTCGATCTGCCCTCGGGGCTCGGCGCGGACCACGGCGCGTTGCTCGGGCCCACCGTGAAGGCCACGCGCACCATCACGTTCGCCGGGCTCAAGCGGAGCCTGCTGCTCCATCCCGCCGCCGCGCAGGCCGGGCCGGTCGACGTCGTCGACATCGGCGTGCCCGCCGCGGAGGTCGAGCGCGGCATCACCACGTGGCGCCTCGAGGCCGCCGACGCGCGCCGGTGCTTTCCCCCCCGCGAGGGGGACGCGCACAAGGGCCGCTTCGGCCATCTCCTGATCGTGGCCGGATCACTCGGCAAGACCGGCGCCGCGGTGCTCGCCGGGCGCGCCGCGCTCCGGAGCGGGGTTGGGCTCTGCACGATCGCGGTCCCGGCGTCGCAGCAGCCCATCGTCGCCGCGCACGCTCCCGAGTACATGACCGAGGCGCTGCCCGAGACCGCCGCCGGCACGCTCGCGCTCGCGGCGCGGGAGCGCATCCTCGACCTGGCGCGCCGCATGGACGCGGTCGCGCTCGGCCCCGGGCTCTCGCTCCACCCGGAGACGCAGGAGCTGGCCCGCGCCCTGATCGTCGAGGCCGAGCGGCCCCTGGTGGTCGACGCGGACGCGCTCGGCGCGCTCGCCGGGCATCTCGACCTCCTGCGACGCGCGCTGGGCCCGCGCGCCCTCACCCCGCACCCGGGCGAGATGGCGCGCATGCTGGGCGTGGGCATCGACGTGGTGCAGGGAGACCGGCTCGAGGTCGCCCGGCGCTTCGCCCGCGACCACCGGGTCGGCCTGGCCCTCAAGGGCGCGGGGACCGTCATCGGCGGCCCCGACGGGCGCGTGGCGATCAATCCCACCGGCAATCCCGGCATGGCGAAGGGCGGATCGGGCGACGTGCTGACCGGCATCGTGGGCGCGCTGCTGGCGCGGGGCCTCGATCCGGTCGGCGCGCTCGAGGCGGCCTGCTACCTCCACGGCCTGGCCGGTGATCTGACCGCGGCCGAGCGGGGCGAGGTCGCGATGATCGCGGGCGACATCGTCGAGAAGCTGCCCGCGGCGCTGCGGGCGCTCGCGGGCCCGCTTCCGTGAGCGCCCGCCGGACGCTCCGGTCGCACGCCTCCGCCGAGACGCAGGCGATCGGCGAGGAGCTCGGCGCGCGCCTTCAGCCGGGGGCGGTGGTCGCGTGCACCGGCGAGCTGGGCGCGGGCAAGACCTGCTTCCTGCAGGGCCTCGCGCGCGGCCTGGGCGTGACCGACCCGGTGACGAGCCCAACGTTCGTGCTGGTCAACCAGTACCGCGGCCGGCTCCCGGTCTACCATCTCGACGCCTACCGCACCGGCAGTCTCACCGAGCTCGTCGACCTGGGCATCGAGGAGATGCTGCACGGCGACGGGGTCACGGTGATCGAGTGGGCGGACAAGCTGCTGCCGCTCCTGCCCGCCGGAACGATCCGCGTCCACCTCGCCGGCCTCGGCGACGAGCCGCGGGAGATCACGATCGAGGAGCCCGTATCCGATCCGGCTCATTGATCGCCTCCGGGCGCCCGTGCTACGGGATGCGCATGGACGCGCCGGGGAGCGGCATCGGGCGGTGGCCCGTGGAGGACCGGCCCCGCGAGCGTCTCTACCACAAGGGCGCGGAGTCGCTCGCCGACGCGGAGCTGCTGGCCATCCAGCTCGGGGCCGGCCTCGCCGGTCGCAGCGCGATGGACATGGCCCACGATCTGCTGAGCCGCTACGGGTCGCTCTCGGGGCTCGCCGGGCGTGGCCTCGCCGAGCTGGCCGCGGTACGGGGGGTGGGGCCGGTGAAGGCGGTCCGGCTCGCCGCGATGTTCGAGATCACCCGCCGGCTGCGCTCGCGCAACGGGCAGGGGCGGGTGGTGCTGAGCAGCCCGGAGCAGGTGTTCGCGCGCTACGGGCCGTTGATGGAGGACCTCAAGAAGGAGGTCTTCCGGGTGGCCCTGCTGGACGCCCAGAACGGGCTCCTGCGGGACGTGGTGATCTCGGAGGGCACGCTGTCGGCCAGCCTGGTCCACCCCCGCGAGGTCTTCAAGCCGGCCATTCTAGAGTCGGCGGCCTCGATCATCCTGCTGCACAACCACCCGAGCGGCGACCCGACCCCGAGCCGGGAAGACCTGCGGCTCACCCGGCAGCTCGTGGACTGCTCGGAGCTGCTCGACCTGCGCATCCACGACCACGTCATCATCGGCCGGGAGCGCTTCATCAGCCTGGCCCAGCGCGGCGCGCTCGCGGGAGAGGGCCGCTAGCCCTTGGCCAGCTTCTCGACCTCCTTCTTGGACATGGACTGGATGCGGGCCAGCAGGCCCTTCACCTTCCGCTCGGAGGCGTGATCGGCCAGGATCAGCTTCTTGGACTTCGTGCCGGTGACGATGTACGCCACCCAGTCGTCGAGACTCGGCGTGCCCCGCCACGCCACCGTGAGACCGTTGAGCCGCATCCGCCTCCTGCCCTCGATCTTCGCCAGTGGCTTCCGGCTGGCCTCCATACGCGATCTTCTCCTCTTCGGAAGGGTGCACACCGTGCTGCGCGACGCCACCTTATGAACCGGTCCCGGCCCTGTCAAGGCTTCGTTTGGCCGCAACAGAAGCGTGATTTGACGCGCCCGCGCGCGTGAGCCTGCGTGAATGCTGTGCGCGATGGGAGGGCTCGCGGCGGTGGACGATCAGGGCGTCACTTTTTCGGGTCCGCCCTCTCGGAGCGCGTCGTAGCGTGCGTTTTCCGCGATTGTGGATGAGTGTGGATAAGTGGATAACCTGTGGGTTACTTCTGGAGCGCGTCGAGGATGCGTCGCGGCAGGAGGGGGCCGCGGGTGATGAACCCGGTGAAGATCCCGCACGCGGTGGCCCCCGCGTCGAGCGCCTGGCGCGCCTTCTCCGGGCTGTCGATGCCGCCGGTGGCGATCAGCTCGAGCCGGTCGCCGAAGCGCTGGCGGACCCGGCGCACGTTCTCGAGCGTGGTCGCGAAGAGGGCCGGGCCCGAGAGGCCGCCGGTGCCCTGGGAGAGCCGGGGCTCCTCCACGCGCCGGGTGTTGCCGTAGTTGATGATGGTGATGCCCGCGTCGAGCGCGGCCGGGATCGTGATCTCCTCGTTGGTCTCGCGGAAGTCGGGCGAGATCTTGACGATCAGCGGCTTGGCGGTCGCGGCCCGCACGGCCCGGAAGACGTCCTTGAGCTCGGCCGGGCGCGTCGACCAGCCGTAGACCAGCTTGGTGTTGGGCGAGGAGATGTTGAGCTCGACCAGCTCGCCGAACTCCTGGAGCCCCGCCACGACCCGCACGTAGTCCTCGGCGGATTCTCCCGCCGCGGCCACGATCAGCGGCACGCGGTGCGGCAGCGCGGCCAGCGCCGACCGGTAGGCGTCGAGACCGGGGTTCTG
>JBGQHJ010000196.1:0-7857 GCA_041497895.1 Methylomirabilia bacterium
ATCTCGTGCTCGCTCGGGCCCGGGAACGACATGCCGTTGGCCGCCGCGTCCTGGATGGCCTTGACCACCCGCGCGTTGGCGTGGCCCAGGATCAGGCTCGTGTAGTTGCAGTTGAAGTCGAGACGCTCGATACCGTCGGCGTCCCAGATGCGGGCGCCCTCGCCGCGGATGATGTAGAACGGGTACGGGTCGAAGAAGGTGGTGGTACGGCTGTTGCCGCCCGGCATCACCCGCAGCGCCTCCTCGAAGAGCTGGCGGGAGCGTGGGGTCTTGGCCTGGTAGTCGGTGATGGCGCGCTCGAGTGTCATGGGCTCCTCCTATTCGATGGCCGTATCCAGCGCCCGGCGGTTGTCCCGAAGCATCGCATGAGCCTCGGCCACTGTCACGCGGCGGAAGCGAAGCCGCCCGCCGGGCTTGAGCTGGGCGATCCGCCCGAGGTCGAACGAGCAGACGGTGGCGATCTTGGTGTAGCCACCCGCGGACTGCCGGTCCGCCAGCAGCACGATGGGCTGCCCCTCCCCGATCACCTGGATGCCCCCCATGGGGACGCCGTCCGAGACGATGTCGTGGCCGCGCGTGTGCTCGATGAACGGGCCCTTGAGCCGCGCGCCCATGCGGTCGCTCTGCGGCAGCATCTCGTACGGCCCTCCGAAGAAGGCCGCGATCCCCGCGGCGGTGAAGCGGTCGTCCTGCGGGCCCAGGACCACCGCCACCGTGGCCTCGCCGCCGTAGGCGGGCACGCGCTCGGGGGGCACGCGATGCGGGCGCGCGGAGGCGACGGAGCCGAGCGGGAGCCGGTCGCCCTTGCGCAGCGCGCGCCCCTCGATCCCGCCGAGGCGGCCGCGCACGTAGGTCGCCCGCGAGCCCAGCACCAGCGGCGTCTCGACGCCGCCCCCCACCGCCAGGTACGCGCGAACGCCGCTCCGGGCCGGCCCGAGCCGCAGCACGTCGCCCGCCTTCACGCGCAGCCCCTGCCAGGCCTCCGCCGCGCCGCCGTTCAGTGTCGGCGCCATGTCGGCGCCGGTGATCGCGACGAGCCGCTCGTCCGTGAACTCGACGCGGGGGCCGATCAGCGTGCACTCGAGCCCGGCCGCGTTGTCCGCATTGCCGACCAGACGATTGGCGAGGACGAACGCCTCGCGGTCCATGGGACCGGAGGTCGGGATGCCCACGCGAAGATGGCCGACCCGGCCCAGGTCCTGAATGGTCGTGAGCGGCCCCGCGTCCTGGACGATCAGGTCGCTCACGACGTCCCGATCCGCGGGGTGTAGCGTCCCGCCTCCACCAACGCCGCGATGGCCTCGTACTCCGCGCGGTCGATCGCGTGGAAGCGGACGTGATCGCCCGCGCGCAGCAGGATCGGATCGGGCGCGGTCGGGTCGTAGAGCCGCACCGGCGTGCGCCCCAGCACCCAGAAGCCGCCCGGGCTCTCGATCGAGTAGATGCAGCACTGCACGCCGCCGATGGCGACGCTGCCGGGCGGGGTCTTGGTGCGCGGGTTCGTGAGACGCGGGATCGTCAGCCGGTCGGGCATGCCGGTCATGTAGGGCAGGCCGGGCGTGAAGCCGACGAAGTAGACGTAGTAGTCCGCTCCGGCATGGAGCCGCGCCATCTCGTCGGGCGGCAGCCCGATCTTCTGCGCGGCCGCCTCCAGCTCGAAGCCCAGCTCGCCGCCGTAGCAGCACGGCAGCTCCACGGTGCGCGCCGGCGGCAGCACCTCCGGACGGGCCTGGGCGCACAGCTCGCGCAGCGTCGCGCCGAGCTCGTCGTAGCCGATCACCAGCGGATCGTAGTAGACGAGGAGGGCGCGGTAGCTGGGGACGGTCTCGCCGACGCCGCGCAGGTGCTTCTGCTGCAGCAGGTACTCGAGGGCCAGGACGCGGGCGTTGAGCTCCCGGTTGACCTCGTCCCCCAGCTCGACGGAGAGCGCGCGGTCTCCGCACGGCAGGAGCCGCGGCTCGGGCCAGATCGCCACGCGCGGCTGGGCCGCTAGATCGCCGCCAGCGCGTGGTTGGGCAGGTCGGTGATGAACATGTGCCCCGGGCTGTGGGTGATCATGAACGCGGGCTTCGAGGCCAGCGCCACCGCCTGCGGGGTCACCCCGCAGGCCCAGAACACCGGGACCTCGCCCGCGCGGACGCCCACCGAGTCGCCCCAGTCCGGCTTGTTCACGTCGGCGATGCCGAGTGCGGCCGGATCGCCCACGTGCACGGGCGCGCCGTGGGCGCTGGGGAAGCGCGCGGAGGCCGTCACCGCCTTGGAGATCATCCCGGTCGGGATGGGCCGCATGGAGACCACCATGGGCCCGTGGAACTGGCCGGCGGGCCGGCATTGCACCGACGTCTTCCACATCGCCACGTTCTTGCCCAGCTCGATGTGACGCATGGGGATGCCGGCGTCGAGCAGCGCCCATTCGAAGGTGAACGAGCAGCCGAGCAGGAAGGCCACCAGGTCGTCGCGCCAGAAGGGCGTGACGTCGGTGACCTCGTCGGCCAGCACGCCGTCCTTGTAGATGCGGTACTTCGGCAGGTCCGTGCGCAGGTCCGCACCGGGCGCCACCCCGACCGGCTCGGGCGAGCCCGCGTCGGTGACCTCGATCAGCGGGCACGGCCGCGGGTTGCGCTGGCAGAAGAGCAGGAAGTCGTAGGCCTGCTCCTTCGGCAGCACGGCCAGGTTCGCCTGGACAAAGCCGGGAGCCAGGCCGGCCGTGATGCCGGTGAGCCGGCCCGCCCGGATGTCGGCCCGGATCTCCTTCGGATGGCGCGCGTCGATTGGCATCGCAGAGCCTCCCCGGCCCAGTCTACGTGAGGTGACCGAGCTTGGGCCAGAGATCGGGGTTGGCGAGCACGTGCGGCTTCTCGCCGCGGAGCACCCGGAGCATCTCGGCGGTCACCTGGAGCGCCATTCCGCGCATCGTCTCGCGGGTCACCCCCGCGATGTGGGGGGAGACGATCACGTTCTCGAGCTGGAAGAGCCGGTTGTCCGAGGACGCGGGCTCCTCCTCGAAGACGTCGATCCCCGCCGCGCGGATCTTCCCATTCTCGAGTCCGGCCACGAGGGCATTCTCGTCCTGGGTCTTTCCTCGAGACGTATTCACGAAGATCACCCCGTCCTTCATCTGGGCGACGGCGGCCGCATCGATCATGTGATGCGTCTCCTTCGTGTGCGGGGTGTGGCAGGTGACCACGTCGGCCTGGCGCAGCACCGAGGCCATGTCGGGCATGGGCTCGACGCCGCGGCTGCGCACCTCGTCGGCCGGCACGTACTTGTCGTACCCGATCACCCGCATGCCGAGCGCGGCCGCCGTCCTGGCCACCCGCCGGCCGATATTGCCGACCCCGATGATGCCGAGGGTCTTGCCGTTCATCTCGAGCATGCCTTGCCAGCGGGCCTTGCCCCAGTCCGCCTTGCGGGTGCGCTGGTCCACCACCACCGCCTGCTTGGCGCAGGCGAGCATGAGCATGACCGCGTGCTCCGCCACCGAGTTCGAGTTGGAGCCGGGGGCGTGCACCACCGCGACACCGAGGTCGGTGGCGGCGGGCAGGTCGACGATGTCGAGCCCGACGCCGTGCCGCCCCACCACCTTGAGCTTCGGGCAGGCCGCCATCAGACTGCGGGTGCAGTCCGGCTTCAACCGGAACAGGATGCCCTCGGCCTCCTTGGCGGCGGCGATCATGCCGCCCTCGCTCTCCGCGTCGGTGACGACCACGCGCACCTCGGCCTCGAGCTGCTTCATCCCATCGGCATGGATGGGCCCACCGAGCACGACGAGCGGCTTCATCGATGTCTCCTTCCGGAAGTCACGTGAGAACGGCGAGATCGCGAGCGCGGGGGGTCGAAGAGGCGCCGGCGGTCGAGCACGGCCTGCATTATAGCGGAGTGCGTCAGCGCGCGCCCGCTTCGCCGTGTAAATACGCGCGTGACCCCGGCGCGGGTGGAAGAAACGACCCGGTGGAACTTCCTGGCCCTCGCGCGCGGGCCGACTGCCGTCTTCTCAAATCGCGGGTTTCGCGGGCTCCGCTCGCGCCGGGCGCGGTGGCACGTCACTTGAATCCGGGGAGGGCCGCGACTCGTCGCGAACGCGCGAGGCCCCGCGGGGCCAGGAGGATCGATCCATGACACGGCCGCCGAGCTGCTGGGCCGTGGTGCTCGCCGGGGGCGACGGGGGTGCGGCCGCGCTCGCGGGTGCCGAAGCAGTACCTTCGCCTCGTGGGCACCCGGAGCCTCCTGCGCCAGACGCTGGACCGGATCGCGCTGGCGATCCCGGACACGCGGACCCTCGTCGTCACGCCGCCGGACCCCATTGACAAGCCGCGGGTTTTGAAGATAATCACGGCACCCGCAGGCCCGACTCAGGCTCAGTCCTACTTCCCAACCGCTCCGGCCCTTCGTCTCATGGAGGAGGCGATGGTGATGATCGGACACCGGTGGATACGTCTGGCGGCCCCCGCGGCGGCCCTCGCGGCCGTCGGAGCCACCGGTGCGCCGTCCGGCTCCGGCGCCGCCCATACGGCGCCCGCGGGCCCGATGACGTCGGGGAGTGACCCGTCCCCGTGACGATGAGACCGGGCCGCTTCCCCGCCGTCGCCGTCGCGATGGCCCTGACCCTGGCCGGCATCACCGCCGGGTTCGCGGCACGACCGGCCGCCAGCGCCGCGGCCGAGGGCCAGGCGACGTGGGCGGTGCACATCGCGCTCGCCCCGACGTGGTTCGATCCGGCGGAGACCTCGGGCATCATCACGCCGTTCATGGTGCTGTACGCCCTGCACGACGCCCTCGTGAAGCCCATGCCGGGCAAGCCGATGGCCCCGAGCCTCGCCGAGTCGTGGACCGCGTCGAAGGACGGGCTCGTCTACGAGTTCGTGCTGCGAAAGAACGTCCGGTTCCACAACGGCGACGTGATGACGGCGGAGGACGTGAAGTACTCGTTCGAGCGGTACCGTGGGGCCAGCGCCGCCCTGCTCAAGGCCAAGGTCGCGAAGGTCGAGGTGATGGATCCGAACCGGATCCGCTTCACCCTCAGGCAACCCTGGCCGGACTTCCTGCCCTTCTACGCCACGCCCGCCACCGGCGCCGCCTGGATCGTGCCCAAGAAGTACGTCGAGCAGGTCGGCGAGGACGGCTTCAAGAAGGCCCCGGTGGGGGCGGGCCCGTACAAGTTCGTCTCCTTCAAGCCGGGCGTCGAGCTGGTCCTCGAGGCCAACGAGCAGTACTGGCGCAAGGCCCCGAGCGTGAAGACCCTGGTGTTCCGGGTGATCCCGGACGAGTCGACGCGGCTGGCCGCGCTCAAGCGCGGCGAGGTGGACGTCGCCTACTCGATCACCGGGCCGCTCGCCGAGGAGATGAAGCGCACGCCCGGCCTGGCCCTCGTGCCCACCTACTTCACCTTCACCACCTGGCTCGTCTTCACCGACCAGTGGGAGGCCAAGTCGCCGTGGCACGACCGGCGGGTGCGGCTGGCCGCGAACCTCGCGATCGATCGCCCCGGCATCAATCAGGCGGTGTATCTCGGGCTTTCGAAGCTCTCCTACTCGTTCATCCCGCAGGGCATGGAGTACTTCTGGGCGCCGCCGCCCTACCAGTACGATCCCAAGCGCGCCAAGCAGCTCCTCGCGGAGGCGGGCTACCCGAACGGCTTCGACGGGGGCGACCTCTCCGGTGACACGATCTACGGTGTGGCCATCGGCGAGCCGGTGGTCAACTATCTCCAGCAGATCGGCATTCGCCTGCGGCTGCGGCCGATGGAGCGGGTTGCGTTCTTCAAGGAATACGGCGAGAAGAAGCTCCGCGGGGTGATCTTCAGCGGCAGCGGGGCGCCCGGCAACGCGCCCGTCCGGCTCGAGCAGTACGCGGTCACGGGCGGGCGGTTTGTGTACGGGGCCTATCCCGACGTGGACGGCCTCTACACCGAGCAGGCCAACGAGATGAACCCGCGGGTGCGCCAGCAGATCCTCTTCAAGATGCAGCAGCTCATCCATGACAAGGTCATGTTCGGGCCGATCATCGAGCCCGCGTTCCTGAACGGGGTGGGCCCGCGGCTCGAGGTCCACGGCCTGGGGCTGATCGCCAACCACGCCTACTCCGCGCCCTACGAGGACCTGAGGCTCAAGCGGCCGTGAAGCGCTACATCGTCAAGCGGGTCGGCTACGCGCTCATCTCGCTGGTGCTCCTGTCCATCGTGATCTTCCTGCTGGTGCGGCTGACCGGGGACCCCACCGTGCTGCTCGTGGAGCCGGGCGCCAGCCAGGCCGACATGGACGCCATCCGCCAGCAGTTCGGGCTCGACCGCCCGCTGTGGGTGCAGTATGGTCACTTCGCGACGAGCCTGGTCCGCGGCGACCTCGGGCATTCGTTCTACTACCGCACGCCGGTGCTGGAGCTGTACCTCTCGCGCCTGCCGAACTCGCTCCTGCTCGCCGCCGCCGCCATGGGCTTCTCGCTGCTCATCGGCATCCCGACCGGGATCATCGCGGCGGTGCGCGTCAACCAATGGTGGGACAGCGCGGGCAAGGTGTTCGCGCTCCTCGGTCTCTCCCTGCCCTCCTTCTGGGTGGGCCTGCTCCTGATCCTGTTCTTCTCGGTCTACCTGGGCTGGCTCCCGTCCTCCGGCTCGGGCTCGGCGGCCCACGTGGTCATGCCCGCCTTCGCGCTGGGCTGGTACTTCGCGGCCGCCCACATGCGGCTCACCCGCTCGTCCATGCTGGACGTGCTGGGCTCGGAGTACGTGAAGCTGGCCAGGCTCAAGGGACTGCCGGAAGCGCTCGTGATCGGCAAGCACGCATTCAAGAACGCGCTCATTCCGGTGCTGACCCTGGCCGGCATCAATCTGGTCATCATGGTGAACGTGGCGGTGGTGGTGGAGACGGTGTTCGCCTGGCCCGGCGTCGGCCGCCTCCTCGCCGAGGGCATCTCGTTCCGCGACTTCCCGGTGGTGCAGGCGACCGTCATCCTGAATGGCGCGATGGTCGTGATCGTGAGCCTCCTCGTCGACATCCTCTACGCGGTGATCGACCCGCGCATCCGGCTCGACCGATGAACGGCAGCCGCTCCGCCGCGCTGACCATCGCCTGGCGCTTCGCGGCCTTGCGGACCAGCGGCTTCCCGGTGATCCCGGTGGCCATCATGAGCGCGCTGGTCTTCGCCGCGATCTTCGCCGACGTGATCGCGCCTCACGACCCCGAGGTGGGCAGCCTCGGCGAGCGCTTCCGCCCGCCGGTTTGGCAGCCGGGCGGCAGCGAGAAGTTCCTCCTCGGCACCGATCACCTCGGACGCGACGTGCTCTCGCGGCTCATCTTCGGCGCCCGCGTCTCCATCGTGGTCGGCTTCACCGCGGTGATGGTGGCCGGGATCCTGGGCACCGGGCTCGGCATCCTGTCGGGCTTTCTGGGGGGCTGGGTGGATCAGGTCATCATGCGGATCACCGACACCTGGCTCGCGCTGCCCGCGCTCACCTTCGCGATCTTCCTGGCCGCGGTGGTGGGCCCGAGCGAGATGAACATCGTGATCATCCTGGCCGCGGTGTACTGGACGCGCTACGCGCGGGTGATCCGCGGGGAGGTGCTCTCGCTCAAGGAGCGGGACTTCGTCCGCCTCGCCATCGTGGCCGGCTGCTCCAAGCGCACCATCATGAAGCGGCACATCCTGCCCAACGTGCTCAACACCGCCATCGTGCTGGGCACCCTCATGCTGGGGGTGGTGGTCGTGACCGAGGCCGCGCTCTCCTTCCTGGGGGTGGGGGTGCCGCCGCCCCAGCCGGCGTGGGGGCTCATGCTCGCCGACGGCAAGAAAGGGATGATGGCCGGCTACTGGTGGCTCACCGTCTTGCCGGGTTGCTGCATCGTGTTGATGGTGCTCTCC
>JBGQHJ010000197.1:0-7693 GCA_041497895.1 Methylomirabilia bacterium
ACCAGCGGCGGCTGGGCGGCCGGCAGGGTCAGCACGATCTTGCCCACGTGCCGGGCCTGCGCCATGTACCGGAACGCGGTCGCGGCCTCCGACAGCGCGAAGGCGGTCCGGGGAAGGGGGCGCAGCACGCCCGCGTGGACGTTGTCGACCAGGGCCAGGAGCATCGACTGGATGGCGGCCGGCGCCTCCGCGCACACCGTCCCCAGGTCGACCGGCGCGTAGCGAACGTCGGGCCGGATGGAGGCCATCTGCTCCCGGCTCCAGGTGCCGATCTTGCCGATCTCGATGAAACGGCCGCCCGGCGCGAGCGCGCGCACGCTGGCGGGGATGAAGTCGCCGGCCAGGGAGTTCAGCACCACGTCGACCCCACGGCCGTCGGTGCAGGCCAGCACCTCGTCGCCGAAATCGAGCGAGCGCGAGTCCATCACGTGCGAGACGCCTAGGTCGGAGAGGAGCTTGCGCTTGGCCGGGCTGCCCGCGGTGGCGAGGACGTGGGCACCCGCGCGCTGCGCGACCTGGACGGCGGCCAGCCCGACCCCACCCGCCGCGGCGTGGATGAGGACGCGCTCACCGGCGCGGAGCCCGGCCAGGTGAGCCAGCGCGTACTGCGCGGTGAGGAACGCGATCGGCAGCGTGGCGGCATCCTCGGGCCCGAGGCCCGTCGGGCAACGCGCCACGAGGGCGGCGGACACCGTCACGTAGCTCCGGAACGCCCCGGAAAGGGTGATCGCCACCACCGCGTCGCCCACCGCCAGCCCGTCGACCCCCGCGCCCACCGCGGCCACCGTGCCCGCGCACTCGCTGCCGAGGTCGCCGGTCACGCCCGGCAGGGTGCCCAGCGCGTTCAGCACGTCGCGGAAGTTGAGGCCGGTGCACTCCACCCGGATCTCCACCTCCCCCGGCCCGGGCGAGCGCCGGCTCGCCGGGCGGCAGACCAGGTTGTCCAGCACGCCACGCTCGGTGATCTCGAGCTGCACGAGCCCGGCGTCCGCCCGCGGCGGGCCCGACGGGAGCGGGGCGGCTACGAGGCGGGCGACGTACCGGTCGCCACGCCGCCATCCCACCCGCTGCTCGCTCGAGGCCGCGCGGATCTCGTGGCAGAGGCGCTCGATCTCGCCCGGGTCCTCCGCCGGATCGAGGTCGACGCTCACGCACCGCAACCCGCCCTGCTCGGAGGCGATCACCGCGGCCAGGCCCCAGAGGGACGCGGCGGCCACCGCGCTCACGTCCCCGTCCACGGGCTGCGCGCCGCGCGTGACCACGATCAGGCGCTCCGGCGTCGAGGCCGCGCGGCCGATCGCTTGCGCCACGCCGAGGAGGCGCGCGCAGTGCTCGGTCGCGGCCTCGTGGAGCGCGCTGTCGTCGTGGGCTCGTCCCTCGAGGGCCGCGAGGTGGACGACTCCGCGCCACCGCTCACCCGAGGCGGAGGGCCGAAATGCTTCGTCGAGCGTCACGGTCTCACCGCCCGCGCGGAGCGCGGCGGCCAGCCGCTCGCGAATTGCCGTCGGAGCTCCGAGCAGGAGCCAGTGGCCGCCCGACACCACGCGCGACGGCTCGAGCGGCGCCACCCGCCACCGTACCGTGTGGAGCCAGTCGCCCCCCTCCGCCCGCTCGATGGCGACCAGCGCCTCCGCGGGGGCCCGCTTCACGGTGACGCCGGCGATCTCGAGCACCAGGGTCCCCGACTCGTCGAAGACCGCCACGTCGCCGACGCGCGTCTCCGCCGTCGTGGATCCGGCCCGGCGCAGCCGGGCGTGACTCCAGAGCGCCGAGCCGCCGAGCCCGCCGTGGACCACGAGCCGCTCGATTCGAACCGGCAGGAACGCCTCGACGGGCTCGGCGGGAAGCGCCGAGCCGAGGACCTGGAGACAGGCGTCCAGCACCGTCGGATCCACCGTCCACTCCGCTCGCGCCGCGCCCGGGGTGTCGGTGGCGCGGATCAGGCCCACCGCCTCGTCGCGACCGCGCCGCACTTCGGCGATCCGCCGGAAGCGAGGGCCGAAGTGGAGCCCGAGGCCGCGCGCCCGCTCGTAGTACAGGTCACCGCTCCGGACTTCTCCACACCGGGCCAGGATCGTCGCCAGCGGCTCGGCGGGCGGCACCTCCTCCGCCCCGGCCTCGGCCACGGTTCCCGTGGCGTGCAGAGCCCAGCCTTCGGCCGGGCCGGACATCTCCGCCGAGGCGCTGAACAGGCGGAACGCGAGCGCGTCGGCTCCCGCCGGCTCCAGCACCAGCTGCACGGCGCGCCTCGCCGTGTCCGGCACCACGAGCGGACGGAGGATCGACACGTCCACGAGGCGGTGGTGAGGCCGCCCGGTCAGGCGGCGCGCCGCCGAGAGCGCCATCTCGAGGCACGCGGCCGCGGGCAGGACCGCGGTCTCGTGAATACGGTGATCACCCAGCAGCGGGACGGCCTCGGTGCCGAGGCTCGAGAGAAACAGTGTGCCGACCGCAGAGCGGAGCGGTTCTCCGAGGAGTGGGTGCCAGTCCGACGTCGGCATCGAGTGGGCCGACGACGCTGGGCGGCCGGCAGTCTCGGCCAGGATCCAATACGGGTGGCGGTCCCACTGGTAGCCGGGCAGGCGCACGGGCCGCGTCCGCGGGCCGTGTACCGCCGCCCATTCCACCGGCACGCCCTTCGTGTAGAGCACCCCGAGCGTCGCGAGCATCGCCGCGCGCTCGTCCTGGCCGCGCCGGAGCGACGCGAGCGCGAGGCCGTCGCACCCCTGGCGCGCCAGGCACTGGGCGATCGCGGCCCCCAGCACCGGGTGCGGGCCGATCTCGAGGAAGAGCGTGATCCCCTGTTCGATCAGGGCGTCGACCGCCGGCTGGAAGAGCACTCCGGACTCCACGTTGCGTGCCCAGTAGCCCGCGGCCATGGTCGCGGGATCGATGCAGCGCCCGGTCACCGTCGAGGCCAGCGGCACGGCCGCGGGCGCGGGCGCCAGCCCATCGAGCCGCTCGGCGAGACCCCGCGCGGCCTCGGCCATCTGGGGGCTATGGAAGGCGTAGTCCACCGGGAGGATCCGGCAGGTCACTCCGCGGGCCTCGAAGCCCGCGACCACCGTGGCCAGGGCTTCGGCGTTCCCGGACAGGACTACCGACGCGGGTCCGTTTACCGCCGCGACGGCCAGGCGCTCCTCGTATCCGCGCAGCGCTTCGCCGGCCTGGTCCGCGCTCGCCTCGACCGCCGCCATGCGGCCACCGCCGGCCGCCTCGTGCATCAGCCGGCCGCGGTGGAAGGCGATCTCCACCGCCTGGTCGAGGCTGAGCGCGCCCGCCGCGTGCGCCGCCGCGATCTCACCGACGCTGTGCCCGACCACCGCGTCGGGCGTCACCCCCCAAGCGCGCCACAGCGCCACGAGCCCCGCCTGGATCGCGACGATCGCCGGCTGGGCGATGTCGGTGCGGCCGAGGCGCGAGACGCTCTCGCCGGCGCCCAGCTCGTCCAGCAGCGAGCCGCCCCCGAGGGCGCGCAGCCGCGCATCGCACGCCGCGACGACCTGGCGGAAGACGGGCTCGGTGGCGAGCAGCTGCCGTCCCATCGCCCACCACTGCGGGCCCTGGCCGGAAAAGACGAACGCCAGCCGCGGGCGCTTGCGCGTGAGCTCGCCCATCGCCGCCCCGGTCGCGAGATCGCCGGCGAGCACCCTCTGGAGGCGTTCCCGGAGCTCGGCGGCGGAGCGCCCCACCACCGCGAGCCGATGCGGGTGGTGAGTCCGGCGCAGGCTCGCGGTCTGGCAGATCTCCGCCAGGTCAGGCACTCCGCGGGCGAGGAACGTGTCCCACTCGCGCGCGAGGCGCTCGAGGGCGGGCCGGCTGCGGGCCGAGAGCGGCAGGAGCTCGGCCCGCTCCGTCGGGGCGGGGATCGGCTCCGCCGGGGCGGGGGCCGCCTCCAGGATCACGTGCACGTTGGTGCCGCCGAACCCGAAGGAGCTGACTCCGGCGAGCGCCGCCCGCGCCCCGTCCGGCCAGGGCGCGAGCGCACACTGTACGCGCAGCGGGATCCTCTCGAAGGGGATGTGCGGGTTCGGCCGCTCGAAGTGCAGGCTCGGCGGAATCTCTCGGCGATCCAGGCTGAGCGCCACCTTGATGAGCCCCGCCACGCCGGCGGCGGCCTCGAGGTGACCGATGTTGGTCTTCACGGAGCCGATCGCGCAGAGCCGATCCGCCGGCCGGCCGGCGGACAGCACCGCGCTCAGCGCGTTGACCTCGATGGGATCGCCGAGGGCGGTCCCGGTGCCGTGGGCTTCCACGTACTGGATGTCCGCGGGCGCCACGCCGGCACTCTCGAGCGCCTGGCGGACGAGGGCCTCCTGGGCGGTGCCGTTCGGCACGGTGAGACCGCTGCTGAACCCGTCCTGGTTGATCGCGCTGCCGCGGATCACCGCGTAGATCCGGTCGCCGGCCGCCTGCGCCCACGAGAGCGGCTTGAGGATCACGAGCCCGGCGCCCTCGCCCCGGACGTAGCCGTTCGCCCGCGCGTCGAAGGCCTTGCAGCGGCCGTCCGGAGAGAGAAACCGGGCGACGCCGACACTGTTCGCCGGCGAGAGCATCACGTTCACGCCACCCGCGATGGCCAGCGTGCTCTCCCCCGTGCGCAGGCTCTGGCAGGCCATGTGGACCGCGACGAGCGAGGAGGAGCACGCGGTGTCGATGGCCATGCTGGGCCCGCGGAGATCCAGGAGATACGAGAGCCGGTTCGCGGCGATGCACAGCGCGTTGCCCGAGATCGAGTAGGTATCGATGCGGCTCGGATCCCGTTCCTGCTGGGCCGTCTGTAGCCGGCCGTAGTCGTTGAGGCCGATGCCGACGAACACCCCGGTGCGCGTCCCGGCGAGCCGACCGGGGATCTCGCCCGCGTCCTCGAGCGCTTCCCAGGCGATCTCCAGCACGAGGCGCTGCTGGGGATCCATCGCGATCGCCTCGCGCGGAGTGATCCCAAAGAAGTGGGGGTCGAAAGATCGGACGTCTCCGAGAAAGCCTCCGCAGGGGGCGGGAATCGTCCCGCCCGCTTCGGGATCGGCCGCGGTGAACCGTTCGGGGTCCCAGCGATCCGCGGGCACCCGGGTGATCGCATCGGTTCCGCTCCGCAGCAGCTGCCAGAACCGCTCCGGGTCCGTCGCGCCGCCGGGGAAGCGACAGCCGATGCCGACGATGGCGATCGGCTCGACCTTCGCCCGCTCGAGCGCGTCGATGCGCGCCCGCATCGCGCGCAGCGCGACCAGGGCCTCGGCGAGCTGATCCGCGTCGCCCGGGCTCATCGCGCCTCCCCCAGTCCCTTCAGCTGCTTGAGCTCGTCCGCGAGCAGGGCCTCGATCTCGTGACGGGGCAGTCGCCGGATCTCCTCGGCCTCGGCGGTGGCCGGGTCACGTGGCCCGGCAGCGGCGCCGACCGGCGTGCCGGTCGGGTGCGGGCCCTGGAGCTCGCGCTCGAGGAACTCCACGAGCTGGGCGATACAGGGCCGGTCGAACACCACCGTCGACGGCAGCGGGAGTCCCAGCTCGGCCTGGAGACGATTCTTCAGCTCCACCGCCATCAGCGAGTCCATGCCGAGCGTGAAGAAGCCCCGCGTCTCGTCGAGGGCCTCCGGATCGTCGAGGCGAAGCACCGCCGCCACGTGCCCGCGCACGTGCCTCAGCAGCAGCTCGCCCCGCGCCGCGGCCGGCGTCCCGCGTAGCGTCTCGAGCAGGGCGGGACCCGCCGGCGCGGCGTCCGCGTCGATCGGCGCGACGCGCCACCCGGAGAGCACGGGCAGAGCGCGCCCCGGGAGGCTCGTCCGGTACGCGTCCGGATCGAAGGCCATGATCGCCAGCTGGGGCGCGGTCCCGACCATCGCGCGACCCAGTGCCTCGAGTGCGGCGCCCGGCGTCATCGCCTCGAAGCCGAGCGCGCCCATGTGGCGCGCCCGCTCACCGTCCGCGGCCAGGCCCACCTCACCCCAGCGGCCCCAGTCGATGACGAGCGCGGGCAGCCCCGCGGCGCGCCGGTGGTGGGCGAGGGCATCGAGGAAGGCGTTCCCGCTCGCGTACGTGGCCTGTCCCGGCGTGCCGAGGATGGCGGCGGCCGAGGAGAACATGACGAAGCAATCGAGACCCAGCCCGCGCGTCATCGCGTGGAGGTTCCACGCGCCGGCCACCTTCGGGCCCAGCACCGCCGCGAAGCGCGTCGCATCCTGCCGGTCGATGACCCCGTCGTCGAGGACCGCGGCGGCGTGGACGATCCCGCCGAGCGGAGCCAGCATCCGGGGGATGCGATCGAGCAGGGCCGCGAGCTCGTCACCGTCGGTGACGTCGGCCCGCTCCACCACGACCCGCGCTCCCGCCGCCTCGAGCCGCGCGACGAGCTCCGCGGCCGCCTCGGCCGAGGCGTGCCGGCCGACCAGGACGAGGTGCCGGGCGCCCCGATCGACCAGCCATTGCGCGAGCCGGCGCCCGAGCCCGCCCAGCCCGCCGGTGACCAGATAGGCGCGATCCGGCCGGAGCCGGAGCGGATCCGGGGCTTCCGCCGCCTCCAACCGCTCGAGCCGCGCCACGTAACGGCACCCGTCACGGAAGCCGACGCGCTCTCCGGGCGCACGCCCGGCGAGCTCGTCCGCCAACGACCCGATCGCGTCCGGGCCCGTCTCCGGATCCAGGTCGACGAGGGCGCCCCACAGCGTCGGGTGCTCGACGCCTATCACCGGCCCCAGACCCCACAGCGGCGCCTGCGCGAGGGCCAGCGGCCGCGGCGCGCCGATCGCCTGGGCGCCTTGCGTGACGATCCACAACCGCCCGCCCGCCCGGCGGCTCGATCCGCCGAGCGCCTGGACCAAGTGGAGCGCGCCCGCGCATGCCCGATCCGCCTCCACGGCGGGCCGGGCGTCCTGCTCGCCGGGCGCCTCCGCGTCGAGCGCCCACAGGTGTACCACGCCCGCCCACCCTTCGCCGGGCGCGACGGTCGCCTCGAACAGGCGCCTGAAATCGTCGGGCCGCTGCGGGTCGATCGTGAAATCGCCATCCGGCGAGGCAGCGTACCGCGCGCCGGCGTGGACCGCGACGACCTGGTTGCCGCGCTTCTCGAGCTCCATCCGCAGCGCTCGCGCGGTCGGGCCCCGATCGGCCAGCAGGAGCCAGCGCCCGGGCGCCAGCGCCGCCTCCGCGGCGAGGGGCTCGGGCCGCCACGCGAGGCGCCAGAGCCAGTCCGCGCCCGGTCGGCGCCCGCCCCGGCGCGGCCGCGCCGCCGGCCGATCGACCGCGTCATCGAGCCAGAACCGGCGTCGCTGCCACGGGTAGGGCGGCAGAGGCACCGGCCGAGCGCCGGGGGCCTGGAGCGCGGCCCAGCGCACCGGGGCGCCGAGACAGTAGAGCCGGGCGAGCGAGGTGAGCATCTCGGTCATCTCATCGTGATCGCGCCGCAGGGAGGGCAGCAGCACCACCGGGCGTCCGACGTGCTGGGCGGTGCCTTCGACCGCGGTGAGCAGGATCGGGTGCGGGCTCACCTCGAGCACGGTGGTGAAGCCGGTCTCCAGCACCTGCTCCATCGCGGGGCCGAAGAGCACCGGCTGTCGCACGTTCCGCATCCAGTAGTCGGCGTCGAGAGTTGCGCCGTCGATCAGCCCTGCGGTCACCGTCGAGTAGATCGGCACGGTGCCGGTCCGCGGCGTGATGCCGGCGAGCTCGCGCCGCAGGTCGGACGCGATCTCGTCGACCTG
>JBGQHJ010000198.1:0-7632 GCA_041497895.1 Methylomirabilia bacterium
GCAACTGACCGGGCCGCGCGATGCCTTGCGAGGGTTCGAGCTGGTCTCGCTGGAGATCGAGGACCCGGCGGTGGTCGCGATCAGCGGAAAGGCGCAGCACACCATGGCAACGTTCACCGGCCGCGCGTCCGACGTCATATCGGGAACGGTGTTCGCCGTCTCGGCCGATGAGATTCAGAATGCCGACAGGTACGAGGTGGCGGCGGTCAAGCGGGTGGCGGTGACCCTGCAATCGGGGGCACGCGCGTGGGCATACGTCGATGCCCGATACACACCGCCTGCTGATTGATGGTGGATTACGTCATCGACTGATGGAGGCCAGGGAGAGGGTGGGTTGGCCAAGCACGTAGGGATCGTCGCGGTGAGCGCGGAAGGGGCGGCGCTCTGCTACCGGACGCTCTGCGCGGAAGGCGCGGCGCTCCTGGGTCGTCACGCGCACCCGGAAGTCACGATGCACACGTTCCCCCTTTCCGAGTACATGCGCCACATCGAGGCCGGGAACTGGGATCAGGTGGGGGAGATGCTGCTGGCGTCGGCCGAGAAGGTCCGCCGGGCCGGCGCGGATCTGCTCGTCTGCCCGGACAACACCGTCCACCAGGCGCTCGACCTCGTACGCGACCGGTCGCCGCTGCCGTGGCTCCACGTCGCCGAGGAGGTGGCGACCGAGGCGGCCGGGCGGGGCTGCAAGCGCCTCCTGGTTCTCGGCACCCGCTACCTGATGGAGGGGCCGGTGTACCCGTCGAAGCTCGGCTCCAGGGGGATCGAGTGCCGGATCCCCGACGCTCTCGCCCGCGAGCGGATCAACCGGTTGACCTTCGACGACTTCGTGTACGGCCGGTTCGAGGACCCGGCGCGGGCGTACTTCAGGCAGGTCATCCGGGAGGGCCAGGACGGTGGCTGCGATGCGGTGGTGCTCGGCTGCACCGAGTTCCCCTTGCTGATCGGCGACGGCGACTCGCCCCTGCCCACGCTCGATTCGACGCGGATCCTGGCGCGGGCGGCCCTGCGGGCGGCGGTGCGCGACTAGCCGGTGGCACGGGCCCCGCGGGGGCGAGTCGAGCTGAAGAGGCCATCGGCGCGTGACGAGCCGAGATTTCTCGAGGCGGCGCGACGCAGCCGGACCTTGCTACGGCGATGGGCCCCTCCGCCCCGCACGGCGGTGGCGTACCGCGGATACCTGCGGCGCCTGACGAGACCGACCCACGAGGCGCGATTCGTCGTGCTTGCCGCATCCGGCGAGCTCGCCGGCGTGATCAACGTCAGCGAGATCGTGCGGGGGCCCTTTCAGAGTGCCTACCTCGGATACTACGCGTTCGCTCCTCACGCGGGGCGGGGATACATGACCGAGGGGCTGGCGCAGGCGCTCCGCTGGATCTTCGGGGAGCTGCGCCTGCATCGCGTGGAGGCGAACATCCAGCCCGGCAACGCGGCCTCCCGGGCGCTGGCTCGCCGCCTCGGCTTCCGTCGCGAAGGCCTCTCGCCGCGATACCTGAAGGTGGGCGGCCGATGGCGCGATCACGAGCGCTGGGCGCTCACGGTGGATGACTGGCGCCGGCAGCGGAGGAGGCCCCGGGGCGACGTCCGGCGGTCGCGCGGCCGGGGCGCGGAGCGGCGCGCGTGAAGCGGGAGTGCGTCGACCTCCGGCGGCTCGCGCCGCACGAGGTGGAGCTGCACCGGGACCTCCGCCTGCGCGCCCTGCGCGACGCCCCCGATTCCTTCGGCGAGACGGCGGCCGACGCCGCGACGCGCTCCCGAGCCTACTGGGAGGAGCTGACCCGCGCGGTCACCACGCCGGGAGGACAGGCGATGTTCCTCGCGTGCGAGGACGCGCACGTGATCGGGACCGTGTACGGGCTCCTCGATCGGGAGCGGGGCGCGGCGGGCCGGGTTGGCGGCATGTGGGTGGAGGCCGCGTGGCGCGGGCAGGGCGTGGGGCGCCGCCTGCTGCTGGAGGTGCTCGGCTGGGCACGCGCGCGCGGGCTGAGCCGTCTCGGCCTGTGGGCGCCGGCCCACAGCCCGGCCGCGATCGCGCTGTATTCCCGCGCGGGCTTCCGGGACACGGGAGACCGGCGGCCGCTCCCCGGCAACGCGTCGCTCCAGCTCGTCGCGATGGAGGCCGAGCTGTGAGCGCCCGGCGGGACCGGCCTCGGAGCGAGGCCGGACGCCGTGGGTGACGTGACCGTCGTCGCCCTCACCGCGCTCGAGATCGGCGCGGCCTGCGTCCGCCGCCGCGGGGCCGCTTCGCCGAGTGACGGGCCCGGCGGGGGTGTGTGGTAGAAGAGGGAATGCGGCGGCCCGGATGAGGCGGCGGATCACGGAGATCACCTACTACCGGTGGGCCGGCGCGCTGCCCATCCTCGCCCCGGTGCTGGCCTACCTGGCCTATCGGGACGAGCCGACGATCACCCTGCTCGACCGCGTCGCGATCCCCCTCTACGTGTCGGGGCTCGTGGCCGGGCCCGCCTACGTGCCGTTCGCGGCCGTCGTCTTCTGGTGGCTCCGGAGCGAGCCGCTGGCGCGTTACCGGTCGATCTCTTGGAAGGCGCCACTGCTGTTCCTGCCCCCGTTCCTGCTCTACCTGGTCGTGATGCGGTGGTGGACGGGGAGCGAGGCGCCCCTGGCGGACACGCTCATCCTGTACGGCCTCGTGATGCTGCTGTTCGGCTACGGGTACGTGGTCCTCATCCACGCGGGCCGACGCGCGCTCGATCGGTGGGGGGCGATCGAGACCACGAGCATCGGGCGCTGAGGCGGGCGTGAACGCCTTCGAGCGCCGGGTGCGGGCCGCGGTCTACGCGTCGTTCCGCGACGAGGCCGCCGCGCCCTCGGTCGCGCACCTCGCCGCCGACCTGGACGCGCCCCGCGAGGAGGTCGGCGCCGCCCTGCGCGCGCTCGCCGACCTGCACTGCCTCGTGCTCGTGCCGGGGACGGAGTCGATCTGGATGGCGCATCCGTTCTCGGGGATCGAGACCGATTTCCAGGTCACGGTGGGGACACGGCGCTGGTTCGTCAACTGCGGGTGGGACGGCCTCGCGCTGCTCGCGCTCCTGGGCGACGGCTCGCTGGCCACGCACTCGCCGGCCACCGGCGAGCCGCTCGGCTTCGAGGCCCGCGGCGGTCGCATCCGGGGAGACGGCGTCGTCCACTTCCTGGTGCCGGCGCGCCGCTTCTGGGACGACATCGGCCACACCTGACGGAACATCGCCGCCTTCCGGTCGGAGGGCGAGCTGCGCGGCTGGCTCGAGGCGAAGGGCCACGCCCCGGGCGCGGTGCTGAGCCCACAGGCCGTCTACGAGCTGGGCCGGGACTGGTACGCGACGCGGCTCGACCCGGACTGGCAGCGCCCCGGGGCGGCCCAGGTGGCGGCCACCTTCGCGCGGCACGGCCTCACCGGCCCCTTCTGGGCGCCGGGCCCGGCATGACACCCGCGCGGCGGGCGGTGCTCGACCGCGTGGCCGACGCCGTGCTCGCGCTGCCGGCGACGGGCATCGTGCGCGTCGGCATCGACGGCGTCGACGGCGCGGGGAAGACCACGCTCGCCGACGAGCTCCGCGACCGGCTGGCGCCGAGCGGGCGGCCGGTCATCCGCGCCGGCGTCGACGCGTTCCACCATCCGAAGCCGGTTCGCTATCGCCTCGGGCGCTACTCGCCCGAGGGCTTCTATCGTGACTCCTACGACTACGCCGCGCTTCGTTGCCTGCTGCTCGATCCGCTGGGGCCCGGCGGGAGCGGGCGGTTCCGGCGGGCCATCTTCGACGTGGACGCCGACGTCCCGGTGGATGCGCCCGAGGAGCGCGCGACGCCCGGGTCGATCCTGCTGTTCGACGGCATCTTCCTGCACCGGCCCGAGCTGCGGGACACGTGGGATCTCTCGGTCTTCCTCCGCGTCGGGTGGACCCGGAATCACCGGCGGCGCGGGGCGACGGGCACGCCGACGCCGGTGGACCTGGAGGCCCCCGCGACGCGGCGGTACCTGGACGGCCAGCGCCTCTACTTTCACGAATGCGCCCCGTGGGAGTGTGCCAGTATCATCGTCGACAACGACGACCTCGACGCGCCGTTCGTGGTGGAGTGCGGCGACCGTCGCGGCCGGCTGGCCGGCTGGCTCGTGCCGCTGCTGCTCGCGCTGGCCATCCCGGGTCTCGCGCAGGAGGGGCCGCTCACGTTCGTCGGGCTCGGGCTGCGCAGCGACCTGGCGACGGTGGAGGCCCGGTACCCGCGCTCGCACCGGGTGGGCAACTACGTCTACGTGGCGCCGAAGGAGTCGCACGATCACGTCTACGGGATCGAGGTGCCCGACGGTGGGCCCGCTCGACGCCTGCGCGTCACCTTCGAGCGGCCCGACGGAGTGCCGAGCCCGGACGGCAGCGGCCGGTATCCGACCTGCACGGGCGTGCAGCGGGAGATCGAGCGGGCCTACGGGGCGCCCGCGTCGATCCTGGAGTTCGCCGAGGAGGCCTCGTGGCGGGCCGATCGCGTGTGGCGGCGCGGCCTCGAGGAGCTACGGCTGATCTGCTTCGGCGAGCGGAACCGTCCGGCCTCGCTGGAGGCGGAGGCCGTGGTGATCGTCCCGCTCGACCGCTGACGAGGTGACGCCCATGATCCTGGCCGCGAACGTGCTGGTCGCGCTGGTGGCGCTCGTCCATCTCTACTTCCTGGTCCTCGAGATGTTTCTCTGGAACACTCCGAAGGGCCGGCGCACGTTCGGCCTCACCCCGGAGTTCGCGGCTGCGTCGAGGACGCTCGCGGCCAACCAGGGCCTCTACAACGGCTTCCTGGCCGCCGGGCTCGGATGGGGGCTCGCGCTCGGCGCGGACGGTGTCGGGGTCCAGGTCTTCTTCCTCGGGTGCGTGATCGTGGCCGGCGTGTTCGGCGCGCTGACCGCGAGCCGCAAGATCCTGTGGGTGCAGGCGCTGCCGGGCGCGGTCGCGCTCGCGCTCGTGCTCCTCTCGCGAGGCCGGTGAGCGGCCGGCCGCGCGCGGAGCGGCTCCTCGACGCGGTCCGCGCGCTCGGTCCGCTCGTCGAGGCCGAGCGCGCGAGTCTCGACCGCGACCGCGCGCTGTCGGTGCCGCTGGTGGAGGCGCTCGTCGACGCCGGGCTCTTCCGCCTCTGGACGCCGCGGCGCCTGGGCGGGGCCGAGCTCGATCCGGTCTCCGGGCTGCGGGTGATCGCGGCGGTGGCCGCGCTCGACGGCTCGGTGGGCTGGAACGTGATGGTCGCCTCCGCGCACGGATTCCTGGCCGGGCGCCTCCCCACGCGGGCGGCGCGCGAGGTCTTCGGCGATCGGCGCGCGGTGGTGGCGGGCCAGCTCGAGCCGGGCGGGACCGCCGAGGTGGTCCGGGGCGGCTACCGCGTCTCCGGCACATGGAGGTTCGCGAGCGGCTGCCGCCACGCCACCTGGCTGCTCGCCCACTGCGTGGTGGCGGAGCGCGCGCGCGGCCGCGCGGGCGCGCGGCCGGCGACCCGGCTGGTGTTCGTGCCCGCCGAGCATGCCCGCATCCACGACACGTGGCGCGTCAGCGGCCTGCGCGGCACCGGCAGCCACGACTACTCGCTGGAGCGCGTACCGGTGCCCGCTGCGTACGCGGTCGACGTCTACGCCGACGAGCCCACTCGCCCGGAGCGGCTCTACGCCTTCCCGGTGATCCCGTTCGTGACCGCGGCGGTGGGCGCGGTCCCGATCGGCATCGCGCGCGGAGCGATCGAGGACCTCGCGCGGCTCGCCCGGGCCCGCCGGCGGGCCGGGCGGCCGCTCGCCGAGGATCCCGCGGTGCAGCGTGGGCTCGCCCGCGCCGAGATCCACGCCCGCTCGGCGGAGAGCCTCCTGATCCAGGCGGTCGACGACCTGTGGCGGACGGTGAGGCGCGGCAAGCCGCCGACCCTCGAGCAGCGGGCGCAGGTGCGCATGGGGTGCGTCAACGCGGGGGTGGCTGCCGCGGCCGCGGTGGATATCGTCTGGGGGCTCGCGGGCTCGGGCGCCATCTTCGAGGCCGCGGGGATCGAGCGGCGTTTCCGCGACGTGCACGTCGCCACCCAGCACGTGGCGCTGGCGCCGCGCACGCTCGAGGTGGCCGGCCGCGTGCTGCTGGGGCTCGATCCGCAGGGGATCTTCTGAGCGTGCGCACGCTGGTCCCGATCGGGCTGATGGCGGCGGCGCACCTGCTGGTGACGCTCGGGCTCGGCATCCTCACGTTCCTCTCGCAGGGCCCGCTCGACCGGCCGGGACCGCCCGGCCTCGTCCACCGCGGGCTCTCGGCCACCGTCGACGTGCTCGAGTTCCCCGGCGTGTGGGCCCTTCGCCGGGTCGACCGCGAGCGGCTGCGCGGCTTCGAGGCGGCCGCGGTGGCCAACAGTCTCCTGTGGGGGGCCGGTCTCGTAATCGCGGCCCGGGGAGTACGATGGCTCGGTGGAGAGCGCTCGCGATGACCGGCCCATGAGCCTCCCGCGCGTCACCTACGTGGGCGGGCCGACCGCGCGGCTCGAGTGGGGCGGCCTGCGCCTGCTCACCGATCCCACGTTCGACCCGGCCGGCGGCGTGTACACGGCCGGCCGTCTCCGGTGGCCGGCCCCGGGCGCGCCAACCGAGATCGGGACACCAACAGGAGGAGACCGATGATGCGGGCCATGATCGTGCTGTCGCTGCTGCTGGCCGGCCTGGCGGGCCCCGCGCTCGCCGGGCCCGACAAGCCCATCGCCGACGTGAAGAGCCTCGCCGGTGAGTGGCGCGCGGTGGGTGGCACCTCGCCCGCGGCGATCCGCATCAAGCCCGACGGCAGCTACGAGGGCCTGGCCGCGAGCGGGGCCAAGACCACCGGCAAGGTCGCGGTGGCGGCCGGGAAGGGCTCCTACCGCTCCACCAGCTCGGAGGGCACGGTGACGCTCTCCACGGAAGGGGGCAAGGACGTGCTCACGTTCATGCGCGCCGACCTGAAGGGATCGGCCCGCCTCGAGCGGGTGAAGTGAGCGCGACCGCGCGCCGGGCGCTCGTGCTGGGCCCGCCGCTCGTGCTGGGGCAGCTCGAGCTCGGCCATCCGGGGTGATGCCGGGCGCGCCCATCGCGATCACGCTGGCGCCGATCGTCACGTGGTGGACCGCGCTGCACGTGGCGCAGGTCCCGCTCTTCGCCCTGCTCGGCCTCGCGGTGCTGCTGCTGGTCCGCGGCCTGGACGGGCGCGCGGCCCGGATCAGTCGCGGCGCCGTCGCGGTGTTCGTGGTGGTGTACCCCGCTTTCGACGCCGCGGTCGGCGTCGGCAGCGGCGTGATGCTGGGTGCGCTGGGTCCGCCGACCGCCGAGCGCCTCGCCCTGATCGAGCCCGCGCTGCAGGCCCTCTTCTGGGGCCCGGTGACGGGGCTCATGGCGGTGGTGGGCGGAGCCGCGTGGGTAGTGGCGCTGGTCGCCGCGGCGTGGGCATGGCGCGGGGCCGGCGCGCGGGTGCGGCGCGCGGCCGGGCCGGCCTAGCCCTCGTCCCGCGCCGCGCCCCGCTCGAGCAACAGCGTGGGCACGCCGCAGGTGCCGTCGCGCAGCGTGAGCACGCGCGTGCCCGGCTTGCGGCCGGCGCGCACCTCCGAGACGTCGAGTCCGGCGGCCAGCAGGCGCGCCCGCGCGGCCTCCGCGTCGGGCACGCGCCACGA
>JBGQHJ010000199.1:0-7620 GCA_041497895.1 Methylomirabilia bacterium
CGAAGCGAGTAGCGGGCGGCGGGCAGCGTGCGGTAGCCGTCGTCGACCAGGTCGGGTCGCAGCGCCAGCATGATCGACGTCTCCCACCAGCCGCCGTGCGCGTCCTCGGCAAAGGCCTCGCGCTCGACGGGCGACAGCGGCTGGCCGAGGCCGGCCTCGATGCGGGGCAGCAGGCGGCCACGCAGGAACTCCCACGCGAGATGGCCGGTGAACGAGGCCATGGTGACGCGGTGGCGGCGCGAGACGATCGCGGCCGCCTCCTCGAGGGCGACCAGGTGCCCGGGGCCGCCGTGGCCGTTCGAGACCAGGATGTGACGGAAGCCCGCGCGGGCCAGCGCGCGCCCGTAGTCCACCACCACGTCGCGGACGACCCGTTGCCGTACCCGCACGGTGCCCACCGTGTCGAACGTGAAGGAGCCCAGGTGCAGCGTGGGCGCCAGCACCACCGCCCAGCCCGGCCGGCTCGCGACGACGCGCTCGGCAATCGCTTCCGAGAAATACCGCGCGGTGAACGCGTCGACCCCGAGCGGCAGGTGCGGGCCGTGCGTCTCGAGCGGGCTCACCGAGAGGATCACCACGGTGCGCTCGCGGTCGAGGGCGTCGAGCCCCGGCGTGGACAGCTCCTCCAGCCGATGGACCGTCAAAAGCTGCTGCCCCGGGTGGCCCGCAGGTAGTCGTCCTTCGCCCGCTCGAGCTCGGCCACCAGCGCCTGCCGCTCGTCCAGCAGGCGGGTCGCGAAGTGACGGTGGGTGAGCGAGAGCCAGCCGAAGCGGAGCTGGTTCTGCAGCCGGCCCACCCCGCCGAGATAGCGATAGGCGAGCAGACCGCTCACCGGCAGCGAGGCCGCGAACCCGAGCGCCCAGCCGAGGCCGGCGAGGCGCCACACGATCCAGATCTCGAGCGCCCAGAAGAGCGGGAAGGCCACGATGCTGGCCAGCAGTCGCGTGGTCGCGTAGTCGGTCTCCTTGCGCGCGGTGCGGTGGGCGATCAGGCGCGGCAGCAGGTAGGGCAGGCCGTTGACGGCCAGGCCGTAGGCGAAGAGCGGCAGGCCGAGCGAGGCCTCCCACGAGCGGCGCAGGCGGGCGCGGCCGCGGGCGCCCTCCGCGCGCGCCCGCACCGCCTGGTCGCGCACCCGGTAGGCGGACAGCAGTCCGCGATAGCGCTGCACGCCGGCCCAGAGCCGCTCCACCCGCTCGGGATCGCGCTCCTCGAAGTGGGCGACCGCGTCGGCGATGGCCTGGGAGAGCCGCAGCGGGTCGATCTGCCGCCCGCCCAGCCCCCGCTCGACCTGCAGCTCGCGGATCAGGTCGCTCCGGTAGATCTGCTCGACCGCCCGGATGAGATCCTGGCGCTCGGGGCGGGCCACGTGGAGGATCTCGGCCTCCATGCCCCACTGGATGGCGGTGGTCAGCGCCTCGACCGCCCGGGCCGGATCGTCGCGGTGGGCCGCCGCGTACGGGGCCATCGGGATCGGCTCGCCGAAGGAGACACGCACGCGGCCGCGGAACGACTTGCGGGCGTCGAAGCTCAGCCCAACCGGGATCAGGGTGAGGGAGGCGCCCCGGCCGGAGGTCTGGTACTCGAGCGCGATGCGGGCGGCGCCGGTCTTGATCCGCTGCACCCGGCTCTCGGAGTGGGTGGTGCCCTCCGGGTAGATGCCCACGAGCCGCCCGGCCTCGAGGGCCCGGAAGCACGCCGAGAAGGCGTCGGCGTTCTTGTCCATCTTGGTCGGATCGTCCTGCTTGCGATAGACCGGGATGGCGCCGCAGGCGGCGAGGAAGCGCGCCACCAGCGGATTGCGGAACAGGGCGGCGGTGGCCAGGTAGTGGACCTTCCGGAAGAGGACGCCGCCTACCAGCAGGGAGTCGATGAGGTTGTTCGGGTGGTTGATGCAGAGCAGGACCGGGCCGCCGGCCGGGACCCGATCCGCCCGGACCACCGAGACGTCCTTGAAGAAGAACCAGAGCCAGAATCGGCTAACCCTGTGAACCACTGAATAGAAGCGGTCCATGTGATCTGGCGGCACGGCAGCGGGCGCCTGGATGCTCACCGGGCGAGTAACCACTCGAGCGGGCCCGCGAAGCGGGTGAGGACCCCGGCCCGGCGGCCCGTCACGGCGTGCTAGACCGCGATGTCCGCGGAGCGGATGCGCTTCACCCCGGCCTTGGTCATCTGCTCCCAGGCCTTGCCGAGCGAGCCGTTGGTGTCGATGCCGCGGCAGGCATCCTCGATCACCGAGGCGCCGAGGCCGACCTTGCGGGCGTCGAGCGCCGACCAGCACACGCAGAAGTCGGTCGCGAGCCCGACCAGGTAGACCTGGCGGAAGCCGCGGTCCTTCACGTAGCCGGCGAGGCCGGTGGTGGTCTTGCCGTCGGCCTCGAAGAAGGCCGAGTAGGAGTCCATCTGCTTGCGGTAGCCCTTCCGGATGATCAGCTCGGCGTGCGGGATCCGGAGGTCCTTGTGGAGATCGGCCCCCGGCGTGCCCTGCACGCAGTGGTCCGGCCACAGCACCTGGGTGCCGTAGCCGAGGGTGATGGTCTCGAACGGCTTCTTGCCGGGGTGGGCGGAGGCGAAGGAGACGTGGCCCGGCGTGTGCCAGTCCTGGGTGAGGATCACGTGCTCGAAGCCGGCCGCGAGCTGGTTCACGAGCGGCACGATCGCGTCGCCTTCCTTCACCGCCAGGGCCCCGCCCGGGATGAAGTCGTTCTGCACGTCCACGACCAGGAGCACGTCGCGGGCCCCCGGTTTGACCTTCGAGGCCTGGGCCTCCGCCCGCCTCGCTCCCATCGCCGCCGTCGCGGCCAGCGCGCCCGCCATCGTGCTCTTCAGGAACCCCCGGCGATCCGTGACCATGTCGTCTCCTCCTTCGGGCCCGCGAGTGACGGGGCGCGATATTCGCTCCCGCGCCCGAGAGTATAGTCCCGCCCGAGCGATGGAGGCCAGGGCTAGCGCGGCACCGGCTCGATCACCACCGCGGTGCCGTAGGCCAGCACCTCGGTGACCCCGGCGGCCACGTCGTTGGCATCGTAGCGCATCGCCACCACCGCGTTGGCGCCCACCTGCGAGGCGTGCTCGAGCATCAGATCGAAGGCCTCCTGGCGCGCGCGCTCGCAGAGCTCGGTGTAGAGCGTGATGTTGCCGCCGAACATGGTCTGGATCGCGGCGCCCAGGTTGACGATGAGGTTCCGCGAGCGGACGGTGATGCCGCGCACGACGCCCCGATGGCCCACGATCCGGTGCCCCTCGAACTCGAGCCCGGTGGTGACCCACTGCGGATGGACCGGCATGGCTCAGTCCACCACCGCGACGGCCTCGATCTCGATCAGGCAATCGTCGTCGTAGAGGCCCTTGACCTCGACCAGGGTCATGGCCGGGTAGTGGCGCCCGAAGTAGTCCCGGTAGACCGCGCCGATCTCCCGCGCGCGGGCCTTGTAGTCGCTCTTGGAGAGCACGTAGATCGTCAGCTTGACGATGTCGTTCATCTGGCCCGCCCGGCTGACCAGCACCGCCTTCAGGTTCTCGCAGACCTGGCGGAACTGGGCGACCAGGTCGCCCGCGCCCACGACACGGCCCTCCCGGTCGACCGCGACCTGGCCCGCGATGTAGACCGTCTTGCCGCCCTGCGTCTCCCAGGCGTGCGAGAACCCGGCCGGCTTGACGAGGGTGGGTGGATTGATGGCCTGCGTGAGCTTGGACATGGTGTCCTCCTTGGAGTGAGCGTCAACCGAACGTGACCTTCTCGGGCGCGGCCCGGTCGATCCGGCGCACCTCCCCGGGAAGGCGATAGCGGTCGGGATGGCGATCGCGGCCACGGTAGCGGCGGGCCTGCCGGTCGAGGCGCGCATCCGCGCCGGCCTCGCTGGTCTCGACCACGCGGCCCCGTCGAGCGGGTCGGCCATGCGCGCGCGTCATCGCGGACCCCCGGGCCAGACGTGCGTTGAGTGGCCCATCCGCGCGCGATTATACTACCCGGGCTCCATGGCCCGTTCGTTCGAGCAGACCACGCTGGCCGACGCCGTCGGCCGACTGCGTCCGGGGATGAAGGTGCTGCTCCCGGCCGGCTGCGGCGATCCCTCCGCGCTGCTCGCCGAGATCCTGCGACAGGCCGATCGTCTGGCCCCGCTCACCTTGATGGGCGGCCTACGTGTCGACGACTATCCGTTCGGCGCGGCTGCCTACGCGGGGAAGATCCGCTTCGCGACCTGGCACATGTCCCCGCGGCTCGCGGAGGCGGCGGCGCGCGGCGACGTCGACTTCGTGCCGGCGCGCTACTTCGATACGGTGACTCTCTTCGCGGCGGGCGGCCCCTGGGCGCCGGACGCGGTGGTCGTCCACACCGCGCCGCCCGACCGGGGCGGGCATCTCTCCCTCGGGGTCTCGGTGAGCTACTCGCTGCCCGCGGCGCGACGGGCCCCGCTCGTCATCGCGCAGGTCAACCCCCGCATGCCCCGCACGCTCGGCAACGCGTTCCTGCACCGCTCGCAGGTGGACGTATGGACCGCGGTCGACCATCCGCTCCCGGAGTATCCGCCGACCCCGGTCGGCGATGTCGAACGGCGCATCGCGGGCCACGTGGCCGGGCTGATCCCGGACGGCGCCACCGTCCAGGTGGGCGTGGGTTCGATCCCGCAGGCGGTGATGGAGGCGCTCGGCGGCAAGAAGGACCTGGGGGTGCACTCGCTCCTGGTCGACCACATGCTCCCGCTCGTGCGGAGCGGGGTCATCACCAACGCCCGCAAGCGCCTGCACCCCGGGCGGATGGACATCGGCGAGATCATGGGCACCACCGCGCTGTTCGAGTGGTGCCACGAGAACCCGGTGGTGAACATGGAGCCGTCCGACGTGGTCCACGACCCCCAGGTGGTGGGCACCCTCGGCGACTTCGTGTCGGTCAATTCCGCGCTGGAGGTGGACCTGCTCGGGCAGGTCAACGCGGAGAGCGTGGACGGGCGCCAGGTCACCGGCATCGGCGGGCAGTTCGACTTCGTCCTGGGCGCGGCGCGGGCGGAGGGGGGTCGCTCGATCATCGCGCTGCCCGCGACCGCGGCGCGGGGGAGCCGGTCGCGGATCGTGGCCCGCCTCGGGGCCGGCGCGCGCGTGACGACTCCGCGCTTCCTCGCCGACTACGTGGTGACCGAGCACGGGGTGGCGGCGCTGCGCGGACAAAGCGACGCCGGGCGGGCGAGGGCGCTGCTGCGCGTCGCCGACCCGGCGTTCCGGGAGCTGATCGAGCGGGAGGTCAGGTCCTGAGCTTGTCGATCTCGGCGAAGACCTCTTGATCCTCCGGGAAGCGGTACGTGACCTGGTTGTCGTAGATCATCTTGTCGTCGGCCTCGACGGTGAAGATGCCGCCGACGCCCTCGCGCAGCTCGGAGTCGATGCCGTACTTACTCTTGATGGCGGCCTGCAAACTGGAGGCCTGGGGTAGATAGTTTCACTCGCCGCAGTACGTGATCCGGATGTGCATCCGAGTCCTCCTTTGCGAGGTACTGGCGCCAGGCTGCCGCGTATGATACGGACCCTCGGAGAGGGTGTCAAATGACCCGCCACCTGCTGATCGACACCGATCCCGGCATCGACGACGCGCTTGCGATCCTCCTCGCGCTGGCCTCGCCCGAGGCCCGCATCGAGGCCGTCACCGTGGTCGCGGGTAATGTCCCGGTGGACCAAGCCACCACCAATGCCCGCCGTATCCTCGCGGTGGGTGCCCCCGATCCCATGCCCGCGGTGGTCCGGGGGGCCGAGACCCCCCTCAAGCGCGCCCTCGTCACCGCCGGTCACGTCCACGGCCAGGACGGGCTCGGCAACCTGGACCGCTTCGTCGAGCCGGACGGCCGGGCGCGGTATCCCGAGCCGGCCTCTACCATTGAGACGCGCTCCGCGGCCGAAGTGATTCTCGAGACCGTGGATCGGCTGGGGCCCGACCTGACCGTGGTGGCCCTCGGGCCGCTGACCAACCTGGCCGCCGCGGTGGCGCTCGACCCGCGGCGGCTCGCGCGGGCGGGCCGCGTCGTGGTGATGGGTGGGGCCGTCGCGGTCCCGGGCAACGTCACGCCGGCCGCCGAGTTCAACTTCTTCGTCGATCCCGAGGCCGCCGCGCAGGTGCTCGAGGCCGGCCTCGCGATCGAGCTCATCCCCCTGGACGTCACGCGACGGGTGGTCCTGGCCCAGACCGTGCTCACCGAGCGCCTGCGGCGCTGCGCCGACCACCGGATCGCCCGCTTCATCCTCGACTTCACCCTGCATGGCTTCGCCTTCGGCGCGGGCCAGGAGGGGGGCGGGATCGTGCTGCACGACCCGCTCGCGATGGCGGTCGCCCTCGATCCCTCGCTCGTGGCCTTCGAGCCGATGAGCGTGGAGGTCGAGTGCGAGGGCAAGCTCACCCGCGGGCTCTCGCTGGCCGATCGCCGGGCGATCGCCTCGCACCGCAAGCGAGCGCCCACCTGCCGGGTCGCGGTCGAGGTCGACGCCGATCGCGTGCTGGACCTGTTCCTGGAGCGCCTGTGCCCCGCGTCACGGTAGTCGGCTCCGCGAACCTCGACTACACGGTCGCGCTGCCCCGGCTGCCGCGCGTGGGCGAGACCGTCTCCTCGGGCACGCTGCTGGTCAACCGCGGCGGCAAGGGCGCCAACCAGGCGGTGGCCGCCCGACGGCTCGGCGCCGACGTGCGCCTGATCGGCTGCGTGGGCGACGACGACTCGGGCGCGGCCATGCGGCGGGGGCTCGCCGAGGAGGGCATCGGCGTCGAGGGGCTGGTGACGGCTCCGGGGGTGGCCACCGGGACCGCGCTCATCTTCGTGGACCGGGAGGGGCACAACCAGATCGGGGTGGCGCCCGGGGCCAACCACCGGCTCACCGTGGACATGGCGCGCGCCGCGGAGGATTCGGTCGTGTGGGCGCAGGTGCTCGTGACCCAGCTCGAGGTCCCGGTCGCGGTCGTCCGCTGGGCCCTCGAGACCGCGCGGCGGCACGGCGTGCCGACCGTGCTCAATCCCGCGCCGGTGCAGGAGCTGTCCGACGACTTGCTGGGGCTGGTGACCTATCTCACCCCGAACGCGGGGGAGGTGGCGGCGCTCACCGGCACCGAGGTGACCGATCTCGATTCCGGGCGGCGGGCGGCCGCGCGCCTGTGCGAGCGGGGCGTCGGCACCGTGATCATCACCCTCGGGGAGGAGGGCGCGCTCGTCTGCGACGGCGCGACCGCGGTGCACTTCGAGGCGTTCCCCGTCGAGGCCATCGACACCACCGGGGCCGGCGACGCCTTCAACGGTGCGCTCGCGGTGGGCCTCGCGGCCGGCGGCAGCCTCGAGCAGGTGATCCCGCTGGCCAGCGCCGCCGCCGCGCTCACCTGTACGCGCCGCGGCGCCCAGGACGCCCTCCCGCACCGCGCCGACGTCGAGCGCTTCCTGCAATCCCTCCGCTGACGGGGTCAGGTCTTACATTCCGACATTTCGGCGGGCCGCCGCCACCCGACGCGAGCGGAAAAATGTCGGAACGTAAGACCTGACGGCCAGGTGTCAGTACCTTCCGGTCACTCCTGGAAGCGGCGCCGCGGCAGGGCATAGGGGAGTTCGGCGAGCAGGGGTTGATGGTCGGGCTGGCGGCGCCGGAGGGCATAGC
>JBGQHJ010000200.1:0-7591 GCA_041497895.1 Methylomirabilia bacterium
CGCGCGTGCGCGGCACCCGCCACAACGTGGGCGAGGGCATCGCGATGGCGCTCGAGATCGGGGCACAGGCCTACGGCCACTGGTCCTCCTGCCACGCGGTGGCGTGGGACCTCAACGCGCCCATGTTCGGAGACCGGCGCGTGGGCGACATGTTCCAGAAGCACTCGTATCCCCTCGGCCTGATCGTCAACGTGCGGGGCGACCGGTTCGTGGACGAGGGCGCCGACTTCCGCAACTACACCTACGCCAAGTACGGCCGCGAGATCCTGCGCCAGCCGCAGGAGGCCGCCTTCCAGATCTTCGACCAGAAGACGGTGGAGCTGCTCCGCGAGGAGTACCGCATCCGGGAGATCACCAAGGCGGACGCCGGCACTATCGAGGAGCTGGCCAAGAAGCTCGAGATCGACCCGGAAGGCCTGGCCCGGACGGTGCGCGACTTCAACGCGGCGGTCATGGACCAGGTGCCGTTCAACCCGGCGGTGCTCGACGGCCGCGGCACGCGCGGCATCACGCCGCCCAAGTCCAACTGGGCGCAGCGCCTGGACTCGCCGCCCTACGTGGGCTTCGGCGTCACCTGCGGGATCACGTTCACCTTCGGCGGGCTGCGCGTGGACACCCGTGCGCAAGTGCTCGACACGTGGGACCGGCCGATTCCCGGCCTCTACGCCGCGGGCGAGCTCGTCGGCGGCCTCTTCTACCACAACTACCCGGGCGGTACCGGCCTCATGTCCGGTGCCGTGTTCGGCAAGACCGCGGGCGACTCCGTCGCCGCCGACCTGCCCCGCTAGCGCTCTCCGCTCGGCGTCGTACCCGGGGGGCTGCGAAATGTCGTATTGCAAGACCTGACCCCATGGCCGAGGGGCGGAGGGGGCCGCAGGGGGTCCGCTGACCCGTTCCCTCCGGCGCGAGACAGCAGCGCAACGATCTCGATTGGGAACGCCCCGCGCGCAGCCGCGAGAAGCGGGTCGTGGTCAGCGGACCCCCTGCGGCCCCCTCCGCCCCTCGGCGGCGGATCAGCGGACTACGCGTCGTGCTTGTAGTGGCGGAGGATGTCGAGGAAGGTTTCGACGATGCGGGGATCCCAGTAGCCGGCGTCGGTCTCGCGGATGAGCAAGGACACCGCCTCGGAGCGAGGCATCGCGGCCTTGTACGGCCGGTCGGTGTGCAGCGCATCGAACACGTCCACGACGGAGATGATGCGGGCGCCGAGCGGGATGGCCTCCCCCTTGAGCCGATCCGGGTAGCCGGAGCCGTCCCACTTCTCGTGGTGGTGCCGCATGATGGGCCGCACCAGCTCCATGCTCCGCAACCCCAGCACCAGGTCCGAGCCCGCCCCGGGATGCGCGCGAATGCGCTCCTGCTCGACGGGATCGAGCGGGCCGGGCTTGAGCAGGATGCCGTCGGGCACCGCGATCTTGCCGAGGTCGTGGAGGTAGCCGCCCAGCCGGAGGGCTCGCACCATCTCCTGATCGAGCCCGAGCGCTAGGCCGACCGCCACCGCGTAGCGCGAGAGGCGGTCGCAGTGGCCGAGGGTGTACGGATCGCGCGCCTCGATGGTCAGGGCCAGCGTGGTGATGACGGCCTCCGCCCGATCGAGCTGGCTCAGCAGCATCTTCACCCGCAGGAGCGCGGTCAGCCGCGTGCGGAGCTCGACGAACTCCACCGGCTTGGTGAAGAAGTCGTCGGCGCCCGCCGCGAGCCCGGCCACCCGCGCCTCGAGGTCACCCACCGCGGTCAGGATGACGACGGGCATCAGCTCGTAGCGTGGATCGCCCTTGAGCCGGGCGCACAGCTCGATCCCGCTCAGCGCGCCCAGGTGCACGTCGGTGAGCACCAGGTCCGGCCTCACCACGTTGAGGGTGTCGAGCGCCTGCTCGGCGGAGGCGGCCATGACCAGCCGATAGCCGAGCGTGCCGAGGAGGCCAGACAGGAGGTCGCGGATGCGCGGGTCGTCCTCGACGACGAGGATGGTCGGCCGGTCGGCACCCAGGCCCGGCGTGAGATCGAGCCTATCGCTCATCGCAATCTTAGGTCAGCCGGATGGCGAGCGGGGCGAGGTCGTCAGACCGCGGCGTTGAGGCGAACGGTCTCGACGACCAGCCCGGCGGTGAGCACGAGGTCCCGGACGTCTACCCACTCGTTCACGGTGTGGATCTCGCGCATCCCGCAGGCCAGGTTGGCGACCTCGAGGCCGCGCTCCGCGAAGACGTTGGCGTCGGAGCCGCCGCCGGTGCCGCGCGTGGCGCACGGCCGGCCCATCGCGCCCGCCGCCGACTGGACCAGCCGGACGATCCCGGCGTCGTCGCAGATGTCGAGCCGGCCGTACTGCGGGTCCACCTGCGCTTCCACCCGGGCCTGGTAGCGCCGGTCGCCCACCCGCACCGCGTGCCGGGCCGCCGCCTCGTCGAAGCAGCGCCGCATGTGCGCGGTCTGCGCCTCGAGCTTCTCCAGGCTCAGGCTGCGCGTCTCGCCCCGCACGGTCACGGACGCGGGCACGATGTTGCCGGCCAGCCCGCCCTGGATGATGCCGAGATTCGCGGTGGTCTCCGCATCCAGTCGGCCGAGCTTCATCACCGCGATGGCTTCGGACGCGATGCGGATCGCGCTCATCCCCTGCTCCGGGCAGATCCCGGCGTGGGCGGCGAGGCCGTTCACGGTGAAGGTCAGCCGGTTGGCGGCGGGGGCGCGCGTGATCAGCTCGCAGACCCCGTCGACGTCCAGCACGAGTCCCCGCTTCGACCGGAGGCGCCCGGTGTCGAAGTGCTTGGCGCCGAGGAGGCCGTACTCCTCGCAGATGGTCAGCGCGACCTCGAGGTCCCCGTGCGGGATCCGGCGCTCGCGGAGCACCCGGATCGCCTCCAGGATGGCCACCACGCCGGCCTTGTCGTCGCCCCCCAGCACGCTGCTGCCGTCGGTGCGCACCAGGTCGCCCTCGACCACCGGATGGATGGCCTCGGCCGGCCCCACCGTGTCCATGTGCCCCGAGAGCAGGAAGGGCGGCGCGCCGGGCGTGTTGCCCGGGAAGCGGGCAAGGAGGTTGCCGGTATCGCCGCCGACCTGCTCCCCCGCGCCGTCCACCTCCACGCTCGCCCCCATGCTCTTGAGGATCGCCTCGAGCCGCCGCGCGATCGTGCCCTCGCGCTTCGAGGGACTCGAGATGGAGACCAGCTCCAGGAATTCCTCTTTCAGCCGGGCCGCGTCGATCATCGGGTCCTCCCGGGCGAGTCCGCCTGGGCCAGGTGCGCCAGCAGCCAGCGACGGCTCTCCTCGAGGGCTTCCCGGCGATGGTCCGCGTCGGAGAGGCGGTGATCGGCGCCCGCGATGACGTGCAGGCGCCGCGGCTCCCGGGCGCGCGCGAAGAGCGCGTGGCCGTGCGCGGGCGGCACCACCTCGTCGCGGTCGGCCTGGACGACCAGCACGCGCGAGAGCCCGGCGGGAGCCTCCGCCCACTCGCCGCGCCTGACCTCGGCGACGAGGGCCGCGCCCGCCGCCGCCGGGTCCGCGCCCGGCAGATCGCGCAGGGAGGCCGGCGCATTCCAGGTCACGACGGGAAGCGGGGCGGCCGCGGCGGCGCGGCTCGCCGCCCAGAGAGCCACGTACCCGCCGAGGCTCGAGCCCAGGAGCCCGAAGCGGCCGTCCAGCTCGGGCCGCTTGGCCAGATGGTCCAGGACCGCTTCGAGATCCGCCACCCGCGTCTCGATCGTCGCCTCCTGGTAGAGCCCGCCCGACTCGCCGCCGCCGCGGAAGTCGAAGCGCGCGAGCGCGAGTCCCGCGGCGGGCAGCTCGCGCCCGAGGAGCAGGTACTTGTCGCTGTCCTTCGAGGCGCCCATCCCGTGGCAGGCCACCACGCAGGCGCTGGGCCGGCGCTCCGGGAGATGGAGGACGCCCACCACGTCGGCGGCGCCGACGGTGACCGTGAAGCGGTGGAGGGTCACGCCCAGACGATGTCGAAGACGCGGCAGGTATTGACGGTGAGCTGGTACCTCGCCTCGTCGACCGGCAGCCGCTTGATCTTCGCCACTTCTTCGGCCACCCGCGCGACGAGCCACGGGCCGGAGGTGATGTTCTCGAACTCGCCCTGATAGGGCCAGGGCGCGTCGCTCTCGACCAGCAGCGACTCGAGGGGCACGCGCTCCACCAGCTCGCGGTCCCGATCGCGATAGACCACCTCCGGCGTGACCGAGACGAGATAGCCCGCGTCCACGATCTCGCGGGTGGTCTCCTCGGACGCCTTGTGCCAGTGGAACACCGCGCGCTCCACGCCCTTGCGCTTGAGCGCGGCCACCGCGTCCGCCGCCGCGCCGTGAGGGGCGTGCAGGATCACCGGGAGGTCGAAGCGGCAGGCGAGCTCGAGCATCCGATCGAGCCGCTCCCTCGCCTGCCGGCGGACCCCGTCGGCGTCGGCCGCCGCCTCGAGTCCGTACCAGGGAAGCCCCACCTCGCCGATCGCGATCAGCCGCGCGTGGTTCGCGCGGATCTGGTCTTCCACCGCCTCGAGGTCCTCGGTGGTGAGCTTCCATTCCGGATGGAAGCCGAGCGCGGGCCACACCGCCTTGGCATTGTCGGCGGCCGCCCGCAGCGTGCGTTCGTTGGTGGCGAGATCGCAGCCGACCGCCACCACGCCCCACACGTCGTGCTCGGTGGCCCGGATGACCGTGCCCCGGACGTCCGCGAAGGCCGGGTCGTGCAGGTGGCAGTGGCTGTCGATGATCATGATCCGGCCACCGTCATCTTCCCGATGAGCAAGGTCGGGGCGGCGGTGCGATCCCGGAACACCAGATCGTTCCCCACCCCCTCCACGGCGAAAAACATGTCGAGCAGGTTGCCCGCGATCGTGATCTCCTCCACCGGGTAGGCCAGCTCGCCGTTCTCGATCCAGAGGCCCACCGCGCCCCGCGAGTAGTCGCCGGTCACCCCGTTGACCCCGAAGCCGATCAGCTCGGTGACGTAGAGCCCGTTCTTCACGCTCCGGATCAGCTCCGCCGGGTCCCGGTCCCCCGCGGCGAGGTGGAGATTGGTCGTGGACACGCTCACCCCGCTGCCGTCGCGGGCCGCGTGATGGGTGGACGGCAGGCCGAGCTTCCGCCCGCTGTAGGTATCGAGCAGGTAGGAGCGCAGCACCCCCTGGTCGACGACCACGGTGCGGCGCACCGGCAGCCCCTCGCCGTCGAAGGGGCGCGAGCCGAGGGCCCCGGGCATGGTGCCGTCGTCCACGATGGTCACCGACGGCGCCGCGATGCGCTCGCCCAGCTTGCCCACCAGGAACGAGGCGCGCCGGTAGAGCGAGGGGCCGGACGCCGCGCCCGCGATGTGGCGCACGAGGGTGGCCGCCATCTCCGGGTCGAAGATCACCGGCACTTCCGCGGTCTTCACCCGCCGCGCCCCGAGCCGGCGCACGGTCCGCCGCGCCGCGGTGCGGCCGATCTCCTCGGGTGCCTCCAGGAGCGCGCGCTTGCGGGTGACGTGATACCAGGAGTCGCGCTGCATCTGGCCGTTCTCGGATGCCACCGGGGCCACCGCGAGGCTGAACGAGGACGTCTCGTACTCCCCCGCGAAGCCGTGGCTGGTGGCATAGGCGTAGCGCGCGCGCCGGTCGCTGAAGTCGCCGCCTTCGGAGTTGGTGATGCGGGGATCGGCCTCGAGCGCGGCCGCCTCGCAGCGACGGGCCAGCTCGATCTTCTCCTCGGGCGCCAGATCGTGGCCGTGGGTATCGTGCAGGTCGAGGCTCGGGATCTGCCGCGCGAGGAGGGCCGCGTCGGGCAGCCCGCCCATCTCGTCCGGACTCGTGACCCGCGCCAGCGACACCGCCTCCTCCACCAGCCGGGTCACCGACTCGCGGGAGAGATCCGAGGTGGACGCGGCCGCCACCGACTTGCCCACGAAGACCCGGAGGGCCAGATGCTGCTCGCGGGCGTGCGTGACGGTGTCCACCTGGCCGAGGCGCACCTGAGCCGAGAACGACCGGTCCTCCACCACGAAGGCGTCGGCGGCGGTGGCGCCCCGTCGCGTGGCCTGCTGCAGGAGATCGCCGAGGAGATCCCGCATGGGCCCGCTCAGACCTGGGTCCCGCCGACCGTGATGCGGTCGATGCGGATCGTGGGCAGCCCCACCCCCACCGGCACGGACTGGCCGTCCTTGCCGCAGGTGCCCACGCCCTCGTCGAGCTTCAGGTCGTGGCCGACGCGGCTCACGCGGGTGAGCGCGTCGGGCCCATTGCCGATCAGGGTCGCGCCCTTGACCGGCTTCGTCACGCGCCCGTCCTCGATCAGGTAGGCCTCGCTGGCCGAGAAGACGAACCGGCCGTTGGTGATGTCCACCTGGCCGCCGCCGAAGTTCACCGCGTAGAGCCCGCGCGACACAGAGCGGATGATGTCGGCCGGCTCGTCCTCTCCGGCCAGCATGAACGTGTTGGTCATGCGCGGCATCGGCGGGTGGGCGTAGGACTCGCGCCGCCCATTGCCGGTGACCTCCATGCCCATGAGCCGCGAGTTGAGCCGGTCTTGCAGATAGCCCCGCAGGATCCCCTTCTCGATGAGCACGTTCCGGCGGGTGGGCACGCCCTCGTCGTCCACGTTGAGCGAGCCGCGGCGGTTCTGGATCGTGCCGTCGTCGACCACGGTGACGAGCTCCGAGGCGACCGACTGGCCGAGCCGTCCCGAGAACGCGGAGGTCTTCTTGCGGTTGAAGTCCCCTTCGAGGCCGTGGCCCACCGCCTCGTGGAGCAGGATGCCGGGCCAGCCCGGCCCGAGGACCACCGTCATCTCCCCCGCGGGCGCGTCCACCGCGTCGAGCTTCATGAGGGCCTGACGCACCGCTTCGCCGGCGAAGCGCTTCCAGCGATCCTGCTCGAGGAAGAAGTCGAACGCCACGCGTCCGCCGCCCCCGTAGCTGCCGATCTCCCGCTTGGCCCCGTCCTCCACGATCACCGTGATGTTGAGCCGGGTGAGCGGGCGCACGTCGCCGACCGTCCAGCCGGACGGGGTCGCGATCAGCACCACCACGTCCTCGCTGCCGAGGGTGGCGATGACCTGGCGCACGCGCGGGTCGAGGCCGCGGGCCTCCGCGTCCATCCGGCCCAGCAGCTTGAGCTTGCGGTCCAGATCGGCCGCGATGGGCGGCTCGGCCAGGCTGTAGAGATCGTGCGGCGGGCCGTCTCCGCCCACCGCCACCACCGCCGAGGTCGAGGCGCGGTCCGCGATGGCGCGGGCCTGGCGCGCCGCTTCCTCGAGATTGGGCAGGGCCAGATCGTCGGTGTGCGCGTAGCCGGTGCGCTCGCCGGACTGGGCCCGGATGCCGGCCCCCTGGCTCACGTGCCGGGCGGCCTTCTTGACCGCGCCCTCCTCCAGCACCAGCTCCTCGCTGATCCGGTACTCGAGATAGAGATCGGCATGGTCGACGCGGCCCGCCAGGGTCGAGCCCAGCAGCCGCTCCATGGTCCCCGCGTTCAGCCCGAATCGATCCGCAAAAAAGCGCTCAGGGCGCGCTAGCATGTGTCTCTCCCAGGAGTCTCAAAGGGGCTTCATCCTAGCATCGGCCCTCGGCGGGACCCCCATGTTTAGTGATTCGTCGTGCTGTTTTGCATTATCGCAGA
>JBGQHJ010000201.1:0-7511 GCA_041497895.1 Methylomirabilia bacterium
CGGCCGCGCGGGCGCTAGGCGGGGACGAGCCGCTCGAGCCTCACCCGTGTCTCGCCGTACGCCGCCATCTGGCCGAAGTTGGACATGATGTCCTCGGTCAGCACGTTGGCGCCGCCCCCGCGCTTGATCCAGGTGCCGACCGGCATGATGACCATGCCGCGGCCGATCCGCGCGTCCACCAGCACCTCCACCTCCAGGTGACCGACCGGGGAGCGGATGATCGCCCGCTCGCCGCTCTCGATCCCGTATTGCGCGGCGGTCTCGGTCCCGATGCGCACCGAGGCGATGGACGGATGCTCCTTCTCGAGGATCTGGGAGAGGAGCCACTTCTTGCTGTAGTTCGTCACGAGGGTCAAGGGGAAGTCGGGCAGCACCCGGGGCTCGTGACGGAGGGTGGCGATGAACTCGAAGCGGCCCGACTTGGTCGGGTAGACGTGATCCGCGAACGGCACCATGGGCGCCACCGGGCAGCGCACCGGGCCCTCCATGACCTGCTCGACGCTGACGCCGTGGCGCGCGAGCGGCGTGAAGATGCGCGAGAGCCACTCGCGCGGCGCGCCCGCCATCTCGGGGCCGATGCCGAGCCGGTCGGCGAGCTGCTGGAAGATCGAGAGATCCGAGCGCGCCTCCCCGACGGGCTCGATGACCTGGTTCACCCCGCCGATGATGTTGTGGCCCCACGAGACCAGCATGTCCTCCTCCTCCAGGAAGGTCGTGGTGGGGAGGAACACGTGGGCGTAGTCGGCGGTGTCGGTGAGCACCTGGTCCACCACGACCACGAACTCGAGGCCGGCCAGGCCGCGGGCCACCAGGTTCGAGTTCGGGGACTGGTTCACCGGGTTGCCGCTGTTGACGAACATCATGCGGATGGGCGGCTGCTGCGCGTCCTGGAGGCCGCGGCCGAGCAGCGGCTCGGGGATCGCGCGATGGTGCCGGGCGCGGTCGGCGGCTTCCACCGTCTTGTCGAAGTGCCGCTGGGTGTTGTAGCCGTGGGAGACGCCGCCGCCCGGGACGCCGATGTGGCCGCCGAGGGCGCCGAGGGCGTCCACGCAGCGGAAGATCTCGGCGCTGTGCTGGTACTTGTTGAGGCCCCAGCCGAGCAGGATGGACGCGGGCTTCGTGGTGGCGTAGGCGCGGGCGAGGGCGCGCACCTCGTCCTCGGGCAGCTCGACCGCGCGGCAGAGCTCGGCCAGCGGACGGGCGTCCAGCAGAGCGCGGAACTCGGCGAAGCCGTGGGTGTGCGCGGCCACGAAGGCGGGATCCTCGAGACCTTCTTCGAGGATGACCTTGGCCATCGCCATGGCCAGCTCCGCGTCGGTGGCCACGCGCGGCTGCACGTGCTGGTCGCAGAAGTTCGCCGACTCGCTCCGCACCGGGTCGATCAGGATCACGCGGCCGCCCCGCCGCCGCACCTCCTTCAGGATCGGCACCGTGTGGAGATTGGTGGCCATCGGGTTGCGGCCCCAGAGCAGCACGAGCCGGCTGTTGAGCATGTCGGAGGGATCGTGGCCGGCCCGCACGCCGAAGTCGAGCGCCTGCCCGGCCCGGGCGGCGCCGCTGCACAGCGAGCCGCTCGTGGTCGTGACGCCGCCCAGCAGGTTCCAGAAGCGCCGGCTCAAGAGCTTGGTGGCCCCCCACGAGCCGGTGCGCTGGTAGTGCATGATGGACAGCGGACCGGGCGTCGTCAGATACCCGCGGATCTTCTCCGCGATCAGGTCGAGCGCCTCGTCCCAGCCGATGCGCTCCCAGGCGCGGTCGGTGCGGCCGTCGCTCCGCTTGAGCGGGTGGAGCTGGCGCTCCGGGCTGTAGACGCGCTCCGGGAAGCGATAGGTCTTCCCGCAAAGATAGCCCTGGGTGAACTCGTGATCGGGATGGCCCTCGAGCTTCACCACGCGGCCGTCCTTCACGTGAGCGATGATCCCGCAGCCGTCCGGGCAGTCGAGCGTGCACGAGGTGTAGATCGTCCGTTCCATCTCAGCCGCTGCTCCTTTTCCGGGATTCGCCGCGCCGCCGCTTGGGTGGGCCGCTCGGGGCGGGCGCGGGCGCCTTCCACCAGCCGAACTCACGCCCGGGTCCGCGCCCGGGGGCCGCGACCATGAGCACCTTGGCATCCACGCGTCCGACGTTCTTGCCCATGTGGGGGATCTCGGCGTTGAAGTAGAGGCAGTCGCCCGCCTTGAGCGGGATCTTCTCGTCGCCGAGCAGGAAGAGGATCTCGCCCTGCAGCACGAACGACAGCTCCTCGCCCTCGTGCGCGGTGAGCACGTCCGCCCGGTTCTTCACCGGGAAGGTGAGCACGAAGGCGTCCATCCGCTGGCCGGGCCAGCCGACGGCCATCGGCTGGTAGGTGTAGCCGGTGGCGGGGACGGCCTCAGGCGCCCGGCGCTCCCCCGCGCGGACCAGCGCGTAGTGCGGCGTGGCGGTGGTGCCCGCGGCGTCCTGGAAGAGCTGCCCGAGATCGATGCCGACGGTGCGCGTGATGAGGATGAGGTTCGCGATCGAGGTGGAGACGTGGCCGCGCTCGAGCCGGGAGAGGAACGGCTCCGAGAGGCCGGTCTTCTCGGCCAACGCGCGCAGCGTGAGCCGCTGGGCGCGTCGGGCTTCACGCAAGCGTGAGGCGACGGCCTCCACCAGCGCTCGGGTCTCCGGGCTTTCGTCCAGGGCAATCTCCGCTTGCTCCACAGGAAACCACTCGTGTATCTTCCCTGTCAAGCGGAGCGAATCGGCTTGAACACCCTCCGCGGGTTTGCTTTACTCAGGCGCAACACTCACGAGGAGGTCCCGCATGCGCGCACCACGTCTCCTGCTCCTCTCGGCCGCCGCCTTGCTGCTCACCCTGGGGGCAGGTCCCGCCACGGGCCAGGCGCCGATCAAGGTTGGCGATATCAACAGCTACAGCGGCATCGGCGCGCCTTTCACGGGGCCGTATCGCGCCGGCGTCGAGATGGCCGTCGAGGAGATCAACGCCAAGGGAGGCATCCTCGGGCGCAAGCTCGAAGTGGTCTTCCGGGACGATAAAGGCCAGCCCGCGGAAGCGGTCAAGCACGCGCAGGAGCTGGTCGAGTCCGACAAGGTGGTCATGATCACCGGGAGCTTCCTCTCCAACGTGGGGCTCGCGGTCTCCGACTGGGCCAAGCAGAACAAGACCATGTTCCTGGCCGCCGAGGCGCTGACCGAGGCGCTCACCTGGTCCAAGGGGCACGACTACGCGGTCCGGCTCCGCCCCAACACCTACGAGCAGGGACGGATGCTGGCCGACAAGGCCGGCAAGATGAAGTACGTCAAGTGGGCCACCATCGGTCCCAACTACGAGTACGGCAAGCGGGCGTGGGAGACCTTCCGCGACCGCCTCAAGGAGCTGAAGCCCGACGTGCAGCTCGTGGGCGAGCACTGGCCGACCCTCGGCAAGATCGAGCCGGGCCCGCTCGTCACCGCCATCCTCAACCAGAACCCGGACGCCCTCTACGTCTCGCTCTTCGGCAGCGACTGGCTCGCCTTCGTGCGCGAGGCCCAGAAGCGCGGGCTCTTCCAGAAGACGTTCGTGGTCGGCATCCTGCTCGGCGAGCCCGAGTACATCGATCCGCTCAAGCTCGAGGCGCCCGAGGGCATGCTGGTCACCGGCTACCCCTGGTACGACATCAAGAGCCCGGCGCACCAGGAGTGGACGGCGCGCTACATCAAGCGCGGCGACAAGACCCCGGTCCTGGGCTCGCTGATCGGCTACGTGACCTACCAGTCGGTGGCGGAGGCCCTCCGGAAGGCGGGCTCCACCGAGACCCCGAAGCTGGTGACCGCCTTCAAGGGCCTCAAGGTGGAGACCCCGATCGGCCCGATCATGTTCCGGGCCTCCGACGGGCAGTCCACGATGGGCGCGTGGGTGGGGACGACCAAGCTCGACGCCCAGCGCGGCATCGGGATCATGGTCAACCACGAATATGTCCCCGGCGAGAAGGTGCTGCCGTCCGACGAAGAAGTGAAGAAGCTCCGCCCGGCCAACTAGGACCAACCCTCACCCTGCCCTCTCCCTTGAAGGGAGAGGGTCTCTCTTGATGAGAGGGCGGGTGAGGGGGCTCTGATCATGTCTCTCCTCTTCGTCCAGCTCCTGAGCGGACTCGCGAACGCGATGTTCCTCTTTCTCATCGCATCCGGTCTCTCGCTGATCTTCGGCGTCACCCGCATCGTCAACTTCGCCCACGGCTCCTTCTACATGCTCGCCGCCTATCTGACCTACTCCCTCGCGGCGGTGCTGCCGGGCGGGCCGGTCGCCTTCTACGTCGCGGTCGTGCTGGCCGCGCTCGCGGTGGCCGGGCTCGGCGGGCTGGTGGAGGTCCTGCTGCTCCGCCGCGTGTACCGGGCGCCCGAGCTCTATCAGCTCCTGCTCACGTTCGCCCTCGTGCTCGTGGTGGCCGACGCGGTGCGCTACCTCTGGGGCGCGGACAACAAGACGGGCCCCGCGGCGCCGGGCCTGGCCGGCTCGGTCCCCATCGCGGGCCAGCTCTTTCCCTCGTACGACCTGGCCGTGATCGGGTTCGGCCCCTTGGTGGCGCTCGGCCTGTGGCTGCTCTTCCACCGCACCCGCTGGGGCATCCTGATCCGCGCGGCCACCCAGGACCGCGAGATGGTCGCCGCGCTCGGCGTGGATCAGTCGCGGCTCTTCACCGGCGTCTTCGTCCTCGGCTCGTTCCTGGCCGGGCTCGGCGGCGCCCTGCAGGTGCCGCGCCTGGCGCTCACCACCGTGATGGACACGTCCATCATCGTGGAGGCCTTCGTGGTCGTCGTGATCGGCGGCATGGGCTCGGTGTGGGGCGCGCTGCTCGCTTCCCTGCTCATCGGCGTGCTCAACGCCTTCGGCGTCCTGCTCCTGCCCAAGATCGCCATCGTGCTGATCTTCGTGGTGATGGCGGTCGTCCTCGTGGTGCGGCCGTGGGGCCTCCTCGGACGGCCCGAGATCCAGCTCCGGCCGCCGGGCGCCGGCGCGGTCACCGAGGCGCGCCCCCGCCGGCCCGGCCCGGTCTGGCTCGCCGGCGCGCTGGTCGTCCTCGCCGGGCTGCCGCTGGTGCTGCCGACCTTCTGGGTGTCGATCGCGGTCGAGATCTTCGCCTTCGCCCTCTTCGCGGCCAGCCTGCACCTCCTCATGTCGGTGGGCGGCATGGTGTCGTTCGGGCACGCGGCCTACTTCGGCCTCGGCGCGTACGGGGCGGCCCTGCTCCTGAAGCTGGCCGGCCTGCCGATGCCGGTCGCGTTCGTGCTCGCCCCGGTGCTGGCCGCGCTGGCCGCCGCCCTGTTCGGCTACTTCTGCGTGCGGCTCAGCAGCATCTACTTCGCGATGCTGACGCTCGCCTTCGCCCAGATCGTCTACGCGGTGGTGCACCAGTGGGACGAGGTCACCGGCGGCGACAACGGCATGCTGAGCGTGTGGCCGGCCCGCTGGCTGGCCTCGCCCGGCCGCTACTACTACTGGGCCCTCGGGGCCGCCCTGCTCGGGATCGTGCTCCTGCGCGTGGTCACCGCCTCGCCGTTCGGGCTCACCCTGCGCGCGGCGCGCGATCACGCGCGGCGCGCGGAGGCGGTCGGCGTGAACATCCGGGCGCTGCAGTGGACCGCGTTCGTGGTCGCCGGCTTCGTGGCCGGGCTGGGCGGGGCCATCTTCGCCTTCCTCAAGGGCAGCGTGTTCCCGGTCTACACCGAGTCGCCCATGTCGGTGCAGCCGCTGGTGATGGTGCTGCTGGGGGGCGTGGGCTCGCCGTCGGGCCCGCTCATCGGGGCCGCGGTGTACAAGCTGCTCGACACCGTGATCACGCGCTACACCGATTACTGGCAGATCGTGCTGGGGGCGATCCTGATGGTGCTCGTGCTCGCCTTCCCGCGCGGCATCGCGGGCGTGCTCGACGGCCGGCGCCCGTGACCCCCGCCCCGGTGCTCGAGACGCGCGGGCTCTCCAAGTCCTTCGGCGGCGTGCGCGCGGTGGCGGGCGTGGACCTCGCGATGCCCAAGGGGGAGATCCGCGCGCTGATCGGCCCCAACGGCGCGGGCAAGACCACCTTCTTCAACATGCTCACCGGCCAGCTCAAGGCCGACGCGGGCGAGGTGCGGTTCAAGGGCGAGCGGGTGAGCGGACTGCCGCCCTACGCGGTCTGGCGTCGCGGGGTGAGCCGGACCTTTCAGATCACCGCCACCTTCGCCACCCTCAGCGCGCTCGAGAACGTGCAGGTGGCGCGCCTCTCCCACCTCGGCAAGACCTATTCGCTGATGGAGCGGGCCGCGGGCCTGCAGGTCGACGAGGCCCGCCGCCTCCTCGAGCAGGTGGGGCTGGCCGAACAGGCCGGGCGGGTGGCCGCCGTCCTCGCCTACGGCGACCTCAAGAAGCTCGAGCTGGCGGTGGCCCTCGCCAACGACCCCGACCTGCTGCTGCTGGACGAGCCCACCGCGGGCATGGCCCCCGCGGAGCGCGGCGCGCTCATGACGCTCACCCAGTCCATCGCGCGCGCGCGCGGGCTCACCGTGCTCTTCACCGAGCACGACATGGACGTGGTCTTCGCCATCGCGGACCGGATCATGGTGCTCCACCAGGGGCGCGTCATCGCGGACGGCGCGCCGGCCGACGTGCGCGCCGACGCCCAGGTGCAGCGCGTCTACCTCGGAGAAGACGAGGCTTTCCCATGAAAGACGCGCTCGAGCTGGAAGGCGTGCAGGCGGGCTACGGCCTCTCGCGCGTGCTCCACGGCGTAACCCTGACCGCCCGGGCGGGGGAGGTGGTCTCGCTGCTCGGTCGCAACGGCGCCGGCAAGTCGACCACGCTCAAGTCCATCGTGGGCCTGGTCGAGGTCACCGCCGGGGTCATCCGCTTCGACGGCCGCGAGATCACCCGGCGCCCCACTCACCAGATCAGCCGCCTGGGCGTCGGCTACGTGCCGGAGGATCGGCGCATCTTCAGCGATCTCACCGTCGAGGAGAACCTGACGGTGGGCGAGAAGGGCGGCGGGGTCTGGGGCACGGCCCGCGTCTACCAGTTCTTTCCCAAGCTGCAGGAGCTGGCGGGCCGGCGGGCGGGGAGCCTGTCCGGGGGCGAGCAGCAGATGCTGACGGTGGCCCGCACGCTGATGGGCAATCCGCGCGTGCTGCTCCTGGACGAGCCGTCCGAGGGCCTGGCCCCGGTGATCGTGCGCGCCCTCGGCGACCAGATCGCCGCGCTCAAGCGGGAGGGCTTGACGATCCTGCTCTCCGAGCAGAATCTCAAGTTCGCGGCGCACCTGGCCGACCGGGCCTACATCATCGAGAAGGGCGAGATCCGCTTCGACGGGCCCATGGCGAGGTTGATGGGCGACGAGGCGCTGAGGCGCAAGTACTTGACGGTGTGACGGGACACAGACCACCCCTCACCCTGCCCTCTCCCCTCAGGGGAGAGGGGGAGGCCCGGAGGAATCGGTGAGCAAGACGCTGATCAGGAACATCGGCCAGATCGTCTCGGGGGACATCAGCAACCCGCTGCTCGACGGCGACACGATCGTGGC
>JBGQHJ010000202.1:0-7316 GCA_041497895.1 Methylomirabilia bacterium
ATGACGATCGCGAAGATCACGAGGGAGAAGTTGCGCCGCACCACCGGGATGTTGCCGAAGAGATAGCCGCCCGCCACCAGGACCACGATCCAGCCCACGCCCCCGGCCATGTTGTAGAGGAGGAAGCGCGCGTAGCGCATCTGCCCGATCCCGGCCACGAACGGCGCGAAGGTCCGCACGATGGGCACGAAGCGGGCGATCACGATGGTCTTGGCCCCGTAGCGCTCGTAGAACTCGTGGGTGCGCTCGAGGTGGCGGCGATTCAGGAAGCGCACCCCCTCGTCGCGGAAGACGCGGGGGCCGAGGCGCGCGCCGATCGCGTAGTTGACGCTGTCGCCCAGGATCGCGGCCACGCTCAGCAGCACGACCGCCACGGCCAGGTCGAGCGCGCCGAGGGCCGCGAAGGTGCCGACCGCGAACAGGAGCGAGTCGCCCGGGAGGAACGGGGTGACCACCAGCCCGGTCTCGCAGAACACGATCAGGAAGAGGATCAGGTAGGTCCAGATCCCGTAGTGCTGGATCACGTCGCTCAGGTGCCGATCGAGGTGGAGCAGGACGTCGACGAGCATCCAGAGCAGGTCCATGGCCGGATCATTGTACCGTCCACGGACCGCCTGACCGAATTCGCGGCAGCGGGTGCCTTCGGAATGGGCGACGCGCTCGCCCGCGGAGCACGGGGCCCGCCCCGGGCCGCCGACGGACCCGGACCGGCGGATCGGCCAGTCCTGGCTAGGGGCGGGCGCGAGGTGAGCGCGCGGACTGCCGCCGGGGCGCGCGAGCGCCCGCGGTCACGCGGGCTGTGGGTAGAGGTGGCAGGCCACCCGCCGCCCCTCCGCTTCGCGGAGCACCGGCTCCTCGCTGGAGCAGCGGGCCATCGCGTGCGGGCAGCGCGGGTGGAAGCGGCAGGCGAGCGGAGGATTGAGCGGGCTCGGGACCTCGCCGGTGAGCACCAGCTCCTCGCGCTGCTCCGAGGGATGCGACGGCAGGGCCGCCGCGAAGAGGGCCTGGGTGTACGGGTGTCGCGGCCGGGTCGCGATGGCGGCCGCGTCGCCGATCTCGACGATCTGGCCGAGGTACATCACCGCGATGGTGTGGCTCATGTGCGCGACCGCGGCCAGGTCGTGGGCGATGAACAGGTACGAGAGCCCGAGCTGGGCCTGCAGGTCGCGCAGCAGGTTCAGGATCTGGGCCCGGATCGACACGTCGAGCGCGGAGACCGGCTCGTCGAGCACGACCAGGCGGGGCGACACCGCGAGCGATCGCGCGATCGCGATGCGCTGCCGCTGCCCGCCCGAGAACTCGTGCGGGAACAGCTTGGCCGAGCGCTCCGGAAGGCCCACCAGGTCGATCAGCCGGGCCACTCGCTTGTCGACCTCCGCCGCGTCGAGGCGCTCGTGGGTGATGAGAGGCTCCGAGATGATGGCGTCCACCCGCATGCGCGGGTTGAGCGAGGCGAACGGATCCTGGAAGACGGCCTGTACCGCCTTCCGGTACTGCATGACCTCGCGTCCCTCGAGACCACTGATGTCCTGCCCGTCGAAGAGCAGCGTCCCGTCGGTCGGCTCCTCGAGCCGCAGCACCAGCTTGGCGGTGGTGGTCTTGCCGCAGCCGGACTCGCCGACCACGCCGAGGGTCTTGCCCACGCCGATCGAGAACGTCACCCCGTCCACCGCGCGCACCACCCCGAGGGGCTTGGCCAGGAAGCCGCGGCGCACCGGGAAGTGCTTGGTGAGGTTGCGCGCTTCCAGCAAGGGGGCCCGGTCGGTCATCGCGCGGCGGCGGGGACGGCGGCCGGCACGTTGAGCCAGCAGCGCGCGGTGTGGCTCGGGCCGAGCGCGGTCTCCGGCGGCGCCTCCTCGCGGCAGCGGGCCATGGCCTGGGGGCAGCGCGGGTGGAAGGCGCAGCCGGTCGGGGGCGCGGCCAGGTCCGGCGGCTGGCCCTCGATGGCGGTGAGGCGCTCCCGGCCGTCGGCCATGCGCGGGATCGACTCGAGCAGCGCCCGGGTGTAGGGATGGGCGGGCGCGTCGAAGATGCGGGTGACCGGCCCCCACTCCACCAGCCGCCCCCCGTACATCACCGCGACCTGGTCGCACATCTTGGCCACGATGCCGAGGTTGTGGGTGATGAAGATCAGGGCCAGCCGGTGCTCGCGCTGGAGGTCCCGGAGCAGGTTCAGGTACTGGGCCTGGATCGTGAGGTCGAGGCTCGTGGTGGGCTCGTCCGCGATCAGCAGGCGGGGCGCGCAGGAGATGGCGATGGCCCCCACGATGCGCTGGCGCATGCCGCCCGACATCTGGTGCGGGTACTCGCGCACCCGCGCTTCCGGGGCCGGGATCCGGACCGCCTTCAGGAGATCGGTGGCACGGCTCCAGGCCGACCGGCGGCCGACGCCCTCGTGCACACGCAGGGGCTCCGAGACCTGATCGCCGATCGTGAAGAGCGGGTTCAGCGAGGCCATCGGGTCCTGCAGGATCATCGCGATGCGCTTGCCGCGCACCCGGCGCATCTCCGCGTCGGACATCGCGAGCAGGTTCTCGCCCTCGAAGAGGATCTCGCCCGAGACGATCTTCGCGGCGGGCGGCAGCAGGCGCAGGATGGTGAGCGCGAGCGTGCTCTTGCCCGAGCCGGACTCGCCCACCACGCCGAGCGTGCTGCCGGGGGCCAGGGTCAGCGAGACGTCGTCCACCGCGCGCACCACTCGGGTCCCACGCGCGCTCACGTAGTGGGTCGACAGCCCCCGCAGCTCGAGGAGCGGCGCGTCGCTCACAGCTGGCGGAGCTGCGGGTCGAGCTTCACGCGGAGCCAGTCCCCCAGGAGGTTGGCGGACAGGACCATCAGCATGATGCAGCACCCGGGCAGCACGGTGAGCCACCAGTACCCGGCCATCAGACCCTTCTTGCCGTCGGCCAGCATGAGCCCCCACGCGGGCTTGGGCGGCGGCACCCCGACCCCCAGGAAGGAGAGCGCGGCCTCGGTCACGACGACGACGCCGAGCATGAGGGTGCCGAGCACGATGGCCGAGTTCAGCACGTTGGGCAGGATGTGCCGCTTCATGATCGTGCGCTTGGAGCAGCCGGCCACGATGGCGAGGCGGACGAAGTCGCGCTCCTTGAGCGACAGCACCTCGCCGCGGATCACCCGCGCGTAGCGCGTCCAGTACACGAGGCCCAGGATGATCACGATGTTCATCTCGCTCGGGCCCACCACCGCGGCGAGGAAGATCGCGTAGGTGAGCGCGGGGATGGCGAGCCAGGCGTCGGTGACCCGCATGATGACCTGATCCACCCAGCCGCCCAGGTAGCCGGACAGGATGCCGAGGCCGGTGCCGACGACGCCGGCGAACAGCACCGCCGTGAAGGCCACCACGATCGAGACGCGCGCGCCGAAGATGAGCCGCGAGAGCACGTCGCGCCCGAGGTGATCGGTGCCCAGGAGGAACTTCTCGCTGCCGCCCTGCTGCCAGAACGGGGGGCGGAACCGCTCCCCCAGGCTGCCCACCTCCGGATCGTGAGGCGCGAGCACGTTGGCGAAGACGGCGATGAACAGGAGCCCGCCCAGGATCGACATCGCGATCAGGGGGAAGCCCTCGCTCCGGAAGGAGGCGAGGCGCCACGCGACGGTGAGGGTGGCCGAGCGGCTGGTCATCGCTCGAGCCGGATGCGGGGATCGATCACCGCGTAGAGAATGTCCACGAGCAGGTTCACGATCACGATCATGGCGCCTCCCAGGATGACGGTGGCCTGCACCACCGGAAAGTCGCGGAACGCGATGCCCTCGGCGAGCAGGCGGCCGACACCGGGCCAGGCGAACACCGTCTCCACCACGACCGCCACGTTGACCATGATGACCAGGTTGATGCCGGCCAGGGTCAGCACCGGGATGAGCGCGTTCTTGAAGGCGTGCTTGCCGATCACCAGCGCTTCCGGCAGACCCTTCAGACGGGCCAGCTTCACGTACTCCGAGCCCAGCACGTCGAGCATGGACGAGCGGGTCAGCCGCATGTGGGCCGCCGCGAAGTACCAGCCCAGTGCGAAGGCGGGCATGACCACGTGGGCCGCCGAGCCCGAGCCGGAGGACGGAAGCCACCCGAGATAGACCGAGAAGAACAGGATCAGGAGCAGGCCCACCCAGAAGGAGGGCAGGGAAAGACCGAGGAGCGCGAACACCTTGCCCGCGCTGTCCCACCATCGGTTCACGCGCACCGCCGCGATGATGCCGGTCGGGATGCCGATGAGCAGCGAGAAGATCATGGCGGCGGCGGCGAGCAGGAGCGAGTTCGGCAGACGCGAGAGGTACAGCTCGAGCACCGGGATGCGGTAGTAGAACGAGTGGCCGAGGTCGCCCCGCAGGAGGCTCATCGCGAAGTGGCCGTACTGCACCCAGAGGGGCCGGTCGAGCCCGAACTGGGTGCGGATCGCGTCGATGTCGGCCTGGCTCGCCCCGGGCTCCACCAGGAGGACGGCCGGATCGCCGGTCAGCCGCACGAAGAGGAAGATGGTGACCGACAGCAGCACCAGGGAGATGAGGGCGTAGCCGAGCCGCCTGAGGATGAAGCGCTTCACGGCCGCTTGAGCCTCAGGTCCTCGTAGGGAGCCGAGTAGGCGTGGTTGGCGATCAGCCCGAGCCCGTGCACCTCGAGGCGGGGACCGACGCCGTTCAGGAAGACCGGCTCGATCACCGGCCCGAACATCACCTTGTCGTGGATGAGCTGCTGGATCTTGTGGAGGATCTGCTGCCGCACCCGGGGATTCATCTCGTTGGCCTGCTCGGTGTAGAGCCCGTCGATGTCCGGATACGCGCCGTAGGCGTAGCGGCCGCCGGAGATCGCGTACTGCTCGAGGCGGGTGGGGGCATTTCCAGGCGCGCCGCTGCCGCTGAAGATGACCCCGCGGAGCTTCTTCTCGCCGTACTCCTTGAAGAACGCGGCGCGCTCCATGGGCCGCAGCCGGAGGCGGATGCCGACCTGCTGCAGGTAGTTGACCACCGGCTCGCCGATGGCCACCCCGTAGATCGTGTCGCCCGACAGGTCGCCGCCCTCGAGCCCGTTCGGATAGCCGGCCTCGGCCAGGAGGGCCTGGGCCCGTTTGGGATCGTAGGGAACTGGCGGCGGGTTCCAGAAGTATTCCATCCCCTGCGGGATGAACGAGTAGGAGAGCTTGGAGAGGCCCAGGTAGACGGCCTGGTTGATGCCGGCCCGGTCGATGGCGAGGTTCGCGGCCAGCCGCACCCGGCGGTCGTGCCACGGTGACTTGGGATCCCACTGGTCGGGGAAGACGAGCCAGGTGGTGAACGGGAAGTAGGTCGGCACCAGCTGGAGGCCCGGGCTACGCTTGAGCTCCTCGGCCAGCGGCCCGGTGATCGAGTAGGCCACGTCGACCTCGCCGCGCTTCAGCGCGGCCAGGCGGGTCGACTCGTCGGGGATCGTGCGGAGCACGAGCGTCTTCACCGCGGGGGGCTTCCGCCAGTACTGCTCGTGGGCTTCCAGGGTCAGCTCGATGCCCGGCTTGAACGAGACGAACTTGTAGGGTCCCGCGCCCACCGGCGCCTTCTTGAAGCCTTCGTCGCCCACCTGCTCCACGTACTTCTTGGGCACGATCCAGGCCGCGCCGGTGGCCGGGGTGGCGTAGAAGGTCATGAAGTCGGGCCAGGGCTGCTTGAGGGTGAAGCGGACGCGCAGGGGGTCGATCGCCTCCACCTTCGCGACCTTGGCCTTGAGCAGGGCTGCGCTCGCGCCGCGGTAGCGCTCGAAGGAGAACTTCACGTCCTCGGCGGTCATCACCTCGCCGTTGTGGAAGCGCACGTTCTTGCGGAGCACGAACTCGTAGACCAGGCCGTCCTTGGAGGCCGTCCACGACTCGGCCAGGCTCGGGGCCATCGGCTTGCCCGGCATCGGCTTCACGAGGGCGTCGTGGAGCGCGTAGAGGACCATGAACGGGGTGATGATGCCCGGCGTCTCCGCCGGGTCGAACCAGGTCGGGGCCAGCGTGATGTGCACCGCCCACGTGGCCTGGCCCTCGGCGGCGGCGGCCCCGGGCGGCCCGCCCACGAGCCCGCCGGGGACGGCGGCCAGGGCGACGGCCACGATGAGGAGCGCGGTGAGGTACCGGTCGGCCTTCATCGTCCGGGTGTTCTCCTGGGGTCGGCGGTCGGCAGACCGGTGGGCGGGACGGCCGAGGAGGCCGCCGCGAGGGTCGTCAGGCATAGCCTGCGATGTCCGATCATGACCATCGCCTCCTCCATGAGACGAAGGGTCGGAGCGGTAGAAAAGTTGAGCTCGAGCCTGATTCCGGTCTGCGGGTGCCGCGATTATCGACGAAACGCCCGCCTTGTCAATGGGCTGCGCCGGCGCGCCGATGGTTTCTCGTCGGTAGTTCTTACCCGGTCGGGGCGGTCGGATCGACGCGCGGGCGGTGCCCCCGAGGACCATCGCCGCTCGCAGGAGGCCGGCTTCGACGCCCACCTCGTGAAACCGGTGGACCCGGCGCGCCTGGTGGCGGTGATCGCGGCCACCGCGGCCCGCTAGCGCGGCGGCCGCCGGCGCTAGCGGCCGTCGGCGGTGTAGATCTCGATCAGCCGGGTCAGGGCCCGCACGTTCCGGTCGAAGACGTCCACCGCCCGGTGCACCGCGCTGGCGCTGGTCGCGTCGAGCCGGAGGATGTGGGTCCAGCCCGCGATGGCGTTGAGCGGCACCCGCAGGTCGTGCCCGAGATCGTGCCGCTCGTCGCGGTCCAGCTCTTCGAGCCGGTCCATCGCCTCCCGCAGGGCGTGCACGCCCTCGGCCAGCGGCGCGCGCTCGGGGCCGTCCGGCAGCCGCGCCACCGCCTGCTCGAGGCGGTCGAAGCGAGACCGCACCTCCCGGCTCGCGTCGCCCATGGTCCCTCTCATCGCGTCGATCACACCGATCCGCCCCGGGGGACCTGCCGGTGCAGGAGCCCCCACCGTTGCAGCATGTTGTGCAGGGTCTTGGTGCTGATGCCGAGCCGATCGGCGGCCCGGGTCTTGTTGTTGTGCTCGGCGGCCAGCGTGCGCAGCACGAACTGCTTCTCGACCTCTCGCAACGGCAGGCCGATCGGGGCGGTGAGCGCGTCGGAGTCGCCGCTCCAGGTCGCGGCCGGGGCAACCGGGGACGTCCCGGGCAGGACCTTGGCGGTGATCACGTCGCCCTCGCAGGCGATGAACGCGCGCTCCACCACGTTGCGGAGCTCGCGCACGTTCCCGGGCCACGCGTGCGACATGAGGATCGCGAGCGTGGGGTCGTCCACGCCGGTGATGCGCTTGTCGTACTTGCGGTTGAACTCCTCGATGAAGCCGGTGAC
>JBGQHJ010000203.1:0-7240 GCA_041497895.1 Methylomirabilia bacterium
GACGCTACATCCGGTACCGTCGCTAATCGGTACACCCCCTGTGTCGGAAACGACGCGATCGGACCGGGTCGACCGGGGGGTCCAGCCTTGTACGCGCATCTGGCCGCCGCCGGCACCACCGCGGCCATGGCACAGGCGATGCAAGTCCTGGAATCGGTCGAGCCATGAACACTTTGACGCTCTCGCGACTGATCGCCTGCGCAATTCTTGTCGCCGCCCTGAGCCAAGCAAATCTTGCTGAGGCGGGGGCGCCCACCGAGATGCTCCGTGGCGTCTTCAACGACGCCAACCGCGTCCTGACCGATCCGGCCACCGAGCAGCGTCCGCTCGACCGGCTGGTGGCCATCCGAGCCCTCTTCAGCCGCGTGTTCGACTTCCGTGACGCGGCCGAGCGCTCGCTGGGCCGGCAGTGGCAGGCACGCACCGCGGCCGAGCAGCAGGAGTTCACGCGCCTGTTCGCCGACTTCGTCCAGCGCGGGTTCGTCTACTGGCTTGCCTCGGTGGCCGAGGTCGACGGGCGCGCCGGCGGTGCCACCGTGCAGTTCGTCGGCGAGGCGGTGGACCGCGACACGGCCACCGTGCAGACCGCGATCCTGGCGCGGGGTGGGCGGCTGATCCCGCTGACCCACACGCTCGTCTACCGGAACCGGCGCTGGGTGGTCCGCGACGTCAACATCGAGGGCATCAGCCTCGTGGCCAACTACCGCTCCCAGTTCGACCGGGTGATCCGGGGCTCTTCCTATCCCCAGCTCGTGCAGCTGATCCGGGCCCGCATCGCGAACGAGTACCCCTTCCCGGAGCCCCCCGGCCAGGGCGCGGCCGCCGTCTACACCCCCGCGCGCGAGATTCCGTTCGAGATGCGCTGATCCGCGCTCCCGATCCCGCCGGCTTGTGCTACGGTGCGATCCGGTCGGAGCCCTCATGGAGCGCGATTTCGTCGGTTACGCCGATACCCCGCCCGTCGTCCCCTGGCCGAACGGCGCCCGCCTGGCCGTCCAGGTCTCCGTCTCCTACGAGGAGGGGGCCGAGTACTCGCTCCTCGACGGGCCCCGGCAGGTGGACATCGCCCGCTGGTGGCTCGAGCACCAGCCTCCGGCGCTCAGATCTTGGCCATAGCCGGGATCACGCTCTTCCCCATCAGCTCGATGGAGCGCATCGTGGTCGCGTGATCCATGCGCGACTCCTGGGCCTCGAGCAGCAGGTGCCCGACGCCCAGCTCCCGACGCACGTGTGCGAACCGGTCCGCCACCTCGTCGGGCGTTCCGGCCACGATGTAGTAGCTCTCCACCAGCTCCTCATAGGTCATCTTCGACAGCGGGACCGACCGGGCCTTGAGGGCGAACTGGCTCGCCGCCCGCGAGCGCATGCCCACCGGCGAGAAGTACTCGATCGGCCCCCGCAGGGTCGGCCCCATCCGCCACACGAAGTGCCGCCCGGCCTCGAGCGCGCGGGCCTTGGTGTCCGCGGTGACCGCGCAGATCAGGAAGCCGAGCTTGTCTGGGGTCACGGTGCGCCCGGCCTCGGCCGCGCCCTGGCGGTAGAAGTCGAAGAGCTCCCGCGCCACCTCGAAGGAGACCAGGAACGGCACGTAGGTGTAGCCCATGCGTCCGGCCCACACCGCGGTCTCCGGGCTCGCGGTGCCCGGCACCCAGATCGGCGGGTGCGGCTTCTGCAGCGGCAGGCACCACGGGTTGACGTGCCGGAAGTGGTAGTGCCGGCCCTCCCATCGGAACGGGCCCGGCGTGGTCCAGCACTTGATGATCAGGTCGTGGCACTCCTCGAAGCGCTCGCGATTGTGGACCGGATTGCTGTTCGCCCACCAGCTCTCCACTCCCACGCCGCGCACGAAGCCGCTCAGCACGCGCCCGCCCGAGATGAGGTCGGCCATCGCCACCTGCTCGGCCATCTGCACCGGGTTGTCCTGGATCGGCAGGATGTTCCCCAGGATCAACAGCTTCGCCTTACGAGTAGTCCGGGCCAGGATACCGGCGGTCATGTTGGCCGAGACGTTCACGCACGAGGGTGTCGAGTGGTGCTCGTTGATCATCAGCCCGTCGAAGCCCGCCTGATCCGCCGCCTCGTACTCGTCCAGATACCGCTGGTAGTTCCGCTGCGCGATCTCCGGCGAGAAGAACGTGTTCGGGAAGGCCAGGCGGAGCGAGGGGTACTTGTCGCCCTCGGCGTCCGGGTACTCGTGGTGCGGCATCTCGCTGAAGTAGTAGAGCTTCACCTCAGGTCCTCCGGAGAAAGTCGAGCACCAGCCCCGCGAACTCGTCCGGCTTCTCGATCAGGGGCAGGTGGCCGCAGCGCTCGAGCACCCGCAGCGTGGCGTTGGGGAGGAGCCGCCGGTACTGCTCGCCGCAGACCACGGGAACGATGCCGTCCTCGCGGCCCCACAGCAGCAGGGTGGGCGCGGTCACCCGGGGCAGGAAGGGCGGCAGCCGCGGGTTGAACATGTAGGGCTTCCAGGTGAGGCGGGCCGCCATCTCCCGGTTGCGCAGGGCGATCTCCGCCTCCTCGGGCGTGGGAGGCCGGCCGAAGAGCCGCTCGCGCTCCGGGATCGTCGCCGGATCGAGGACGGTGTGCTTGAACAGCTCTTCCGGCGGGTAGTAGAAGATGTCGAGGATCTCACCGACCTCGGGCTTGAGGCCGGTGGGCGCCACCAGCACCAGGCGATCGACGGCGCCCGGGCACATCGTGGCCATCTCGGCCGCGGTCCATCCGCCGATGGAGTGGCCGAGCAAATGCACCCGGCGGAGGCTCATCACGTCGAGGAACCACAGGTAGAAGCGGGCCAGGTCGTCGATCCCTTCCATCCAGTCGGCCGCGTCCGAGCGGCCGAAGCCGGGATGGGTCGGAGCGTAGATCGTGTGGCGCGCGGCCACCATGTCCATCCAGCGAAGCCAGCCGCGGTTGCCGCCCGCCCCGTGGAGGACCAGCAGGGGATCGCCCTCGCCGCCGATGAGGACCTGCACCCGAGTCGCGCCGACGCTGACGATCTCCTCGTGGGGCTTCACCGGCAGAGCATAGCGTCAACTGGGCCGGCCCGACAACCGGGCGCGCGCAAACATGCGACCGGGTGCGGGCCGGCCACCGTACACTGTCTGTCACGGCCGACGAATCCACGGAAAGGATCGATCACGTGAACGACCTGCAAGGGCACCTGTTGGCGATCGCGCACGAGGTGAAGGACCTGCGAGACCGGGTGGTGGGCATCGACCAGCTCCAGGCCGACATCGCGCGGCTCCGCGCCGAGCGCGACGAGCTGCGGGAGGTGCTGGCCCGCATCGCGGTCCTCGCGGACCGGCCCCGCCCCCAGCCGTGAGCGCGGCCGGGGCAGGCACCGCGGGGTATCGCGACTAGCGGCGGCGGCGCGCCCGGATCCCCAGCCCCACGAGCGTCGAGCCGAGCAGCAGCAGGGTCCCCGGCTCCGGCACCGGCGCGAGATCCCCGGCCAGCGCGAACGACGCGTCGAAGGCCGGGGCCGAGCTGCCCCCGACGATGTCGGTGCCGATCCGCAACCAGTCCGGGTCCAGGTTCTCGTTCCGGATCCACGACTGCAGATCGGGGGTTAGATCTCCACCCGCACGTCGCCCACCGTTCCACCCGCCAGCAGCCCGGTGAAGATCGCCTTGTTGATCGTGGCGACGCCGGGCCCGACGATGAAGTCGTCCGCCGACTCGATCTCGATCTTCCCACCGCCCGACGGCCGCGTGGCGGTGGCGATCCGGCCGTCGGAATCCCCGGTGCTGAAGGTGAATGGCGTCGCGAAGGCCCCGGCCGCCCACCCGAGGAGCAGCGCGAGCGCGGCGATCGACGATGCGAGGCGCGCGGTCATGACGACCTCCGCCGGGCCGTGGCCCGATTCAGGACCTCGAGATAGCTGGAGGACCGCTCCATCCGATCCCGGTAGCCCTTCGCGAGCAACATCCCGTGCACCCGCGGCAGCTTCCAGCAGGGCACGAACACGAGCAGGTGATGCTCGAGATGGTAGTTCACCCGGTAGGGGGCCACAAGCGCCCGCGCCACCGGCCCCGCGCCGACGCTGCGGGCGCTCCGCAGCGGATCCTCGGCGCCGGGGACCAGGCCGTGCTCGGCGATATTGCGAATGCGCGTGACGACCCGGTACCACGTGGCCCAGGGCAGGAGCCAGGTGAGCAGGTAGAGCGGCCAGCCACCGGCCGCGACGAGGGCGCACGCCAGCACCGCGTTGGCGAGCAGGGGCGCCCGCGCGCGGCGCCACGCCGCCCCCGGGCCGTCCCGCCACGGGCGCCACCGGGCCGCCGCGGCCAGCGCGGTGAGGCCGGCCGCGTCCGCGAGCAACGCGAGCACGAGCCGGCCGCGCGAGCACGGCAGGCCCGCGGAGAGCGCCAGGTCGGGATCGTCCGGCTGCTGGGTGAGCCGGTGGTGCTGATGGTGCCGGCGCCGGTACGCGCGCAGATCCTCGCCGAGCGGCGCCGCACAGAGCCAGGTGCCGATCCGCGTGTTGGCCGGCCCGCTCGGGAAGAGGAGCCAGTGCGACGCCTCGTGCATGAGCACGATCAGCCCGAGCTGCCGCGTGCCGATGACCACCACCGCCACCGCGAGCGTCCCCGGAGACGGCCAGAGCGTGTAGAGGGCGATCGCCCCGGCGATCATCGCCCACGCGTGCAGCACCAGACCGGCGCCGTGCAGGGTGGAGGTGCGACGGAATCGGCCGAGCTCCTCCAGCGTGAGCAGGTCGCCGGCGGTGACCGGCGCGCCGGAGGAGCGGGGCATGCCGGCGATGATACCGGAGTCGGGCAGGCGCGGCTAGGCGGGACTGCCCGTCCGGACCCGGGCCGTGCCCGCCGCGTGCCTTGACGACGGGCGCGCCCGCCCCTAGGATCACGGCATGGCGGGCGGCTCGGGCAGGGGGCTGATGACGGCGGGGCTCATCGTGGCGTTCATCGGGCTCTGCATCGTGCTGATCAAGGTGCTGCGGGTGCCCGAGTACTGGGTCCCGCTCCTGGTCGGCGTCGGGCTCTTCCTCCTCGGCTTCATCCGCTGGATGACGTCCCGCGACTCCTGAGCCCGCTCAGCGATAGCGCGGGTGCCACTCCTGGCCGGTCCAGGTCGTCCACGCGACCGGCTCCAGACGGACCAGCACTCGCGGCCGAGCGAGCGTGCGCTCCGCGTAGCGGGGCCCGTCGGGGCCCAGGTAACGGAGCGACAGGCGTCGGGTGAGCTCGAGCAGCATCGGGCTCGCGGTGGGCGCCACCGGGCCTTCCAGGATGCGCGCGCTCGCCTGCACCTGCACCCGGGTGTGATGCGCGTGGAGGTCGTCCGCCACGTGGAAGGCCACGCGGGTGTCGACGCGGATGTGGGCGATCCACCGGGCGCGCTCGCGGCCCACGACCAGGAAACTCCGCCGATCCGGCTCGAACTCGTACCAGACCGGCGCGACGTACGGCCAGCCGTCCGGGCCGACCGTCGCGATGCGGCCGGTCCACGGCTCCTCCAGGAACCGCGCCGCCTCGGCCGGGGTCAGGGCTCCGATCTTCTCGCTCGGCGCGTAGGGCATGGTCACTCCCGGTCTTCACGGCGCTCGACCCGCAGGCGAGCGATCAGGTAGAGCACGATCGCGAGGTTGGCCACGACGATGAGCGCGCGGGTCGTCCGCACGCGCTCGACGAGCTCGTAGACCTCGAGGGGGAGAAGGGACGCGGTCGCGATCACGGTGAGGTACTCGGCCCACCGCCGCCGGAGGAGCAGGCCCACGCCCTCGACGAGAAACACCGCGGCGTACACGAACGTGCCCACCTCGATCGCGCGCAGGGTCTGGGGATTCGCGTCGAGCACGGTCGCGAGCAGCCCGTCCACCCAGTGGCGACCCGGGCGCAGGTGGAGCTGCGTGATCCAGCGCGCGAGGGTCTGCGCCGCGTCGTGACGGGTGAGGTAGACGGCCGCCACGCCCGCCGCCGCGAGGGCCACGCCCTTGGCGAGCTTGAAGCCTCCGATCAGCCAGAGCAGCTGGTCGCCGCGCGGCAGGCCTCAGCCCTTGAGGCTGAACTTCTGGAAGGTGTGGCAGCCGGCCGGCACGCGGCCGCGGCTCTCCGCGAACGTCCAGGTGACCTCGGCCACGTAGATGTCGCCGCGGGAGTCCACCGCGATGCCGTGCGGGGCCGCGAAGCTGCCGGCCGCGGTGGCCTCGGGCGTGCCCCAGCGGGTGAGGAGCCGCCCGTCGCGGTCGAACACGCTCACGCGCCCGTAGAGGGGCTCGGTGATCTTCCGGCCCTGCCGCGGCGCCGAGTCCCCCTTGTGCCACCACAGCTCGGAGACGTAGGCGCGCCCCTGCGCGTCGAACACGAGGTGCGTGGGCCGCTGGGTGTCGGTCCACTCGGAGAGGTACTCACCGTCGGGGCTGAAGATCTGGATGCGGTCGTTCTCCCGGTCGCAGACGAAGATGCGCCCGTCGGCCGCCGCCGCGATGCCGTGGGGCAGGTAGAACTGGCCGGGCCCGGTGCCGGGCACGCCCCACGAGCGCTTCAGATCCCCGTTGGCCCCGAACTGGTGCACGCGGCAGTTGCCGTAGCCGTCGGAGACGTAGAGATCGCCCTTCGGGCCCACCGCGAGATTCGTGGGCCGGTTGAATCCGTCGGCCGGCTTCGTGATCGTCATGTAGTCCTTGCCGTCGTAGCCGGTGTCGGCGGGCTTGTCCATCGTGCCGAGCGTCATCAGCAGCTTGCCCTTCGGGGTGAACTTCCGCACCGTGTGGTTGCCGTCGTCGGTGCAGTAGAGCATCTCGTCGGGCCCGACCGTGATGCCGTGGGTGCGGTAGGTGAACTGGCCCTCGCCCCAGGAGCCCAGGAACTTGCCGTTGCGGTCGTACGCGATGATCGGATGATCGCCGCGGCAGATCAGGTAGACGCGGTCCTCGCCGTCGACCGCCACGCCCGCCACGTCGCGGTGCAGGTAGCCTGCGGGCAGCTGCTCCCATCCCTCGACGACCTCGTACTTGAGCGTGCTCGTTCCCGCCATGGGGTCTCCTCCCGTCGCGGCACTCGGAGTGGCTCGCGCCCGACCGGTCAGACTATGGGAGAAACGCGGGGCCGAGTCAAGCCGGCGGCCCTCAGATCGTGCCGCCGGCCACCAGCCACTCTGCGGTGAGCACCGCCCCCTTGGCCGCGCCCATCTTGGTGTTGTGCGACACCAGCACGTACTTCACGCCGTGCTCGAGCGCGGGGTCTGCGCGGATCCGGCCCACGCTCGTGGTCATCCC
>JBGQHJ010000204.1:0-7235 GCA_041497895.1 Methylomirabilia bacterium
CGGCCTGCCGTACTGCCTGATCGTGCCGATGACCGCGGGCGACCGCGTGCTCGGGGTGCTCTCGCTGCGCAGCCCGGATCGAGCGTTCACCGACGCCGACGAGCGGCTGCTGGCGAACATCGCGCAGCTCGCGGCCCTCATGCTCCGGAGCGCCCGGCTCTACGAGGAGCGCACGCGCGCCTTCGGCGAGCTGGCCGCCGCGCAGGACCAGCTCGTGCGCACCGAGAAGCTGCGGGCGCTGGGCGAGATGGCCTCCGGCGTGGCGCACGACTTCAACAACGTGCTCGCCTCGATCCTGGGCCGTGCCCAGCTCCTGCTCGAGCGCGTCCAGGACGTGAAGCTCCGCCAGTGGCTCAAGGTGATCGAGCGCGCGGCGATGGACGGGGCCCGCACCGTACGCCGTCTCCAGGACTTCACCGGCATCCGCCGGGACCAGCCGGCGGTGGCGGTGGACCTCAACCAGATCGTGCAGCAGGTGCTCGAGGCCACCGAATCGACGTGGCGGCAGGACGCCCGGCGCCGCGGCGTCGAGATCGAGGTGGTCACCGAGCTGGCCGAACACCTGCCCCAGATCGCGGGTGACCCCGCCGAGCTGCGCGAGGCCTTCACGAACCTGGTGCTCAACGCGGTCGACGCCATGCCCAAGGGCGGGCGGCTCACCCTGCGCACGAGCACGCCGGACGGGCAGGCCGCGGTCGAGGTGATCGACACCGGCACCGGCATTCCCGAGCCCATCCGGCAGAAGATCTTCGACCCGTTCTTCACCACCAAGGGCCCGAAGGGCACCGGTCTCGGGCTCTCGATGGCGTATGGTATCCTGGCGCGTCACAGCGGGCGCATCACCGTCGAGAGCGAGGAGGAACGCGGCACCACCTTCCGGCTGGTCTTCCCGGCGAGCGACCACGTCGCGGAGGCCTCGCCGCCCCCCGCTCCGCCCATCGACTCCTCGGTGGTCCTGCGCTGCCTGGTGGTGGACGACGAGGAAGAGGTGGCCGAGGTGGTGGCGGACATCCTGACCACCGCCGGGCACGTGGCGGTGGTCGAGGGGAGCGGGCAGGCGGCGGTCGATCGCCTCGCGGCCGAGCGGTTCGACCTGGTCTTCACCGACCTGGCGATGCCCGGCATGACGGGCTGGCAGCTCGCGCGCGCGGTGAAGACGAAGACCCCGGAGGTGCCGGTGGTGATGATGAGCGGGTTCGGAGTGGAGGTCGCGCCGGAGGAGCTGCGCACCAACGGGGTCGACCTCGTCCTGTCCAAGCCGCTCCAGATCCAGGACGTGCTGCGCGCGGTGGCCACCATCCAGCGCGCGGGCGGCCGGGGCCTCGCGGGAGCGGGCGCACCATGACGAGCCCGATCATCACCGAGGCGGTCCGCGCCCTCGTCGACCGGCGCGACCTGACCCGGCTCGAGGCGGCGGCGGCCATGGAGGCGATCATGTCGGGGGCGGCCACCAACGCCCAGATCGCCGCCTTCCTCACCGCGCTCCGCATGAAGGGCGAGACCGTCGAGGAGCTGATCGGCTTCGCCCAGGTCATGCGGCAGAAGGCGGTGAAGGTCCGGGCGCACGATGCGGATCTGGTGGCGCAGACCGGTACCGATCGCGAGATGCTCATCGACACGTGCGGCACCGGGGGCGATGCCTCCGGCACCTTCAACGTCTCCACCGCCACCGCGTTCGTGGTGGCGGGAGCGGGGCTCAAGGTGGCCAAGCACGGCAACCGCTCGGTGTCCTCGCTCTGCGGCTCGGCCGACGTGGTGGAGACGCTCGGGATCAACATCGAGCTCGCGCCCGCCAGGGTCGCCCGCTGCATCGACGAGGTGGGCATCGGGTTCCTGTACGCGCCCCTGCTGCACACCGCCATGAAGCACGTGATGGCCGCGCGGCGCGAGATGGGCGTGCGAACCGTCTTCAACATGCTGGGCCCCCTCACCAATCCCGCGGGCGCCAACGCCCAGGTGATCGGGGTGTACTCGCCGACCCTGGTCGAGCCGCTGGCCCGGGTGCTGGCCGAGCTCGGCACGATCCGCGCCTTCGTCGTCCACGGCGCCGACGGCCTCGACGAGATCTCCAACACCGGGGAGAGCCACATCGCCGAGGTGCACGAGGGAGTGGTCCGCGCCACGCGGGTCCGCCCCGAGGACTTCGGCATGCCGCGCGCGGCCATCGCGGACCTGCAGGGGGGCGACCGGCAGGAGAACGCCGAGATCATCCGCCGCGTCCTGGCCGGCGAGCCGGGGCCGCGCCGCGACATCGTGCTGATGAACGCGGCGGCGGCCCTGGTGGCCGGGGCCAAGGCCCGCGACCTGAAGGAAGGCGTCGGCCTCGCCGCGCACTCGGTGGATACCGGCGCGGCGGCCGGGCGGCTCGAGGCCCTGATCGCGCTCTCCCACCGCCTGGGCGCGGAGCCGGCCGCCTGACCGGCGGCCATTGACCCCGCCCGCCCGGCGCGGTTACAATGGGCGCCGGTCGCAGTAACTGCCTGTCGCGCCTGCATGAATCCCGACAAAAAGCTCGACGAGGGCGTTGAGCGGCCAACCGGAGTTCTAGAACAGTCAGCGAGGGGGAGCGTCGCTTGGCCAGTCGCGTGCCGCGCTATCACCAGATCGCCCAGACGCTGCGCGAGCGCATCGTCGCGGGCGGCCAGGGACCCGGCAAGCGCCTCGACACCCAGCGCAGCCTGGCCCGCGAGTTCGGGGTCACCCTGATGACCCTTCGCCAGGCCCTGGATCTCCTCGAGCGCGACGGCCTCATCGCGAGGCGCCACGGCCTCGGTACCTTCGTCGCCCGCCCCGCCATCGACTACGACATCCTGCACCTGCGCGCGCTGGCGGGCGACCTCTCCGCCCTCGGCGAGGACGTGGCGACGCGCTTCCTGCGGAGCTACACCGAGCCCGCCGATACACGCGTGGCCGAGCCCCTCGGACTCGCCGCGCGGGCGGAGGTGTTCGTGCTCGAGCGGCTGCGACTCGTCGACGGAGAGCCGGTGAGCTTCCAGGCCTCGTACCTGCCCGCCGCCCTCGGCGTCGAGGTCTCCAAGGCGGACCTGGCGGTGACCCCGCTCCGGCAGGTGCTCGCCTTCAAGCTCGGGATCGACATCACCGAGGCCCGCGAGACGGTCGCCGCGGTGTCGCTCGAGCGCCGCGCCGCCCGCGAGCTCGGTTGCCGGCCGGGCATCGCCGCCTTCCGCTCCGACCGCGTCTCGGTGGGCGCGGACGGGACGCCCGTGGTCTACGACCGGGTCTTCATCCCCGGCGATCGCTTCCGCATCACGCGCCAGCTGCGCTACGACACCCGATCGGAGTGCCTGACTCCCAATCCGGTCGACATTGGCAACCGAGTCACCAGAGGGCTCTCAGAATGAAAATCCTCGTGATGATCAAGCAGGTCCCTGACACGGCCACGCAGGTGAAGATCGGCGGGGACGGCCGAGCCATCGACACCGCCGGCATCACCTGGATCGTCTCTCCCTACGACGAGTTCGCGCTGGAGGAGGCGCTCCGGATCAAGGAGAAGCGCGGGCAGGGCGAGGTGGTCGTGGTCTCTCTCGGCCCCGAGCGCGGCAAGGAGGCGCTGCGCTCGTGCCTGGCCATGGGCGCCGACCGCGCGATGCACCTCAAGGATCCGGCTTGGGACGCAGCCGACACCCTGATGACCGCGCGCGCGCTCGCCGCGGTGATCAAGCAGGAGGCGCCCGCGCTCGCGCTCTTCGGCCGCCAGGCCATCGACGACGACATGGGCGCGGTCGCCGCGCAGGTCGCGGAGCTGCTGGGCTGGCCGGTCGCGTCCTGGATCATGGAGGAGGCCGTCGACGCGGACGGCAAGACGATCCGGGTGGGGCGCCAGATGGAGGGCGGGCTCGAGATCTTCGACCTCCCGCTGCCGGCGGTGGCCTCCGCGCAGAAGGGGCTCAACGAGCCACGCTATCCCACGCTCAAGGGAATCATGGGCGCCAAGAAGAAGGAGATCAAGGAAGTGAAGGCCGCAGACGTCGGGATGACGGCCGAGCCGCCCGTGCTCTCGGTGGTCAAGCTCGAGAGCCTGCCGCCGCGCCCGCCCGGCCGCGTCATCCAGGGCGAGCCCGCCGAGGCGGTCAAGGAGCTGGTTCGCGCCCTCCGCGAAGACGCCAAGGCGATCTAACTTCCACAACGAGAGAAAGGCAAGAAACATGGCCGGCGCGTACTGGTGCTTGGTGGAAGACGATCGGCAGGGCGCACCGAAGAAGGTGATGGCCGAGGTGCTGGGCGAGGCCTCGCGCCTGGCCGGGCAGGCGGGCGCTCAGGCCGAGGCGGTGTGGGTGACCGACAAGGCGACGCCCGAGGGCATCAAGCAGCTCGGGGAGTGGGGCGCCAAGCGGGTGTGGCTGCTCGAGAACGCGGCGTTCGCGCCGTACCGGGCCGAGGTGTGGACTCCGGTGGTGGCCGACCTGGCCGGCAAGGAGTCGCCGCAGGCGATCTTCGCGCCGGTCACCACGCGGCAGCGCGAATTCATGGCGCGGCTGGCCGCACGGCTCGGGGCCGGGCTGTCCGCCGACTCGACCGCCATGGCCCTGGACGGGGGCAAGCTGGTCGCCACGCGGCCGGTCTACGCGGGCAAGCTGGTGTCGAAGATGACGTGGTCGAAGACGCCGTGGATGGCGACGCTCCGGCCCAACGTGTTCCGCCCCGGTGACGCGCAGGCCGGCGCGGCTCCGGCGGTGGAGAAGCCCGCCGCGAACATCCCGAGCGAGACCATGAAGCTGGTCGAGCGGCGCCAGGAGGCCTCCACCGGCCTGCCCGAGCTGAGCGAGGCCGATATCGTGGTCTCCGGGGGGCGCGGGCTCAAGGGACCCGAGAACTTCGTCATCCTGGAAGAGCTGGCCAAGGTGCTGGGCGCGGCGGTCGGCGCCTCCCGCGCCGCGGTGGACGCGGGCTGGCGGCCGCATCGCTTTCAGATCGGCCAGACCGGCCGGACGATCTCGCCGAAGCTCTACCTGGGCTTCGGCATCTCCGGCGCGATCCAGCACCTGGCCGGCATGCGCACGTCCAAGGTGATCTGCGCGATCAACAAGGACCCGGAGGCCCCGATCTTCAAGATCGCCGACTACGGCATCGTGGGCGACCTCTTCGAAGTCGCTCCGCTGCTCACCCAGGAGTTCAAGCACCTCCTGGACAAATAGAGGAAGCCAAGAGAGCACGGCGACAGCGAGTAAACGGATGTCCGCGGCCGGGGGGAGTGCGGGGGCCATATCGGGGCCCCCGCAGCTGAAGCGCCGGAAGAAGTAAACGGCAGACAGCAGGAGAAAGCGGAGTGCACCTGGACCTGACCGAAGAGCAGACCATGATCCGGGACCTCGCCCGCGAGTTCGCGGACAAGGAGGTGCGCCCGATCGCGGAGGTGATCGACCGCGAGGCGCGCTTCCCGCGCGAGACGGTGGCGCGCATGGGCGAGCTGGGCCTGCTCGGCATCGCGGTGCCCGAGGCCCTCGGGGGCAGCGGGGGCGACACCGTCGCCTGCGTGCTGGCCCTCGAGGAGATCGCGCGCGCCTGCGCCTCCCACGCGGTCATCATGTCGGTGAACAACTCGCTCTACTGCGATCCGGTGCTCCGGTACGGGACCCCGGAGCAGCAGGCGCGCTTCCTCGCCCCGTTCGCCTCCGGGCAGAAGCTCGGCTGCTTCGCCCTCACCGAGCCGGAGGCGGGCTCCGATGCCCGCAACCAGAACACCCTGGCGGTGCGCGACGGCGAGGGCTACGTGCTCGACGGCCGCAAGGTCTTCGTGACCAACGGCCGGGAGTCGGCCGCCGCGCTCGTCTTCGCCCAGACCGACCGCGCGGCCGGTCATCGCGGCATCAGCGCGTTCCTGGTCGAGAAGGGCACGCCGGGCTTCACGGTGGTGAAGACCGAGGACAAGCTCGGCATCCGGGCGTCCGACACCGCCGAGCTCCTCTTCGAGCGGTGCCGGGTCCCCGCGTCCCAGCGGCTCGGCGAGGCCGGGCAGGGATTCCGGATCGCGCTCGGCACCCTCGACGGCGGCCGCATCGGCATCGCGGCCCAGGCGGTCGGCATCGCGGCGGCGGCCTACGAGGCGGCGCTGGCGTACGCGCGCGAGCGCAGGAGCTTCGGGGCGGCCATCGCGCAGCACCAGATGGTGCAGTGGATGCTCGCGGACATGGCGACCGCCATCGAGGCGGCCCGCCTGCTCACGCTGCGCGCGGCCTGGCGCAAGGACTCCGGCGCCCCCTACGGCCACGAGGCGTCGATGGCCAAGCTCTTCGCCTCCGAGACCGCGATGCGCGTGACCACCGACGCGATCCAGGTGCACGGCGGCTACGGCTTCATCAAGGAGTATCAGGTCGAGCGGCACTTCCGCGACGCCAAGATCACCCAGATCTACGAGGGCACGTCCCAGATCCAGAAGCTGGTCGTGGCCCGTCACCTGCTCGCCGCCACCGGGCCGGCGGCCTGAGAGGGAGCGCGGACCATGGCCGAGGGCAAGGAGCGCTGGGAACGGGACAGCTACGGGCCGTTCGTGCGGCGCGCGCCCGAGCGGGACGTGCCCTACGAGACGCTCTCGGGCATCCCGGTGCAGCCGCTCTACACCCCGGAGGATCTCGCCGGGTGGCGCTACGAGGACAAGCTCGGCTACCCGGGCGAGTTCCCGTACACCCGCGGGCCCTATCCGTCCATGTACCGCGGCCGGCTCTGGACCATGCGGATGTTCGCGGGCTTCGGCCGTCCCGAGGACACCAACGCCCGCTTCAAGTACCTCCTCCAGCAGGGCCAGACCGGGCTCTCCACCGCCTTCGACATGCCCGCCCTCATGGGCTACGACGCCGACCACCCGCGGGCGCGCGGCGAGGTCGGTCGCGAGGGCGTCTCGGTCTCGACGCTCGCCGACTTCGAGATCCTGTTCCGCGATATCCCGCTGGACCAGGTGACGACCTCGATGACGATCAACTGCACCGCGTCGGTGGCGCTCGCCATGTACCTGGCGCTCGCCGACAAGCAGGGGGTGGGCTGGGACAAGATCGGCGGCACCATGCAGAACGACATGCTGAAGGAGTTCATCGCCCAGAAGGAGTGGATCTCGCCCCCCGACTCCGCGGTCCGGGTGGTGGTCGACACCATCGAGTTCTGCTCGCGCCACGTGCCGCGCTTCAACCCGGTCTCGATCTCCGGCTACCACATCCGGGAGGCCGGCTCGACCGCGGTGCAGGAGCTGGCCTTCACCCTGGCCGACGGCTTCGGCTACGTGC
>JBGQHJ010000205.1:0-7211 GCA_041497895.1 Methylomirabilia bacterium
CAGGTGGGTGACCGCCCGCAGGCGCCGCTCGCCCATCACGCTGAGCCGCACCTGCCCGTCCTCGAGCAGCCGGTCGGCCAGGCCCTGCGCGGTGAGCCCCGGGACCGTCACGTCGAAGATCACGATATTGGTCTCGACGTGGGCGGGGTCGAGCGCGATGCCGGGCAGGCTCGCGATCCCCCGCGCGAGGACCAATATCGTGATCTTCGACGTGACGGTCCCGGGGCTCACCGCGCAGGGCCTGGCCGACCGGCTGCTCGAGGACGGGCAGGTGCGGCTCAGCGTGATGGGCGAGCGGCGCCTGCGGGCGGTCACCCACCTGGACGTGTCGCGCAAGCAGGTGGACGCGGCGGTGGAGGCGATGGCGCGCGCGCTGCAGGCGAAGCGCTAGCGCGAGGCGCCCGCGCGCCGCCGGCGCCAGCCCGACCGCACCCACGCGGAGCCGGCGTGGCAGAAGGCGGCGGCCAGATCGCGGGCCTCCGCCTCGCTCGTGGCCGGCGGCAGCATGCCGTGGGTCACCAGATAGAAGGTGACCCCCCAGACGACCAGGGCGTGCAGCGACGGCAGCCGATCCATGTCCCTTCGACGGGCCCATCCCCGCGCGCGTTTACGGCCGGTCCCCGATACCGTCCCGCGTAAACGGAGCCCCGACCGCCGCCGTCTGCCTCCTCGAGGAGGATGGCGATGAAACTGAACGGATCGGTGCAGATCACGCGGACCCCGGATCGCGCCTACTCGCTCGCCTACGCGCCCTTCGGCGCCAACCGGAGCGCGCGGCCGGCCCGGCGCTTCGACGACTCGTGGGAGCTCGAGCGGTTCCTGGCCGGGCCGCTGCGGCTCGCGCGCCGGGAGGTCCTCGCGGCCCTCACCGCGCTCGACCGCAACGGCAGCTACGTCATCTGGGAGATCTGGCTCTCCGCCGACGAGGTGACCGCGCTGGCCTGACCCGCCGCGGCCGAACAACCCTCGCTTGACAGGGCACCGGTCCCCGGCTAGCGTCCGGAGGATGACCCCCGGCGCGATCTCCCCCGAGCAGCTCGCCACGCTGCTGGAGCAGCCCGCCCCGCACGCCCTGCTCGACGTGCGCGAGCGCGCCGCGTTCGAGCGCGGGCACATCTTCCGCGCGACGCCTCTACCCCGCCGCGCGCTGGAGCTGCGGCTGCCCGGGCTGGTCACCGCGCTCTCGACGGTGATCGTCCTCTACGACGAGGACGGTCGGCTCTCCGCGCTGACCGCGCCCACCCTCGTCGAGATGGGCTACACCGAGGTCTTCGTGCTGACCGGCGGGCTCGACGGCTGGCGCCGCGCCGGCCGGCCGGTGGTCCAGGGCCTCAACGTGCCGAGCAAGGTCTTCGGGGAGCACGTGCTGCACGATCGCAAGACGCCCGAGATCACGCCGCTCGAGCTCTCCGCCCGCATCGCGGAGGGCCACGACATGGTCATCGTGGACACGCGCACGCCCGAGGAATACCACCGCGGCTGCCTGCCCGGGGCGTGGAGCATGCCGGGCGGCGAGCTGGTGCTCCGCATCGGCGAGGTGGTGCAGCGGCCGGACCAGACCATCGTGGTGCACTGCGGCGGCCGCACGCGGTCCTATCTGGGCGCCGAGTCGCTGCGCCGCATGGGATTGCCCAACCCGATCGTCGCGGTGAAGAACGGGACCATGGGGTGGCAGCTCGACGGGCTCGAGCTGGAGCGCGGCGCCAGCCGCTGGCCACCCGCCCCGTCGGAGAAGAGTCGCGCCCGGGCCATCGAGATCGCGGCGCGGATGGCCGCCGAGGACGGCACGCCGCTGGTCTCGCCCGAGGCGGTGGCCGAGCGCTGGAGCTGGAGCCGGCGCCGGCGCGAGAACGTGACCCTGCTCGACGTGCGAACCAGGGAAGAGTACGAGGCCGGCCACGTGCCGGGCTCTCAGTGGGCGCCCGGCGGCCAGGCGGTGCAGGCCACCGACGAGTACGTGGCGGTGCGCGCGGGATGGCTGGTCCTGATCTGCGACGGGTTCGGCCGCTCGATCATGACCGCCGGCTGGCTCAAGCGCATGGGCTACTCGCACGTGGCGGTGCTGGAGGGCGGCGTGCCCGCCTGGGAGCGCTCGGGCCGTCCCCTCGAGACGGGGCAGCCCGCCACGGTGCCGTTCGGCTACGAGGCGGCGCGCCGGGTGGTCGAGCGCGTGCCGCCGGGACCGCCCGGCGACGGCGTGATCGTGTGCGTGGATCCGAGCGACGCCTACCAGCGCGGCCACGTCCCCGGCGCTCAGTGGCTCGGCCGCGGGGGGCTCGAGCTGCACATCGGCCGCGCCGCCCCCGACAAGCGCGAGCGCGTGCTCCTCACCTGCGCCGACGGCGTGCAGTCCACCCTGGCCGCGGCGACCTTGAGACGGATCGGGTACGCCAATGCATGCGTGCTCGACGGCGGCCTCGCCGCGTGGAAGGCGGCCGGGCTCCCCGTCGAGACCGGGCCCGGCCGCATGCTCGACGAGGCGGACGACGTGGTGCAGAAGCCGTACGAGCGCGGGCGCGCCGCGATGGAGGCGTACTTGCGGTGGGAAGAGGCCCTCGATCCGCGCGGGGTGAGCCCGCACGCGCTCCTGCCGGCGCGGCCCGCCGACGCGGACGCGAAGGGAGCGCGATGACCGATTCGCTGCCCGATCCGCTCGTCACCACCGAGTGGCTGGCCGCCCACCTGGGCGAGCCCGATCTCAAGGTGGTGGACGCCACCTTCTACCTGCCGCACCTCGAGCGGGACGCGCGCGCCGAGTTCGCGCAGGCCCACGTCCCGGGCGCGGTCTTCTTCGACATCGACGCCGTCGCCGACCATGCGATCCCCCTGCCCCACATGCTGCCCGACGCCCGAGCCTTCGCGGACGCGGTGGGCGCGCTCGGCATCGGCGGCGGCGACCGGGTGGTGGCCTACGGCGGGCGCGGCCTCATCGCGTCGGCCCGGGTCTGGTGGACGTTCCGCGCGTTCGGGCACGACCGGGTGGCGGTGCTGGATGGCGGCCTCGGCAAGTGGAAGAAGGAGGGCCGGCCGATCGAGTCGGGGGTGCTCTCGCCGGCCCCGCGGGGATTCACCGCCATCTTTCACAAGGAGCTGGTCGCCGACCTGACCCGGATGCTGGCCATCCTGGATCGGCCCGACGCCCAGATCGTCGACGCGCGCTCGCGCGCGCGCTTCACCGCGACCGAGCCCGAGATCCGGCCGGGGTTGCGCGGCGGCCATATTCCCGGCAGCATGAACCTGCCGTACAACGAACTGTTCCGCGCCGCCGACGACGCGATGCTGCCCGCCGACGACGTGCGGGGCGCCTTCACGCGCGCCGGGCTCGACCCCGCGAAGCCGGTGGTGGCCACCTGCGGCTCCGGCGTCAGCGCGGCGGTGCTGGCGCTCGGGCTGTACCGGCTCGGCCGGCGCGACGCGGCGGTGTACGACGGCTCGTGGACCGAATGGGGCGGGCGGCCGGACACGCCCGTCGCCACATGACCGGAGCGCGCCGATGCCCGCCCCTCGTCAGCCCCAAGTAGGTCAACCGCTGCGCACCAGGAGGACCCGCACATGTCACTGAGACTCGGAGACACCGCTCCCGACTTCACCGCCGAGACCACCCAGGGCCCGGTCAAGTTCCACGACTGGATCGGGGACCAGTGGGCCGTCCTCTTCTCCCATCCGCGCGACTACACGCCGGTGTGCACCACCGAGCTCGGCTACGTGGCGCGCCTGAAGGGCGACTTCGACAAGCGCGGCGTCAAGTGCATCGGGCTCTCCATCGATCCGGTGGACTCGCACAAGGGCTGGATGAAGGACATCAAGGAGACGCAGGGCTACGAGCCCAACTTCCCGATCGTGGCCGACCCCGAGCGGAAGGTGGCGAACCTCTACGGCATGATGCACCCGGCGCACGACGAGGTGTACACCGTCCGCACCGTGTTCGTCATCGATCCCAAGAAGAAGATCCGGCTCATGATCACCTATCCCCAGACCACCGGGCGGAACTTCGACGAGATCCTGCGCGTGATCGACTCGCTGCAGCTCACGGACGGCTACCGCGTCGCCACGCCCGTGAACTGGAAGCAGGGCGAGGACGTGATCATCGTGCCCGCGGTCACCGACGAGGAAGCCAAGACCAAGTTCCCCAAGGGCTGGCGCGCGCTCAAGCCCTACCTGCGCCTCACCCCGCAGCCCAACAAGTAGGGGCCATGCCGGGCGCCGACGTCCTCGTGATCGGAGCGGGGTGCGTCGGCGCCAACGTGGCCTATCGCCTCGCCGAGCGCGGCGCCGCCGTCACCGTGCTCGAGGCCGGCGCGCCCGGCGCCGGGACCTCCGGGGCGAGCTTCGCGTGGACCAACTCCTTCAACAAGACGCCGCGCGACTACCATGAGCTGAACGTCGCGAGCCTGGAGGAGCACGCCGCGCTCGCCAAGGAGCTGGGCGGCGGTGGCTGGCTCCACCAGGAGGGTGCGCTCGCCTGGGAGGCGGAGCCCGCCGGCCGCGCCCGCCTCGCGCAGGCGGTGGATCGCCTGAGCGGCTGGGGCTACGCGGTCGAGCGGATCTCGCCGCGCCAGGCCAGGGAGCTCGAGCCGGATCTTCACATCGCGGCCGACGTCGAGCAGGTGATCTGGACGCCGGGCGAGGGCTACGTGGAGGTCGTGCCCTTCATCGCCGCGCTCCTGGCCGAGGCCGGCCGCCGCGGCGCGCGCGTCGTTCCCGGCCAGCGCGTCGCCGTGATCGAGCGCGAGGGCCGCCGGGTGCGCGGGGTGCGCACCGAGCGCGGCGGTCGCTTCGCGGCCGACTGGGTGGTGGACTGCGCCGGCATCGCAGCGGGGGAGGTGGCCGCGCTGGCCGGGGTCGCCCTGCGGCTCGATCGCGTGCCGGGCCGGTTGATCTACACCGCGCCGGTCGCCACGACGCTGCGGCGGCCGGTGCACGCGCCGGGCTGCCACTTCCGCCCCGACGGCGGCGGGCGCGTCGTGCTCGCCGAGGGCGCGCACGACCAGACCTGGGCCGAGGCCGGCGCGCCGTGGCCGCCCGAGCGCTCGCTCGCGGCCGTGGCCGCGCACCTGCCCGCGCTGGCGGGCGCGCGCGTCGAGGCCACGCGGATCGGCGTGCGGCCGATGCCGCGTGACGAGCGGCCGATGGTCGGCACGCTCCCCGGCGTCGAGGGCTTCTACGTCGTGGTCTCGCACAGCGGGGTCACGCTCGGCCCGCTCTGGGGCCGTGTCGTCGCCGCGGAGATCCTCGACGGCGCGCTCGACCCGCGTCTCGCGTGCTACCGTCCCGCCCGCTTCCGGTAGACCGCCCGGTGACGGACGTCGGCGCGCGGGGCCGCCTCGAGGCCGCCTTCGCGCGTGAGGAGCGCCGCGGGCTCATGCTGGCGGCGGCCACCCGCTCCGCCGCGGTGGTGGTCATCATCGGCTGGCTGGCGCTGGCGAACCCGCTGCGGGGCCTCGCGCTCGCGTGGGTGCTCGGCACCGCCGCGTTCTTCCTCGTCACCGGCCTGGCCCAGCTCTGGATGTACTCCCGGCGGATGGCGCCGCCGATCACCCCGTACGCCTTCATGCTGGTGGACTCCCTCGCGCTGGTGGCGGCGCTCCTGCTGCCGAACCCGTTCGAGCCGGGCGGGCTGCCGCGGCCCCTGCCGCTGCGCTGGGCGTCCTTCATGTACTTCTTCCTCTTCCTGATGCAGGCCGCGTTCTCGTTCCGACCGCGCCTCTTGCTGTGGACGGGGCTGTGCGGCGCCGGGGCCTGGACGCTCGGGTTCCTCTGGATCGCGACCCGGCCCGAGACCATCCTCGACCCGCGGGGCGGGACGACCACGCTCTCCCGGTACCTCGATCCGAACTACGCCTCGATCCTGAAGTACCAGAACGAGGTGATCGCCTTCCTGCTGGTGAGCGCCGGGCTGGCGCTCCTCGTCCGCCGCTCGCGCACGCTGGTGGCCGAGCGGGTCGACGCCGAACGCACCCGCGGCAACCTCGCGCGCTACTTCTCGCCCAAGGTGGTGGACGCGCTGGCCGAGCGCGACGAGCCCCTGGGCCGGGTCCGCCGGCAGTCCGTCGGCGTGCTGTTCGCGGACCTGGTCGGCTTCACCACGATGGCCGAGGAGATGACGCCGGAGGAGGTCATGGCGCTCCTGCGCGACTTTCACGGGCGCATGGAGGAGGAGGTGTTCCGCCACGGCGGCTGGCTCGAGAAGTTCATCGGCGACGCCCTGCTGGCGACGTTCGGCGTGCCGGACCCGGGGCCGCGCGACGCGACCGACACCCTGGCCTGCGCGCGCGGCATGCGGGAGGCGCTCGAGGCCTGGAACCGCGAGCGGACCCCAGCCGGCCTGCCCGCGCTGCGCATGGGGCTCGGCCTGCACTACGGCCCGGTGGTGGCCGGGGACATCGGCAGCCGCCGGAGCATGGCGTTCGCGACGGTGGGCGACACGACCAACGTCACCAGCCGCCTGCAGGCCCTCACGCGCGAGATGGGCGCCGGCATCGTGGCCAGCGGCGCGCTCGTCGCCGCCGTCGAGCGGGAGGCCGCGGATCCCGGCGTGCTGGCCGGGCTCACCTCCCGCGGGCGGCACGTGCTGCGCGGGCGCGACACGCCGATCGAGCTGTGGGCGGAATAGAGCCGCCGCCGCTCGGCCTCCGTTTGACCCACTCCCGACGATCTGGCAGAATCCTGCGATGGCGCGGCCCCGAATGAGCGTGCTGCTCGCGGTCCTGCTCGTGGTAGCGGTTTCCGTGCCGGAGTCTTCCGCCCAGGCGCCGGCGCCGGTCAATCTCGCCTTCGCCACGCTGGACACCGGGAGCGCCTGGTACGTCTACGGCGCCACCATCGCGGAGCTGCTGCGCAAGACCCTGCCGCCCGGCTCCAACATCGACGTCAAGCCGCGCGCGGGCGGCGTCGGCAACCCGCGCCTGGTGGCCAAGAACGAGACGCCGCTCGGCCTGTCCTTCACGGTGACCAACCGCTGGGCCTATGAGGGCAAGGAGGCCTACACCGAGAAGCTCGAGAACCTCCGGGCCCTCGTGGGCGGCTTCGACACCTACTATCTCGTCGCCATGGCGACGAAGAGGCTCGGGATCACCTCGGTCCGCGAGATCCGCGACAAGAAGCTCCCGGTACGCGTCTACACCCAGCCGGTCGGCTCGCTCGGCGAGTTCGCCGGGCGCCAGCTCCTGCGGGCGACCGGCCTCGGCTACAGCGAGATCAAGGGCTTCGGC
>JBGQHJ010000206.1:0-7150 GCA_041497895.1 Methylomirabilia bacterium
AGGGCGTGGACCCCACCACGCTCGACATGATGCACCAGCAGGAGCAGCCGGCGTCGAACGTCGGCGCGCAGATGTTCGAGTCGCTGATCGAGCGCGATCAGAATCTCAAGCTGGTGCCCGCGCTCGCGGCCGAGATGCCGAAGCTGGTGGCGCCGACCGTCTGGGAGTTCAAGCTCCGCCGGGGCGTCAAGTTCCACAACGGTGAGGACTTCAACGCCGACTCGGTCAAGTTCAGCATCGAGCGCCTCATCAACCCGGCCAACAAGCTGCGCGGCTCGTCCTCGTTCGCACCGATCGACCGGGTGGAGATCGTGAACCCGTACACGGTGCGCATCCACACCAAGAAGCCGTGGCCGGTGTTCGTGGTCCACCTGGCCCTGCGCCAGGCCGCGATGTACCCGCCCAAGGAGTACGCGGGCAAGGACCCGGCCGCGATCTCCCGGAACCCGATCGGGACCGGGCCCTACAAGTTCGTCCGCTGGTCGAAGGACGAGGAGATCGTGATGGAGGCCTTCCCCGGCTACTGGGGCGGGGCGGCCAAGATCAAGACCATCGTGTTCAAGCCGATCCCCGACGACGCGGTGCGGGTGGCCGCGCTCCAGAACGGCGAGATCGACGTGGCGGTGAACATCCCGCCCCATCTGGCCGGCATCATCGAGAAGCACCCCAAGATCTACCTCAGCACCGCGCCGTCCATCCGCACGATCCAGCTCATGATCTACACCCACCAGATGGACGCGGCCCACAAGCCCACCGGCCCGTACGCGGGGCCCACCGCGGACAAGCGCGTCCGCCAGGCGCTCGCCTACGCGATCGACGCCGACGAGATCATCAAGGGCGTGATGGACGGCAAGGCGGTGCGGGTGGCGACGATGCTGCCGAGCCTGCACTTCGGCTACGACGCCTCGCTCAAGCCCATCAAGCAGGACCTGGCCCGGAGCAAGAAGCTCCTCACCGAGGCCGGCTTCCCCAACGGCGTCGAGATCGTGCTGAACGGCCCCCAGGGCCGCTACGTCCGCGACAAGGAGGTCGGGGAGGCGGTCGCGGGCCAGCTCAACAAGGCCGGGATCAAGACCACGCTCCGGACCTACGAGTTCGTGAACTACCTCAACAACATGGTCTACGTCCACAAGGCGGGACCGGTCTGGCTCATCGGCTGGGGACACCCGACGATGGACGCCGAGGCGATCTACGTGCCGCTCTTCAAGTCGCCCGGAATCTTCGTCAACTGGCACAACGAGGACTTCAACGCGATGGTGGACGAGGCGCAGTCGCAGATGGACGAGAAGAAGCGCTACGCCCAGTACCAGCGGATCAACAAGCTCTGGATCGAGGAGGTCCCCGCGATCCCCCTCTATCAGCAGATCGACCTCTACGGCGCCAACAAGCGTCTCAACTGGAAAGCGCGGAGCGACGAGCTGATCCGCGCCTACGACATGTCGCTCAAGTAGCCGCGGGCAGCTCCGCGCCCCACGGCTCCATCGCCGGCCGCAGCGGGGTGAACTCCCGCACCCGCCCGGCCGCCCCCGCGAGGATCGCCTCGATCCTCGCGCGCTCGGTCGCCGACAGCTCGAGCTCCGCGCCCGCGTCGTTGGCGTCCACCTCGGCCGGGGTGCGCGCGCCCACCAGCGCGGTGCTGATGGCGGGATTGGCGAGCACCCACGCGAGCGCGATCTGGCTCACCGCCACGCCGCGCGGCTCCGCGATCTCGCGCCGGATCCGCTCCACCACCGCCACGTTCGTCTTCAGATTGTCGCCGCGGAAGATCGGCTGGCCGAAGGCGATCCCGCCCGCGCGCCAGTCGCGCGCTGGGTCGAACGCGGTGGCGGCGGTGAAGGCCCCGGTGAGCAGCCCGTGGCCGAGCGAGCCGTAGCCCATCACGCCGATGCCCTCGCGGAGGCAGAGCGGGAAGGTCTCCTGCTCCTGCCGGCGGTCGAGCATGTGGTAGCCGACCTGCGAGACGTCGACGCGCCGCGTGCGCAGGCACTCGGCCAGCATGGCGCCGGTGAAGTTCGAGACCCCCACGAAGCGCGCGCGGCCCGAGGCCACCACCTCGTCGAGCGCGCGCATGGTCTGCTCGAACGGGGTGGCCGCGTCGGGCCAGTGGACGAGCAGCACGTCGACCCAGTCGGTGCGCAGGCGCTTCAAGCTCGCGTCGACCTCCTGCAGGATGTTGGCCCGGCTCGCGTCGCGAAGCGGCCCGGGCTGGCCCGGCGGCGGTACCTTCACCCCGCACTTGGTGACCAGGATCACGTCCTTGCGCCGCTTCTCGAGCGCGCGCGCCACCACTTCCTCGGAGTGGCCGGCGCCGTAGGCGGGCGCGGTGTCCACGCAGTTGACGCCCCGGTCGAGCGCGCGGTGGATCGCCCGGATCGCCTCGTCGTCCTCGATGGCGCCGTAGCGGTCGCCCGCCATCGGCCAGCAGCCGAAGCCCACCACCGACACCTGCAGCCCGGTCCGGCCGAACGGACGATAGCGCATGCCGACCCCCTGGGTGGAATTCGGGCGCTCGCTCGCGCCCGCCCGGAGCATAACCCGGCCGTCATCCGTGTGGTAGGATGCGCGCCGATGCGCATCGTCGTCGAGCCGCTGACCGCCCAGGCCTTCGAGCCGTTCGGCACCGTGCTGGAGGGCACTCCGGCTCCGGGTCGGGTCTACGTGAGCGACACCCTCGCGAGCGGCCGCCCCCACGCGCCGGTCTCGCTGTCCATCGCCACGGTGGCGCCGAAGGGCGGGCTCCCGCTGGAGGTGACCGTGCTCGAGCGGCACGAGCACTCGTCGCAGACCTTCATCCCGCTCCACGTCTCGCGCTACCTGGTGCTGGCCGCCCTCGACGCGCCCGGCGGCGGGCCCGACCTCTCGCGCCTGCGCGCGTTCGTGGCGCGCGCCGGGCAGGGCGTCACCTACGCCATGGGCACCTGGCACCATCCGCTGACCGTGCTGGACGGGCCGGCGACCTTCGCGGTCCTCATGTGGCGCGACGGCACCGCGGGCGACGAGGAGTTCGTCCCGGTCACCACGCCCCTCACCGTCGTCCTTCCCTAGGAGTCACCCGCCATGGCCTCCGGCTTCCCGCGCGACCTCGTCGGCTACGGCGGCAATCCCCCTCACCCCCACTGGCCGGGCGAGGCGCGGATCGCGGTCAACTTCGTGATGAACTACGAGGAAGGGTCGGAGTACAACGCGCACGACGACGGCTTCTCGGAGGGGACGCTCACCGAGTCGGGCGCCGCCAGCTACGGCGTGAAGGGGCGCGACCTCGCCGCCGAGGGCATGTTCGAGTACGGCAGCCGGGTGGGGTTCTGGCGCGTCCACCGGCTGTTCAAGGAGCGCAACCTGCCGCTCACCGTCTTCGGCTGCGCGCTGGCGCTGGAGCGCAACCCCGCGGTCGCCGCCGCCATCCGGGAGTCGGGCTGGGACGTGTGCTCCCACGGGTGGCGCTGGGTCAAGCACTACGAGCTGTCCGAGACGGAGGAGCGGGAGCACATCCGCAAGGCGGTCGAGTCGATGAAGAAGACGGTGGGCGAGCGACCGCTCGGCTGGTACTGCCGCTACGGCCCGAGCGTGAACACCCGGCGCCTGGTGGTGGAGGAGGGCGGCTTCCTCTACGACTCCGACGCCTACAACGACGAGCTACCCTACTGGGTGCGGGTGGGCCGCACGCCGCACCTGGTGGTGCCCTACAGCCTCACCGCGAACGACTCCAAGTTCGGCAGCGGCGGCTTCTTCACCGCCAGCGACTACTTCACGTTCGTGAAGGACGGCTTCGACGTGCTCTATCACGAGGGCCAGACCCAGCCCAAGATGATGTCGCTCGGCCTCCACCTGCGGCTGATCGGCCACCCGTCACGGGCCGCCGGCCTGGAGCGCGCGCTCGACTACATCGCGGGCCACCGCGACGTCTGGTTCACCCGCCGCGTCGACATCGCCCGCCACTGGGCCCAGACCCACCCCGCCCCCTGACCCCAGCCTAAGTCGCGGCGCGGGTGCCGCCGTAGGCGACGCTGGGGGCGACCTTGCTGTCCTCGAAGATGAGCTTGGCGCGTGACTCGACCACCCGGTTCCAGTTCCCGACCGCGTAGTCCGACCACTCGGCGTCGGGGCGCGGCTCGTCGTCGAAGTTGCCCGAGGTATCGTGGCCGCGCAGCAGCATGGCGGACTGGCGCACGCGCGCCGGCTTGGCCCAGGTCGGCACCATCTCGACCAGCAACAGGAAGCGGCGGTCGGGCCCGAGGTTCGTCCCGGAGCCGTGCACGAGCGAGTTGTCGAACATCACCATCTCGCCGGGCTCGAGCGGGAAGTCCACCGCTCGGCTCTCGTCGAACTCGTCGATGATGAACTGGCCCTTGGCGAGGATGCTCTTGGGGTCGTCCTTCTCGTCGTGCTTGAGGATGCCCCACTTGTGCGAGCCCGGCACCCCGCGCAGGCAGCCCTGGGTGACGCCGCAGTTGGAGAGCGCGAGCCCGCCCAGCACCACCGGCTGCGCCGCCCCGTACGCGGAGTCCTGGTGCCAGCCCGCGAAGGTCTCCCCGTCTGCCTTCTTCACCCGCCAGGCCATGCTCCAGCAGCGGAGGTCCGGCCCGACCAGGTCCTCGAAGATGTCGAGGATGTGCGGGTCCTCCGCGATCTCCAGCACCCAGGGAGCGAGCAGGTGCGACTTGGTCTTCATCTTCTTGATGTCGGGCACGCGCGACTCGAGGGCCTCGAACTTCTCGCGGTAGTGGCGCGCGCGCTCGGCGCTCATCGCGCGCACCGGCGAGAGACAGCCGTCGCGCTGGTACCGCTCCACCTGGGCTTCGGTCAGGACCTTGGGCATGCGGAGATCCTCCTCGTGGGCATTCTACGACTCACGAAATGTAGACGCGGGTGACGCGGGGGCCCACGGTGGTGGCGACGTGGTGAAGGCCGAGGCCGTGGAGGCTGGCCACCTCGGCGGGGGTGATCTCGAGGTCGCCCTGGCGGCCGATGATCACGACCGGGTCGCCCACCGCGGCGTCCGGCACCGCGGCGAGGTCGATCCGGGTGTGCTCGAGCGACGGCGCGCCGATCAGTGGCACCGCACGGCCCCGTACCAGCACGCGCCCGGCGTGGAGCCAGCGCAGGCCGTCGGCGCTTCCCATCGGCACCACGCCGAGCCGCATCGGCCCCGTCACCGGGAACGGCGCCTGCTCGGCGAACCGCTCGCGCGGGGCCAGCTCCTTCACCGCGATGATCCGGGTGGCGAGCGCGCGCAGCGCGGGCCGCAGCGGGACGGGCGGCGTCTCCCCGGGGAACGTGATGCCGTAGAGCATCCGGCCCGGATCGACCGCGTTGAGATAGGTGTGCGGGAAGCGCAGCACGAACGGGCTCGCGGCCAGGAGGCGCACCGGCACGCGCACCCCGCGCGCCTCGAGCTCGTCGACCACCCCGGTGAAGCGGCCCGCCTGCCACTCCGCGTACGCGGGATCACCGCCCACCTCGGCGTGCGGATGGGCGCAAAGCCCGCCGAGCGTGAGGTGCGGCAGCTCCAGCATCGCGAGGATGGTCTTGACCGCCTGGTCGGCGGGCACGCCGAGCCGCTCGAGCCCCACGTCCACCTTCACGAACACCGGGCACGGCCCGGCCGCGGCCTGCGAGTAGGCGCGGGCGGATTCGAGATCGACGAGGGTCGGGACGAGACGGTGAGCGAGCGCCGCGCCCGCCGCGTCCGGAAGCGAGTTCGGATAGACGAGGATGGGGATGCCGATCCCGCGCTCGCGGAGCCGCACCCCCTCGGAGAGATCGGCCACCGCCAGCCAGTCCGCGCCGCTCCGGGCGAAGACCGCGCCCATCTCCGCGGCCCCGAACCCGTACCCGTCGGCCTTGACCACCGCGAAGATGCTCCGCGAGGGGCCGACGAGCCGGCGGACCGCGCGCAGGTTGTCCGCCGCCGCGTCGAGATCGACCTCGAGCGTCGTCGGGCGAAGAGGTGCGGTCACCGGCGGGAGCCTCAGGCGGTGGCGGCCTTCAGGTCGTCGAGCTGCTTGCGCACGCCCGCCACCATGGACGCCAGGTCGGAGCACAGCATGACCAGGTCGAAGCCGCGCTTCACCGAGCCCGCCGCGAAGGCCGCGCTCGCGCAGTGCATCGCCGCCTTCTTGCCGTGCTTGTGGGCCGCGTCGCGAATCTTGTCGCAGGTGGCGATGTGCACCGGGTCCGGGTTGTCGCCGCGAGGGACCAGCCCGAGCGCGAACGACAGATCGGCGGGGCCGATGTAGATGCAGTCGAGCCCCGGGGTGGCGCAGATCGCGTCGAGGTTGGCGAGGCCCTCCTTGGTCTCGATCATGCCCATCACCACGATCTCGTCGTTGGCCTTGGCCACGTAGTCGGCGCCGCCGTAGTGCACCGCGCGCACCGGGCCCGAGGAGCGGATGCCGACCGGGGGATAGCGGCACGCCGCCACCGCCTTCGCCGCGTCCTCCGCGGTGTTGATCAGGGGCACCAGGATCCCGTACGCCCCGAAGTCGAGCGCCTTCATGATGGTGGCCGGGTCGTTCGAGGCCACCCGCACCACCGGCACCGTGTCGGTCTGGGAGACCGCCTGCAGCATCGGCCAGAGGTTGGCCATGTCGGTGAGGCCGTGCTGCATGTCGATGACCAGGGCGTCGAAGCCCTGCCGGGCCATGACCTCCGCGGTGAAGCCGTTGGACACCGAGAGCCAGCCCATCGTCACGCACTTGCCCTCGCGCCACATCTGCTTGATCTTGTTCGCTCGCATCGCGTCACACCTCGTCGTCTAGGGGGATGGCCCGGTCTCGCCCGGCGCGCGGGGAAGCGTATCACAGCCCCTGTGGTATAACACTGCCCCATGGACCTCGAGCTCCGGGACAAGGTGGCGATCGTGGGCGGCGCCAGCAAGGGCCTGGGCCGGGCGTGCGCGGAGGCGCTCGCGCAGGAGGGCGCGCAGGTGGCGATCTGCAGCCGGTCCAAGGACGACCTGGAGAAGGCGGCCATCGAGATCCGGGCCGCGACCGGGCGCGAGGTGCTGGTCTTCGCCGGCGACCTGGACCGGCCCGAGACCATCCGGGACCTCGTGGCCGCCACCGTCGCGCGGTTCGGGCGCCTCGACGTCCTGGTGAACAACTCGGGCGGCCCGCCCCTGGCCCAGGCCCAGAGCGCCACCGAAGAGCAG
>JBGQHJ010000207.1:0-7089 GCA_041497895.1 Methylomirabilia bacterium
CGATCCCGCAATCGGTCCTGCTGCGGGCGGACCAGCTCGTCCAGTGAGGCGTCGGGCCGGTCAGCCGCGAAGGTTGCCGTCGATGCGGACGTCGAGGAGATAGGGCCCACCGGAGGCGAGGCCGCGGCGGAGGGCCGGCGCGATCTCGGCCGCCTTCTCCACCATCTCCCCGGGGACGCCCTGCGCCCGCGCGAGGCCCACGTAGTCGAGGCCCGGCTTCACCAGGTCCATCGCCACGTAGTGGTTGTCCTCGGCGGAGAAGCCCTTCAGCGCCTGGGTCCGCTGCTTGAGGATCCGGTAGGACTGGTTGTTGAAGATCACGAACACCACCGCGATCGAGTCGTGCGCCGCCGACCAGAGCGACTGGATCGTGTACATCGCGCTGCCGTCGCCCACCAGCGCGACCACCGGCCGGTCGGGCTGGGCCAGCTTCACGCCGAGCGAGGCGGGCAGGCCCCAGCCGATGCCGCCGCCGCGCAGGCCGTAGAAGCCCCGGTGGTCGCGGGCCCGCAGCAGCTCGCGCACGCCGTGGCTCGAGGAGATCGACTCGTCGACGATGATCGCCTCGTCGGGCACCGCGCCCGCCACCGCGCCCACCAGGGCGAGCGGGCTGATCGGCGAGCGGCTTCCCTGGGCCGCCGCCTCCTGGCGCAGCGCCTCGCGGCGCGCCTCCTGGGCGACCCGCAGCCGGTCGATCCGCGCGCCCACCTCCTTGGCCTGCGCCGGGCTCAGGCGGCGCCGCAGCGCCTCCACCAGCTCGGGCAGCGTCGCCTTCGGGTCGCCCTGGATCGCGACCTGCGCGGGGTAGTTCTTGCCGATCTCCCACGGGTCGAGATCGAGGTGAATGAGCGGCAGACCCTCCGGCATCGGCTCCACGTCGGACGGCAGCGAGAGCGTGAACAGATCGCCGCCGACCGAGAACAGCAGGTCGTGCTGCATCAGGAGCTGGCGGATGGGCTGACCCAGGCGCGGGAAGGGGCCGTGGTAGAGCGGGTGGGTGAAGGGGAACGAGCAGGTGGACGGCACGCACTCGGTGTAGACCGGCGCCCCCAGCGTCTCGGCCAGCTCCGCCATCTCGGCGAGGGCGTCGCCGTGGGCCACCGCGTCGCCCGCGATGAGAACCGGCCGGCCCGCCCTCACCAGCAGGTCGGCGGCCGCCTCGATCGCGGCACGATCGCCGCGGATGCGCGGGGCCACGCGGGTGGGCTGCAGCAGGTCGAGCTCGCGCTCCGCGTTCAGCACGTCGACCGGCAGCGAGATGAACACCGGCCCGGTGGGATGGGCCAGCGCGGTCTTGGCGGCGCGGTGCACCGCGCGCGGCAGATCCTCGATGCGGGTGATCTCGTGCGACCACTTCACGTACGGCCGTGCCACCGGCGGCAGGTCGGACCAGAGAATCGGTTCGGTGAGGTTCATCGCCTGGTCGTGCTGACCCGCGGTGATCAGCAGCGGCGTGCCCGCCTCGTGGGCGTCGTAGAGCATGCCCATCGCGTTGCCGAGGCCGGGCGAGGTGTGGACGTTCACCACCCCGAGCTTTCCGCTCGCCTGGGCGTAGCCGTCGGCCATGCTGATGGCGACCGCTTCCTGCAGGGCCAGGATGTAGCGAATGCTCGGCTCCCGCACCAGGCCGTCCATCAGCGGCAGCTCGGTGGTGCCGGGGTTGCCGAACATGGTATCGACGCCTTCCTGCTTCAGGATCTGGAGGAACGCCTGCTTGCCGGAGAGAAAGGACATGGGGAGGCCTCCTGGCGCGGGATCATAGCCCCGCTTCCTTGACTGCGCCAGACCCCGCCTGTAGGCTCGGGGCAGCATGGCGTCGGGCGTTCCACCTCCCTTCCTCCAGGCGTGTCTCCGCCGGCCCGTTCCCTTCACCCCGATCTGGCTGATGCGCCAGGCCGGCCGCTACATGCCGGAATACCGCGCGATCCGGGCGCGGCTCGGCTTCCTCGAGCTGTGCAAGAGCCCGGAGGCGGCCGCGGAGGTCACGCTGCAGCCGGTGGAGCGGCTCGGCGTCGACGCGGCGATCCTCTTCGCCGACATCCTGCTCGTGCTGGAGCCGCTCGGGGTGGGCCTCGAGTTCACCCGCGGCGACGGGCCGCGCATCGGCCGCCCGGTCCGTAGTAGCCAAGCGGCGCGCGCTCTTCCGCAAATAGACGTCGACGACGCGCTCGGCTTCGTCTACGAGACGGTGGCGCGAGTGCGCAAGGCTCTCGGCGACCGGGTGCCGCTGATCGGGTTCGCGGGAGCGCCGTTCACGCTGGCCTCCTACCTGATCGAGGGCGGGCCGTCGCGCGAGTTCCTCCTGACCAAGGCCTTCATGCGGCGCGAGCCCGAGGCCTGGTCGGTCATGATGACGCGCCTCGCCGACGTCACCGCCGACTACCTCAACGGGCAGATCGGCGCCGGGGTGCAGGCGGTGCAGCTGTTCGACTCGTGGGTTGGCGCGCTCTCGCCGGCCGACTATCGCGCCTACGTCCTGCCGCACAGCCGTCGCGTCATCCGGGCCCTGCGGCCGGGCGTCCCCGTGATCCACTTCGGGGTCGGCACCGGCGGGCTGCTTCCCCTGATGAAGGAGGCGGGCGGCGACGTGATCGGACTCGACTGGCGGGTGGAGCTCGGGCCGACCTGGGAGCGCCTCGGTTCCGACGTGGCGGTGCAGGGCAATCTCGATCCCGCGGTGCTGCTGGCCGGTGTCGACGCGATCCGCGGCGCGGCCCGCGAGATCCTGGACGGCGCGGCGGGCCGACCGGGCCACGTCTTCAACCTCGGGCACGGCATCCACAAGGAGACGCCGGTCGAGCACGTGCGGGCGCTGGTCGACATCGTCCACGAGCTGTCCGCGCGATGAGCCCGATCGACTCGGTGCTGCTGGTCGCCTTCGGCGGGCCGGAGCGTCCCGAGGACATCCGCCCGTTCCTCCAGAACGTGGCCGCGGGGCGCCCGATCCCCGCCGAGCGGCTCGAGGAGGTCGCCCACCATTACGAAATCATCGGCGGCCGCTCACCGTTGAATGCCCTCACGGACCGGCAGGCCGACGCGCTCCGCGCCGCGCTCGCCGCCCGCGGCGGTGCGCTGCCGGTCTGGGTCGGCATGCGGAACTGGCACCCGTACCTGCACGAGACGCTCGCCGAGATGAAGGACCGCGGCCGGCGGCGCGCCCTCGGCATCATCCTCTCGTCGCTGCAGACCGAGGCCTCGTGGGCCCGCTACGTGGAGGACGTGGCCGCCGCCCGCGACAAGGTCGGGCCCGACGCGCCCGAGGTCGTCTTCGCGGCGCCGTGGTCCGATCACCCGCGGTTCCTCGACGCGATGGCGGACCGCGCGCGCGTGGCGCTGGACGGGGTCGACCCCGCGCGCCGGGCGGCCGCGCGCCTCGTGTTCACCGCCCACAGCGTGCCGGTGTCGATGGCCGCCGGGTCGCCCTACACCGCCCAGCTCGAGGCCGCGGCGCGGGCGATTGCGGCGCGGCTCGGCCGGGCGGAGTGGACGCTCGCCTACCAGAGCCGGAGTGGCTCGCCGCGCGATCCGTGGCTCGAGCCCGACGTGACCGAGGTCCTCCGCGCGCTCGCCCGCGCGGGCGCGCGGGACGTGGTGGTGGTGCCGGTCGGCTTCGTCTGCGACCACGTGGAGGTGCTTTACGACCTCGACGTGGAGGCCCGGGGGGTGGCGGAGGCCGCGGGGGTGGGCTTCCACCGCGTGGCCGCTCCCAACGACCACCCCGACTTCATCGCGATGCTGGCCGATCTGGTCGGACGGGCGGCCGCGCGGTGAGGCTCGTCGTCGTCGGCGCGGGTGTCTCCGGCCTGGCCGCCGCTCATCGTGCGGTCGAGCGCGCGCGGGAGAGCGGCCGGCCGCTCACGCTGACCGTACTCGACGGGGCGGACCGGGTGGGCGGCACGATCCAGACCGAGCACCGCGACGGGTTCCTCGTCGAGTGCGGGCCCGATTCCTTCCTCTCGGAGAAGCCGTGGGCGCTGGCGCTCTGCCGGAGGCTCGGGGTGGAGGATCGTCTGATCCGCACCGACGATCGCTTCCGCCGGACCTTCGTCGTCCACCGCGGGCGCCTGCATCCCTTGCCCGACGGCTTCCAGCTGCTGGCTCCGACCCGGCTGTGGCCGCTGGTCTCGTCGCGCCTCTTCTCCTGGCCGGGCAAGCTGCGGATGGCGTGCGACCTGGTGCTGCCGCGGGGCGGCGATCCCGACGAGAGCCTCGGGGCATTCGTGCGACGGCGGCTCGGCCGGGAGGCGCTCGAGCGCGTCGCCCAGCCGCTGGTCGCGGGCATCTACACCGCGGATCCCGACGAGCTGTCGCTGTCGGCGACGATGCCGCGTTTTCTCGAGATGGAGCGCCGCGAGCGGAGCGTGATCCTGGCCCTCTGGCGGGCGGCGCGCCGGGCGCCGGCGCAGCACGCGGGCGCGAGCGGGGCCCGCTGGTCGCTCTTCGTGACCTTCGCCGACGGCATGGAGGACCTCGTCCACACGCTCGCGGCCCGGCTTCCCGCGGGAGCGGTGCGCCTGAAGGAGCACGTCACCGGCGTGGCCCGCGAGGGCGGGCGGTGGCGCATCGCCACCGCGGGCGGAGTCGCCCACGAGGCCGACGCGCTCGTGTTGGCGCCGGAGGCACACCAGGCCGCGCGCATGCTGCGCTACGTCGACCCCGGCCTCGCCCACCTCCTCGAGGAGATTCCCTACGCCTCGTCCGGAACGGTGAGCCTGGCCTACCGTCGCTCCGACGTGCGACACCCGCTCGACGGTTTCGGCTTCGTGGTTCCGCACGTGGAGCGGCGACCGATCATCGCGTGCACCTTCTCGAGCGTGAAGTACGCCGGGCGCGCGCCCGACGGGCACGTGCTGCTGCGGGTCTTCGTGGGCGGGGCCCTCAACGAGGCGGTGCTGGAGGGCGACGACGCGACGCTGGTCCAGACCGCGCGCGACGAGATCGGCCCCCTGCTCGGGATCACCGCCGAGCCCGTGTTCGCGCGGGTGGCCCGCCATGCCCGGGCGATGCCCCAGTACCACGTGGGGCACACGGCCCGCGCGCAGGCGATCGAGCAGTCGGTGGCGCGGCATTCCGGGCTGCGGCTGGTGGGCGGTGCGTACCGTGGAGTGGGAATCGCGGACTGCGTGCGCTCGGGAGAGGACGCGGCCGAGACGCTGCTGGAGGACGCGGAGAGGGAGCGGGCCGGGCGCTAGCTCGACTTCGGGTCGATGTGGTCCATCAGCATGTGGACCTCGAGCACCGAGTCGAGATACTGGAAGCTGAACGGCTTGGTGACGTAGTCGGAGGCGCCGAGCGCGAGGGCGCCCCGCGCGGAGTCGATGTCCTCGACCGCGGTCACCATGATCACGCAGGTCTCGGGCGCGGTGGCCTTGATGCGACGCAGGGCCTCGATGCCGCCCATGCCCGCCATCATCACGTCCATGAGGACGATGTGGGGGCGGAAGTCCGGGATGCGGTCCAGCGCCTCCTCGCCCGCCTGGGCCTCCACCACGTCGAAGCCGCGGTCCTCGAGGTACTCGGCCAGGACCTTGCGGAACTCGATCTCGTCGTCCACCACCAGGATACGCGCGCGGACCGGCCGGCGCTCCGGCGAGGCCTCACCCCGCACCAGGGCGGCCGGGGCCACCACGCCTGCCCGGGCCAGCGTCTCGGAGATCTGCATGAGGTCGAGCGGCTTGGTGAACGCGCCCGCCACGCTGAGCCCCGCTTCGGTCACCAGCTCGAGGGCATTGCCCATGCCGCTGACCAGGATCACCACGACGTCGGGATTGAGGGCCTTGATGCGCCCGAGCGCGCCGATGCCGCCGAGGCGGGGCATGAAGAGGTCGAGGATCACCGCCTTTGGCTGCCAGCGCTTGACCTGGAGGAACGCCTCGACGCCGTTGGTCGCGGTCAGGACGACGAACCCCAGTTCGGTGAAGTACTCCTTGAGCAGGTCGAGGATGTCGACGTCGTCATCCACGCACAGGATGCTCGGGAGGCTGTCGTCCATGTCGAACCGTCGGAGCAAGAACAGTGCCGGGGTTTTCGCTACTTAGACACCGGCTGGACCAGAGCTAACCGGATGAAATAACTGCGCTTTGGTGAGAAACGGATTGCGGCGATTGCAACAGCGTGCACAGATCCTGACAGGGAGTTGACAGTACCGGTCACAACGGGGGGCGAGCGGGGAAGGGGCGGAGGAGAGCTTAGAAGTTGACCGTAACGACCAGGCGGGGCCCGGCCGCCTCGGTCCCGGCGATCTGGCCCGTCTCCGAGAGCGGCTGCGGGCTGCCCGTCGACGGGGTCGCCGTGGTCATCACCAGGTCCCGCGTGATCCGCGGCCCTACGGCGCTAGGGCTGGACGGCCCGGTCGCGGAGGGGAGGCTACCCTTGGTGCAACGCATGGCAACCGCCTCGCGGCTGCCGGCCACGATCCCATCGCTTGCGGCCAGCGAGCCCGCCACCCGGACCGCGCATCGGGCCGGGACCACCACGGCAACGGTGAGCGCGGCCTGAGCGGACCCCGCCCACGCCGGCAGGGGCAGCATGAGCCCCAGTAGCGTGATCGCCAGTCCGACCCGCTCCGCCCGTCCCACCATGTGCCCGCTCTCCCGTCCTGCCTCGCGGCTGTAGATTTTGCGACAGCACACCTAGGTAGGGCAAGCGAGGTGCCACGGATCCGGCTCGAGTGTCAGCTGGTCGACGCATACTAATCCAAGTATATCAGCTACTTGAAGAGAGTTTTGAGAGTGTCAGGAATCGTGGTGGCCCGGATCCTATGGCCTGCCTCCCCCTCATATGGTGTGGCCACTATAGCTTCCGGTCGGGCAGGAGACGGCCAGGACCCACGAGGAGGATCAGAAGAAGATCGTGGCGGTGACCGTCGCGGAGTAGGTCCCCGCGCTCACGTCCTGTCCGGCCGGGATTCGACCGAACACGCTCAGGTTGATGTTCTGGCTGAGGGGAGGATTGGCCCGCGAGTAGGTCTGGGTGCCGCCGGTCCCGTCGCCCCAGATCGTGCTCCGGGTCGAGTCCAGGTAGAGGTTGTAGTTGAGCGTCTCGCTACCCCGCTTCATCTGGCGTGGGCTGAAGCTCGGCGAGCCGCCC
>JBGQHJ010000208.1:0-6777 GCA_041497895.1 Methylomirabilia bacterium
AGCCGGTACCACCGGCTTGACAGGATCACGGTCCCCGGCTAGCGTCCGGGGCATGACTCTCGGCGCGATCTCCCCCGAACAACTCGCCACGCTCCTCCAGCAGCGCACCCCGTATGCCCTGCTGGACGTGCGCGAGCGGGCGGCCTTCGAGCGCGGTCACATCTTCCGCGCGACGCCCCTGCCCCGCCGCCTGCTCGAGACGCGCCTGCCGGGGCTGGTCACCGCGGCCGCCACGCTCATCGTGCTCTATGACGACGACGGGCGGATCTCCACCCTGGCCGCGCCCACCCTCGGCGACATGGGCTACACCGAGGTCTTCGTCCTCACCGGCGGGCTCGAGGGCTGGCGTCGTGCGGGCCGCCCGGTGGTCCAGGGCCTCAACGTACCGAGCAAGGTGTTCGGCGAGCACGTGCTGCACGATCGCAAGACTCCCGAGATCACGCCGCTCGAGCTCTCCGCGCGCATGGCCCAGGGCCAGGACATGGTCATCGTGGACACGCGCACCCCGGAGGAGTACCACCGCGGCTGCCTGCCGGGGGCGTGGAGCATGCCGGGCGGGGAGCTGATCCTGCGCATCGGCGAGGTGGTGGAGCGGCCCGATCAGACGATCGTCGTCCACTGCGGCGGCCGCACCCGCTCCTACCTCGGGGCCGAGTCGCTCCGGCGAATGGGGCTGCCCAACCCGATCGTGGCGGTGAAGAACGGCACCATGGGCTGGCAGCTCGACGGGCTCGAGCTCGAGCGGGGCGCGAGCCGCTGGCCTCCCTCCCCGTCGGAGGCGAGTCGTGCCCGCGCGCTCGACGTGGCCGCGCGCCTGGCCGCCGAGGACGGCACCCCGCTGGTCTCGCCGGACGCGGTGGCCGAGCGGTGGGGCCACCGGGACCGCGAGAACGTCTCGCTGCTCGACGTGCGTACCCGCGAGGAGTACGAGGCGGGTCACGTGCCCGGCTCCATCTGGGCGCCGGGCGGGCAGGCGGTGCAGGCCACCGACGAGTACGTGGCGGTGCGCGCCGGCTGGATCGTCCTGATCTGCGACGGCTTCGGTCGCTCGATCATGACCGCGGGCTGGCTCAAGCGCATGGGCTTCTCGCACGTGGCGGTGCTCGAGGGCGGCGTGCCGGCGTGGGAGCGCTCGGGGCGCCGGCTCGAGAGCGGGCACCCGGCCCCGGCGCCGTGGGGCTACGAGGCGGCGCGGCGCGTGGTGGAGCGTGCGACCCCCGGCCCGCTCGGCGACGACGTCATCGTGAGCGTCGATCCGAGCGACGTCTACCAGCGCGGGCACCTGCCCGGCGCGGTCTGGATCGGCCGCGGCCGGCTCGAGCTGCACCTCGCCGAGGTCGCGCCCGACACCGCCCGCCGCGTGCTGCTGACCTGCGCCGACGGCGTGCAGTCGACCCTGGCCGCGGCGACGCTCCGCCGCATGGGCTACGCGGCGGCGCGCGTGCTCGACGGCGGCGTGGCCGCGTGGCAGGCCGCCGGGCTCCCGGTCGAGACCGGCCAGGGCGTCATGCGCGGCGAAGCGGACGACGTGGTGCAGAAGCCCTACGAGCGCGGGCGGGCCGCGATGGAAGCCTACCTGCGCTGGGAGGAGGCGCTCGATCCGCACGGGGTGAGCCCGCACGCGCTGCTGCCGCAGCGACCCGGCACTGCCGGAGGCGCCCGGTGACCGCGGCCTTGCCCGAGCCCCTGGTCTCGACCGAGTGGCTGGCCGCCCACCTGGGCGAGCCGGACCTGAAGGTCGTCGACGCGACCTTCTACCTGCCGCACCTCCGGCGGGACGCGCGCGCCGAGTTCGAGCAGGCCCACGTCCCCGGCGCGGTGTTCTTCGACATCGACGCGGTCGCCGACCACGCGAACCCCCTGCCCCACATGCTGCCCGACGCCAAGGCCTTCGCGGATGCGGTGGGCGCGCTCGGCATCGCGGCCGGAGATCGCGTGGTGGCCTACGGGGGCCGCGGCCTCATCGCCTCGGCCCGCGCGTGGTGGACCTTCCGCGTCTTCGGCCACGACCGGGTCGCGGTGCTGGACGGCGGCTCGGCCAAGTGGAAGCGGGAGGGTCGTCCGGTCGAGGCCGGCCGCCCCGCGGCGGCCGCGCAGCGGTTCGCGGCGACGCTCCGCCCGGAGCTGGTCGCGGACCTGGATCGGATGCGCGGCATCCTGGAGCGGCGCGACGCGCAGGTCGTGGACGCGCGCTCGCGCGGACGCTTCGCGGCCACCGAGCCCGAGATCCGGCCCGGGCTGCGCGGCGGCCACATCCCGGGCAGCCGGAGCCTGCCCTACAACGAGCTGTTCCGCGCCGACGACGACGCGATGCTGCCCGCCGAGGACGTGGGCGCGGCCTTCGCCCGCGCGGGGCTCGATCCCGGCCGGCCCGTGGTGGCCAGCTGCGGCTCCGGGGTCAGCGCGGCGGTGCTGGCCCTCGGTCTGTACCGGCTGGGCCGCCGCGACGCGGCGGTGTACGACGGCTCGTGGACCGAGTGGGGAGGCCGGGCCGACACGCCGGTCGCCACCGGAGAGGCATGATGGCGACCGAGACGTACTCCCTCGAGCAGTTCGTGGCCGATCTGGACCGGATCACCAGCCGGGAGAGCGCCCCCGCGGCGGTCACCGCCGAGGTCGCGCCCCTGCTCGGCCGTCTGGTGCGGAATCCCGCCGCGATTCCCGCGCCATTCCGCGGCCGCGCCCCCGACGGCGGCCGCGGTCGCTTCATGCTCCACCGCGCGCCGCGTTTCAACGTCACCGCGGTGGTGTGGCGCCCCGGGGACCGCGCGGCCGCGCACAACCACGACACGTGGGGCGCGATCGGCGTCGTCGACAACGAGATCGAGGAGACCCGCTACCGCGTGGCCTCCGCTCCGGGTGGGAGCGCCGCGCTCGTGGTCCGGAGCGTGACCCGCCACGGGCCCGGCGCGATCTCGCTCCTGGTTCCGCCAGACGACGAGGTGCACGCGATGTACAATCCGACCGGGCGCGACACCGTCGAGATCCACGTCTACGGGCGCGACCTCTACGGCCTGCCCCGCAAGACCTGGGCCGCCGACGGGCGGGTGACGCCTTTGGTGAGCCCGAAATACCTCAACTGCTGACGAAGGAGGAGACAACATGTCGCTGAGACTCGGAGACACCGCTCCCGACTTCACCGCCGAGACCACCCAGGGCTCGGTCAAGTTCCACGACTGGATCGGCGACTCGTGGGCCATCCTGTTCTCCCACCCGCGTGACTACACGCCGGTCTGCACCACCGAGCTCGGCTACGTGGCCCGGCTCAAGGGCGAGTTCGACAAGCGGAACGTCAAGTGCATCGGGCTCTCGATCGACCCGGTGGACTCGCACAAGGGCTGGATGAAGGACATCAAGGAGACCCAGGGCCACGAGCCCACCTTCCCGATCGTGGCCGACCCCGAGCGCAAGGTGGCGAACCTCTACGGCATGATGCATCCCGCGCACGACGAGGTGTACACCGTGCGCACCGTGTTCGTGATCGATCCCAAGAAGAAGATCCGGCTGATGATCACGTACCCGCAGACCACCGGGCGGAACTTCGACGAGATCCTGCGGGTGGTCGACTCGATGCAGCTCACCGACGGCTATCGGGTCGCGACCCCGGTGAACTGGAAGCAGGGCGACGACGTCATCATCGTGCCCGCGGTGACCGACGACGAGGCCAAGACCAAGTTCCCCAAGGGCTGGAAGGCGCTCAAGCCCTACCTGCGCCTGACCCCGCAGCCCAACAAGTAGCACACCGGCGCCCGCACCCCGACCCGACGAGGCTCGCCCGCTCGTGTCAGGAGCAGCCGAGGTCGTCGTGGTCGGGGCCGGATGCGTCGGAGCGAGCGTCGCCTTCCGTCTGGCTCAGCGCGGCGCCCGCGTCACCGTGCTGGACGCGGGGCCGCCGGGCGGGGGCACCTCCGGGACGTCCTTCGCCTGGACCAACTCCTTCGCCAAGACGCCGCGCGACTACCACGAGCTGAACGTCGCGGGCATGGAGGAGCACGCGGCGCTGGTGAAGGAGCTGCCCGGCGGAGGCTGGCTCCACCAGGACGGCGCGCTCGCGTGGGAAGACTCGTCCGCCGGGTGGGCCAGGCTCGAGGCGGCGGTCGAGCGGCTCCACGGCTGGGGCTACGCGGTCGAGCGCATCACGCCCGGGCAGGCCCGCGAGATCGAGCCCGAGCTCCACATCGCCCCCGACATCGGCCACGTGGTCTGGACGGCGGGCGAGGGCTACCTCGAGGCGGTGCCGTACATCGCCGCGGTGCTGGCGGCCGCGCGGCGCCACGGGGCGCGCGTGCTCCCCGGCCGGCGGGTTGCCCTGGTCTTGCGGTCCGGCGATCGCGTGCGCGGCGTCCGCACCGAGGACGGCGAGCGCTTCGAGGCTCCGATCGTGGTGGACTGCGCGGGCGTCGCGGCCGGCGAGATCGCCGGACTGGCCGGCCTCGCGCTGCCGCTCGATCGCGTGCCCGGGCGGCTGATCTACACATCGCCCGTCGCCACCACGCTGCGACGCCCGATCCACGCGCCGGGCGTGCACTTCCGCCCGGACGGCGGCGGACGCGTGGTGCTCGCGGAGGGGGCGCACGACCAGGTCTGGCGGGAGACGGCCGAGGCGTGGCCGGCCGAGCGCTCGCTGGCAGTCGCGGCCGCCCACCTGCCCGCCCTGTCCGGCGCGTGGGTCGAGGCCACCCGCATCGGGCTGCGTCCGATGCCGCCGGACGAGCGCCCGATGGTCGGTGGGATCCCCGGGCTCGAGGGCTTCTACGTGGTGGTCTCGCACAGCGGCGTCACGCTGGGCCCGCTGTGGGGCCGCGTCGTCGCCGCCGAGCTGCTGGACGGCGTCCCCGACCCGCGCCTCGCCCCCTACCGCCCCGCCCGCTTCCTCTAACCCCCGAAGGCCCGGTCCAGCGCCTGGGCGAGGTCGGCGATCAGGTCGTCGGCGTCCTCGATGCCGACCGCGAAGCGGATCAGGTTGTCCTTGATGCCGATCTCGAGGCGTTCCTCGCTCGTGAGCTCGTAGAAGCTCATGATCGCGGGCTGCTCGATCAGGCTCTCCACCCCGCCGAGCGAGGCCGCGATGAAGGGAATCGTGCACGCGTCCACCACCCGGGTCGCCGCGTCCAGATCGCCCGCCACCTCGAACGAGACCACCCCGCCGAACCCCCGCATCTGCTTGCGGGCGATGGCGTGCTCGGGGTGCCCGGGCAGCCCCGCGTAGTGCACCGCGGCGATCCGCGGGTGCTCGGCGAGGAACTCGGCGATGGCCTGCGCGTTGGCGTTCTGCCGCTCCATGCGCAGCGCGAAGGTCTTGAGCCCGCGAACGAGCAGGTAGGCCGCGAAGGGATCGAGCACCGCGCCGGTGATGCCCTGCAGCCCCCGGATGGCGCCGACCAGATCGGCCGAGCCCAGCACCGCGCCGGCCAGCAGGTCGTTGTGACCGCCCAGGTACTTGGTGGCGGAGTGCACGACCAGGTCGACGCCCCACTCGAGCGGCCGCTGGTTGTAGGGCGTCGCGAAGGTCGCGTCGATCACCGTCTTCACCCGGTGATAGCGGCCGATGGCCGCGAACCGCTCGAGGTCGAGGATGCGGTTGTAGGGATTGGTCGGCGACTCGCTCACCAGCACGCGCGTGGTGGGCTTGATCGCGTCCTCGAGCGCCTCGTAGTCGCCCGCCGGCACCGTCGACACCTCGATCCCGTAGCGCGAGAGCGTCTGGTTCAGGAACTGGCGGGTGCGCCGGTAGCTGTCGTCGGTCACCACCACGTGGGTGCCGCGCGAGAGCATCGCGAAGAGCGCGGTGGTCATCGCGCCCATGCCGCTCGCGAAGAGCAGGCAGTCGCCCGCCCCCTCCAGCGCGGCCAGCTTGGCCTCCGCGACGCGCTGGGTCGGGTTGCCGTAGCGCCCGTACTCGACGCGCTCGATCTTGCCGTCGAAGTGGTCCTTCAGCTCCTGGGTGTTCTCGAACGTGTAGGTCGCGGTCTGCACGATCGGGGTCGCGAGGGAGTGCGCCGGCTTGGGGCGGGGCTCTCCTCCGTGCACCGAGAGGGTGCTGGGCCCCACCGGCTTGCCGAGCGGGTCAGGGCGCTCGGACCCACCGCGCTCGCGGCTTCCGCGCTCGTCCATCACGACACCAGCGCCCGAGCCTTCTCGACGTGGCGTGCGATGGTCCGGGCGACGCGCTTGGCGTCGGCGGGCAACTCGACCGGCTTGTTGCGGTGGGACGGCTTGATACCCTCCAGCGTGCCCATGTGATAGGCCGCCTTCTGGTCAGCGAACTTGAGCCCGTTCGCGGTCGAGAGGACCACCACCCGCTCCCCGGAGCGGATGACCTTGCGGTCCACCAGCTTCCGCAGCGCGGCGAGGGCCACGCCGGTGTGGGGGCAGTTGAACATGCCGGTGCGGTCGGCGCGGGCCGCCTCGTCCGCCAGCTCCTGCTCGGTCGCCTGCTCGACCACCCCGTTGAAGCGCTGGAGCGTCCGGATCGCGCGCTTGACGCTCACCGGGTTGCCGATCTGGATCGCCATGGCGAGCGTCGGCTGGGCGGTGATCGGCTCGAACTTCTTGAAGTCCTCGAGGAAGGAGCGATAGAGCGGGTTGGCCCGCTCGGCCTGGGCCAGGCAGATGCGCGGCAGCCGGTTGACCAGCCCCAGCTCCTGCATCATGAGGAAGCCCTGCCCGAGCGCGTGGACGTTGCCGAGGTTACCCCCCGGGATCACGATCCAGTCCGGCACCTCCCAGTCGAACTGCTGGACGATCTCGATCGCCACCGTCTTCTGGCCCTCGATG
>JBGQHJ010000209.1:0-6588 GCA_041497895.1 Methylomirabilia bacterium
CCCTTGCCGCGCACGAGCTTGATGAAGCAGTAGGCGATGAAGCCGGCGCCGATGCCGTTGGTGATCGAGTAGGTGAACGGCATCACCGCGAGGGTGAGGAGCGCGGGGAAGCCCTCCTCGAAGTCGCCGAACGGGATGTCGCGCACCACGCGACTCATCAGGTAGCCGACCACGATCAGGGCCGGTGCGGTGGCCTGGGCCGGGACCACTCCCGCGAGGGGCGCGAAGAACAGCGCGAGCAGGAAGCACAGGCCGGTCACCACCGAGGCGAGCCCGCTGCGCGCGCCGGCGGCCACGCCCGCCGCCGACTCGATGTAGGTCGTGGCCGACGACGCTCCCGCCGCGCCGCCCGCCACCGCGGCCAGCGAGTCCACCAGGAGCACCCGGTCGAGCCGCGGCAGCCGGCCCTCCCGGGTGAGCCAGCCCGCCTCACCGCCGATGCCGATCACGGTGCCCATCGTGTCGAAGAAGTCGGAGAGCATGATCGAGAAGATGGTGACCAGCGCGGTGACGACGCCGACCCGGGCGAAGACCGTCAGGTCGAGGCCGGCCCCGAGGCTCGAGAAGTCCGGCCGGGCCACCAGGGCCGCCGGCCACACCGCCTGCCCCGGAGTGGGGAACGCGCGCCCACCGGTGAGCGAATTCACCGCGATGGCCAGCGCGGTGCTGGCGAGGATGCCCACCAGCAGCGCGCCGCTCGACCGGCGGGCGGTGAGCCACAGGGTGAGGAAGAGCCCGAACAGGGCCACCCCCACCGGCGCCGAGTACAGCTCGCCCAGCGTCACCGGCACCCCGGGCGGGCCGGGCTTGACGATGCCCGCGGAGACGCACCCGATGAAGAGGATGAAGAGACCGATCCCGACGCCGATGGCGCGCTTGAGCGCGGCCGGGATCGCGTTCATGATCGCCTCGCGGAAGCCGGTCAGCACCAGCGCGGTGATCGCGAGGCCCTCCAGCAGCACCACTCCCATCGCGGCCGTCCACGGCAGCTTCATGCCCGCCACGAGCTGGAACGCGACCACCGCGTTGAGCCCCATTCCGGAGGCCAGCGCGAGCGGGTAGTTGGTGGCGAGCCCCATCGCGATGGTGAGCACGCCCGCGACCAGGCAGGTGACGGCCTGGGTGGCCGCGAACGACGGACCCTGACCCTGGAGCGGCGGGATCCCCGCGAAGGACAGGATCGCCGGGTTCACGAAGATGATGTAGGCCATCACCATGAAGGTGGTGAGGCCGCCACGGATCTCTCCCCCGGTGGTCGCGCCCAGCCGGCCGAATTCGAAGTAGCGGGCGAGCATCGGTCAGTCGGACTCGGGGTCGGCGATCCGGGGTGCCGCCGCGCCTTCTTCCGGCACCACCCGGCGGGCCACGGTGAGGAAGCCGGTGTGGGCCACCATCCGGTGGAACGGGCGCACCGAGGTGCCGTCGATGTTCCACGGCCGGAGCAGCGTCTCGAACGTCTCCACGAGGGCGTAGCCGCGGTGGCGTCGGAGCGTCTCGGTGAGCTGGTGCGACTGGATGATCGTCGGCACGTAGGAGAGGAAGATGCCACCCGGCCGCAGCACGCTCGCCACCGGCTCCACGAGACGCCAGGGCTCCGGCAGGTCGAACACCGCCCGGTCGACCATCTCCTCCTCGGGGAGCCCTTCCTCCACCGGGCGGATGCGAACGATCAGGTTGGTCACCTCGCCGAGCCGCATGTGGATGTTGGCGAGCGCGCGGCGACAGAAGTCCTCGCGCTGCTCGTAGCTCACCACGCGGCCCTCGGGCCCGACCGCGCGCAGGAGCGCCAGCGTCAGCGCGCCCGAGCCCATCCCCGCCTCGAGCACGCGTGCGCCCGGGAAGATGTCGGCCCAGAACATCACCATCGCCAGGTCTTTGGGATAGATGACCTGGGCCCCGCGCGGCATGTCGAGCACGTACTCGGCCAGGGTCGGGCGCAGGGCCAGGTAGCGCGTGCCCTTGGAGGTGCGGACCCAGGAGCCGTCCGGGTGGCCGATGATCGCGTCGTGGGTCACCCAGCCGCGATCGGAGTGGAAGGTCTCGCCCTTCCGGAGGAGCAACAGATGGCGACGACCCCGCTGATCGATCAGCAGGGCCTGCTCGCCGTCCTCGAACTTATCCGCGGTCACCGGTCTGGGGATCCGGCAGGAAGAGCGCGGCCACGAAGCCGGCCAGCGGCATCGCGGCCGAGATCCCGAGGGCGGTGGTCAGCCCCCAGTGGTCGGCCACCCAGCCGAGCGCGCTCGCCCCGAGCCCGCCCGCGCCGATCGCGAAGCCCACGATGAGCCCGGAGGCCATGCCCGGGTTCCGCGGCAGGTACGCCTGGCCGAGCACGACCGACATCGTGAAGGTGGAGACGAGGACGAAGCCGAGCACGGCCAGCAGGATGAACACCAGCGGCCCCCCGGACACGAAGAGGAAGGCGGTCGCGAGCGGGGCGGCGAGGAGGAACACGCCCACCACGCAGCGCCGCACCCCGACGCGGTCGGCCACCGGGCCGGCGGCCAGCGTGCCGATGGCCCCCGACCCGAGGAACACCGCGAGCAGGGTGCCGACCAGCCGCGGATCGCCGTGGAGCACGTCTCTCCAGTAGAACGGCAAGAAGGTGGTGAAACCGAGCTGGGTCCACGAGCGGATCGCCACCACCAGGATCAGCAGGCTCATCGCGCCCACCATGGTGCGGGCGCCGGCCGCGTTGGCGCGGGCCCGCGCGGCCGCCGGCGGCGGCGCGGAGAGCCGGGGCAGCACCGCGGTGAGCAGCACCGCCGCGAGCAGACCGGGCACCAGCATCCCGAGGCTGCCGGCCGGCCCGAAGCCGACGAGCAGCGCGGTGAGCAGCGGGGGGCCCAGCGCGATGCCCACGTTGCCGCCGGTAGAGAAGATGGAGACGCCGGTGGCCTTGCGCTCGCCCGCCACCGCGGTGGCGGTGCGGTAGCCTTCCGGATGGTAGGCGGCCACGCCGAACCCCATGATCACCACCAGCGCGAGCACCGCCGCGTACGACGGAGCCAGCCCGGTGAAGGCCAGCCCCACCGAGGACAGCAGCACCGACAGCGGCAGCAGCCAGCGCCGCGCGGTCTTGTCGGCCAGGTAGCCGAAGAGGGGCTGGATCAGCGACGAGGTGATGTTGCCGGTCAGCACGATGACGCCGGTCGCCGCGTAGGACAGGTTGAGCGCGTCCTTCACGATCGGCAGGATCGCGGGCAGCGAGCCCTGGTTGATGTCGATCACCATGTGGCCGAGGGCCAGAAGCCCGAGGAGGCGCATGTCGGGCCGGGCGCGCTCGGCGGGAATGGCGGAGACGGCCGGCGGCGCGGGCAGGGCGACCGCGGGCGAGGACGGGTCGGGAGTCATAGGCCCCCTATGCTACACCAGGCCTCAGATCCCGAACGCGTCGAGGCCGGTGATGTCCCGGCCGACGATCAGGGTGTGGATATCGTGCGTCCCCTCGTAGGTGTTCACCGTCTCGAGATTCATCATGTGCCGGATGATCGGGTGCTCGTCCACGATCCCGGCCGCGCCCAGGATGTCGCGGGCCATGCGCGCCCCGTCGAGCGCCATCTGCACGTTGTTCATCTTGGCCATCGAGATCTGCTGAGGCCGCGCGCGGCCCGCGTCCTTGAGCTGCCCGAGCCGCCAGCAGAGGAGCTGGGCCTTGGTGATCTCGGTGATCATCCACACCAGCTTCTGCTGCACGAGCTGGAACGAGCCGATCGGCTTGTTGAACTGGATCCGCTGCTGGGAGTACTGCAGCGCCCAGTCGTAGCAGCCCATCGCGGCGCCGATCGCGCCCCACGCGATGCCGTAGCGGGCCTGGGACAGGCAGGAGAGCGGGCCCTTGAGCCCCTTCACCCCGGGCAGCTTGTTCTCGAGCGGGATCCGGCAGTCCGCGAAGGCGAGCTCGGAGGTGATGGACGCGCGCATGGAGAACTTGCCGTGGATGTCCATGGTGCTGTAGCCGGGCGTGCCCTTCTCTACCAGGTAGCCGCCGATCTCCCCGTCGTCGCCCTTGGCCCACACCACCGCCACGTCGGCGAGCGAGCCGTTCGTGATCCAGAGCTTGGTGCCGTTGAGCACGTACTCGTTGCCCTTGCGGACGGCCCGGGTCTTCATCGAGCCGGGGTCGGAGCCGTGATCGGGCTCGGTGAGCCCGAAGCAGCCGAGCGCGACGCCCGACTGCAGGCGGGGCAGCCACCGGTCCTTCTGGGCGTCGGAGCCGTAGCGGTGGATCGGGTACATCACGAGCCCGCTCTGCACCGAGGCGAACGAGCGCAGGCCCGAGTCGCCGCGCTCCAGCTCCTGCATGATGAGCCCGTAGGCCACGTTGTCGAGGCCCGCGCAGCCGTAGCCCTTCAGGGTGGCTCCGAAGACCCCCATCTCCCCGAGGTCCCGCGCCAGCTCCATCGGAAAGGTGCCGTCGCGATGATGCTGGCTCACGACGGGGAGGAACTTGGCCTCCACCCAGTCGCGCACCGCGTCCCGCATCATGCGCTGCTCTTCGGTCAGCAGGTCGTCGATCCTGTAGTAGTCCACGCCGCGAAACTTTTCCATGACGGCTGTCCTGGTCTAGAGGTTGGTGGGGTGGGCGGGCCGGTCTTCCCCCAGGGCCTGCTCGAGCGCGCGGGCCAGCTGCTGATCGTGCTCGTGGCTCATCGCGAAGATGCGGCACTGGGCGACCTTGCCCGGGAGGTACTTGAGCAACTCCTTGAGCGGCTCGGCCGACACGGTCCGGGATGCCGCGTCGTAGACGTAGATCTGGCGGTCCTGCATCCCGATCGGGTTCAGCGGCCGCGGGTCCTGCTGGGCCATGTCGATCTTGAACGGGAAGTCGCGCAGCCCGGGGGGCAGCAGCTCCCGCACCCGCTGCTCGACCTCGTCCGCCTTCATGAAGCTCTGGCCGCGCCGCGGCTCGAACAGGTCGAGCACCACCTCGTGGGACATCCGCCACTTGAGCTGGCGCTCGAGGATCCGCCGCCACTCGCGGCCCAGGGCCCGCCGGTCCGGGTCGTCCGAGTGGTCCCACCGGGCGACCTCCTCCAGCAGCGTCCACTCGGTCATGTTGAGATAGGGCTGGAGCTCCTTGTTCAGGTCGAAGGGGAAGACCAGCTTCATGGTCTCCCGGAAGATCTCCTTCAGATGGAGGTCGATGCCCCGCGTCGTGCGGTGGTAGTAGACGTTGGTGTAGAGGTAGAACCGGGCGTTCAGGAACATGATGAACGCCTGGATCCCGCCGCGGTCCAGGGTCAACCCCTTCTCGCTGAAGAAGGAGTAGTACATGATCCGCTCGATGTCGATGGGCCCCACCGCGACCCCGCACATGTAGGAGTCGCGCAGCACGTAGTCCATGTTGTCGGCGGTGTAGATGCCGGAAAGCAGCGGCTTGAGATGGGCGAGCCAGCGCGGGTGCTCGGCGGTGGGCACGGTGTAGCTCTTGCCCATGAGGTAGCAGATCCACTCCGGATCGATGCGCTCCCCGTCCTCGAAGGGCCCGCTCGGGCTGCGGCGCAGGCCGCGGATGAGATCGCCGAGCTCCTCGCGGATGATCCGTTGCCCCACTTTCTCGTGGGTGAGGTCGAAGTCGGCCAGGAAGTTGTCGTCGAAGAAGTGGCCGAACGGCCCGTGGCCCACGTCGTGGAGGAGCCCGGCCATGCGCATCAGCTCCTCGAAGAGCGGCGCGGACGGCGCGTCGGCGAACTCGGCCTGGAGCGAGCGGTGGAGCTGGAGCGCGAAGCGGCCGGCCAGGTGCATGGCCCCGAGCGAGTGCTGGAAGCGGCTGTGCTCGGCCGCCGGGAACACCCAGCGCGCCGACTGCAGCTGCGGCACCCGGCGCAGGCGCTGCATCCACGGCGAGTCGATCAGGTCCTGCTCGGTCGACTCGCCGGGCATCCCCTCCGGTCGCGTATAGAGGATGTACTGGTGGATCGGGTCGGCGATGAGACCGCGGCCCTGGTAGGTGTCGACGCCTTTCATGGCTAAGAGCCTAACCTACTTGGAGCCAACCTACTTGTCGGAAGTTCGATAGAAACGGTAGCGATCCACCGGGCGCACCGTGATCGCGTGGCGGCCTCCCGGGCGCTCCACCGTCACGTGAACGTCCTGATCCACCTGCGCCTGCCAGAGGGTCTGGTAGAAGTCCTCGCGGCTCGCGACCTGACGACCGTTCACCTGGACGATGACGTCGCCCGGCCGCAGCCCCGCCGCCCGCGCCGGGCCGAGGGGAGAGAGGCCCGAGATGACCACTCCATTGGCTCCCGACTCGGTGTAGAGCCCGAGCCAGGGCCGCGGTGCGCGGCTCGTCACGCGTCCGCGGGCGACGAGCTCGTCCCGCCCGGCGAGAAACTTCTCGATGGGGATGGCGAGGTTGACGTGGGGCGCCTCGCCCAGGCGCAGCGAGGTGACGCCGATCACGTGACCCGCGGAGTCGACGAGCGCCGCCCCGCCGAACGCCGCGTTGTAGGGCGCCACGATGAAGGCGCGATCCAGCATGTACTCCCACGCGGCGGCGAACGGCCGCACCGCCTGCACGCGGCTCGCGGTCGCCACCAGCGACCCATCGGCAGAGACGCCCACCGTGCCGGTGACCTGGCC
>JBGQHJ010000210.1:0-6588 GCA_041497895.1 Methylomirabilia bacterium
ACGGGAGCCGTCGGCGCCGTCGCGGCCCGGGTCGCCGGGCGGGCGGGCGCCGAGCGAAGGTCCCGGTCGGGCCTTCGGCGCACCCGGATGCGGAAGCCGTCCGGCTTGACGGTGAGCGTCTCCTTGAGAGCGAGCCGGTAGTGGGTGTGGTCGACCAGCTGGAACCGCTGCAGGATCATGCCGAGCACGAGCGTGGCCTCGACGAGGGCGAACTGGCGACCGATGCAGGCCCGCTGGCCGTTGCCGAAGGGCTTGTAGGCGTTGGCGGGCCGGTGCTGCTCGGCCTCGCGCGAGAAGTTGTCGGGATCGAAGACGTCGGCGCGCTCGCCCCACACCGCGGGGTCGCGATGCAGCATGGGCGTGAGCACCACGACCTGGTACGGCTTCTTCATCCGGTAGGTCCCGCCGATCGTCGTATCCTCGTACGGGGAGAGCGCGAAGACCGGCGCGGTGGGCCAGAGGCGCAGCGACTCCTTCAGCACCTGCCCGATGTAGGTGAGCTGGTTGACCTGGGCGTAGGTCGGCGGTACCGACGGGTCGGGACCGAGGACCCGGTCCACCTCGTCGTAGGCGCGCGCCAGCACCGCCGGATTCTGGAGCAGGAAGTAGGTGGCGAAGGACAGCAGGCCACTCGTGGTCTCGTGGCCCGCGATCAGGAACGTGATCACCTGGTAGCGGATGTTGAGGTCGTCGAGCCGCTCGCCGCTCTTGCGGTCCACGCCCGAGAGCATGCAGCTCAGGAGATCCGGCTTCGCCGCGGGGTCCGCGTCGGCGGCCCGCCGCTCCTGGATGATGCGGTCCACCATCTCGTTCATGTAGCGGATGTCGGCCCGGAGCTGCCGCTCGCGGTCCTTCTTGATCAGGCTCTCGAGCGGCAGGCCCCGCGTCTCCATCGACGCGCCGAGGGCCCCGATCATCGCCCCCACGAACGGGTGATGGCGGTCGCGGTAGAAGGAGTTGAACCGGTAGCCGAATCCGCAGAGGCCGATGGTGTCGAGGGTGAGCGACGTCATGTCGTGGGTGACGTCCACCTCGTCGTCGGCGTTGAGACGCTCCCACTTCAGCACGAGCTGCTGGGCGATGTCGACCATCATCGGGTGGTAACCCTGCATGGCGCGCGACCCGAAGTTGGGCAGGAGGATGTTGTGGGCCCGCGACCAGTTCGGCTCCTTGGTGTAGGCGGTGAAGAGCCCGTCGCCCGCGAAGGCGCGGAGGCGGCGCAGCGCGCCCTTGACGCTCTTGTCGAAGCGCGTCTCGTCGCACAGCTCGTCGACCAGCGAGAAGCCCGAGACCACCACGATCGGCTTGCCCATCATGTCGAGCCAGTAGATGGGCCCGTACTCGCGCGCGAGCGTCATCATGTCCTGGATGGGGGTCGTGGTCCCGAGCGAGAGCAGGTTCCCCAGCACGAGGGTGCGCGGAGGATGCGGGATCGGCTCGAGCGGGTTTTTCGCGGCCATCGAAAGCTAGTCCGCGTGGTCGGTCAGGCCCGCGACGTCGTAGCCCATGACCACCAGGTCACGGGTGCGCCCCGCGTGGTCGACCACGAAGTCCTGCAGCAGCGCCTCCGGCCGGAAGCCGAGCCGCTCGAAGGTGACCATCGCCCCCTTCTGGTCCGGCGTCATCTGGGCCACGATCTTGCGGAGGCCGCGCTCCCGCGCGAGCGCAAAGATCTCCCCGGCCAGCGTGCGGCCGAGGCCCTGGGAGCGATAGCGCAGCGCGACCTGGGCGCGGATCTCGCCCAGGTGCCGCTGCCAGGCCACCCGGTTCTGCACCAGGGCCGCGTAGCCCGCGATGCTCCCGCCCGCCTCCGCGATGACGGTGGTGGTGAGCCCGGCCTCCAGGTTGCGCATCCAGTGCGCCACCGCGTCGGGATCCGTGATGTCCATGCGGAGGAAGAGCAGGTCGTCTTCGGGCAGGCTCCGGGCGAACGCGGCGATCGACGCGGCGTCGCCGGGGGTCATCAGCCGCAGCACGACCGAGGTCCCGTCCTTGATCTGGACGGGGCGAGGAAGGAATCGGGGCGCGGACGGCTGCGTGCCGCTCGTGGGGAACGTTAGTATAGGGGCCATGGACGTCCTGGTCGAGACCCGACGCGGGCGTGTGCGCGGCCTGGCCGAGGGGGGCCTCGCGGTCTTCCGCGGGATCCCCTACGCGCGGCCACCGATCGGCCCGCGGCGCTTCGGCCCCCCGGAGCCCGCCGAGTCGTGGACCGGCACCCACGACGCGACCCGGTTCGGGCCGTCGGCCTCGCAGAACGGCGCGCTCATCGGCCCGATCATGAGCCTCGGCATCGGCCGCACCAGCGAGGACTGTCTCTACCTCAACGTGTGGACGCCCGCGGCCGACCGGCGGCGCCGCCCGGTCCTGGTGTGGATCCACGGCGGCGCGTTCGTGCTCGGGGCGGGCTCCCAGATGCTCTACGACGGCGCGGCCCTGGCCCGGCGCGGAGACGTCGTGGTGGTGACGATCAACTACCGGCTGGGCGCCTTCGGCTTCCTGCGGCTGCGCGATCGGTTCGGGCAGCGGCTGCCCGCCACCGGCAACGAGGGTCTGCTCGACCAGCTTGCCGCGCTCGCGTGGGTGCGCGACGAGATCGAGGCCTTCGGCGGCGATCCGGAGCAGGTCACGATCTTCGGCGAGTCGGCCGGCTCCATGAGCTGCGCCACCCTCCTCGGGCTCCCGCGAGCCCACCGTCTCTTCCACCGCGCGATCCTGCAGTCCGGCGGGGCCAACTTCGTGTGGCCCCGCGAGATCGCGAGCCACCTCTCGGAGCACGTCCTTGCCGAGCTCGGAGTCGACTCGCCGGAGGCGCTCCAGGCCCTCACCACCGACCGCATCCTGGCCGTCCAGCGCCGGTTCTTCGGCGATCTCCTCCTGGGCGAGGATCACGTGCTGGGCGGTCTCTCCCCCGCCGGTCAGCGCGTCGCGGGCGCGATGTTCCTGGGCCTGTCGCTGGCGCAGCGCCGGTTCGGCCGCATCGCCTCCCCGCTCGCGCGGGGCCTCGTCGACGTGCTCAAGCAGCGCGCGCGGTGGCAGGCGGCCGGGCCATCGGGCGCGATGGCGTCGCTGCGGGCGTTGCGCACCCAGGGCCTGCCCTTCCAGCCGGTGGTGGATGGCGAGGTGATCCCGGGTGATCCGCTCGCGACCATCGGGGCCGGCGGGGCCCGTCACGTTCCCCTGCTGATCGGCACCAATCTCGACGAGTCGAAGCTCTTCGCCCCGCTCGATCCGGAGGCCGCGAGCCTCGATGAGGCGGGCCTGGTCGCGCGCTGCGAGGAGGCGATCGGGGCCGGGCGCGTGGACGCCGCGGGCCGCGGGAAGCAGGCGGTCGAGGTCTACCGCGCGGCGCGGGCGGCGCGCGGCGAGCGGGTCGAGCCCGGAGAGCTCTGGTTCGCCATCGAGACGGACCGGACCATGCGCCATCCCGCGATGAGCCTGGCCGCGCGGCAGGCCGCGCACCAGCCACAGACCTACGCCTACCTCTTCACCTGGCCCTCACCGGTGCTGGGCGGCATGCTCGGCTCGTGTCACGCGCTCGACCTGCCCTTCGTCTTCGGCACTCTCGAGCACCGGCTGCTTCGCCCGATCGTCGGCCGGGGCCCCGAGGCGGTGGCCCTGGCCGAGCGCATCCAGGACGCCTGGATCGCGTTTGCGCGCACCGGCCGGCCGGCGCATCCCGGCATCGGGGACTGGCCAGCCTACGACGGCGCGCACCGCCGCACCATGATCCTCGACCGGCGCTGCCGGGTGGAGGCGGCCCCGCGGGAGCCGGAGCGCGCCTTCTGGGAGACGGTGGACCGCGCGGCGGGACGTCAGCCGGGCTAGCGCCCGGGCCGCTCCGTCAGGCGGCGGAGTGGCCCCCGTCGAGGAAGAGGGTCTGCCCGGTCATGAAATCCGACGCGGCGGAGGCCAGGTAGACCACCAGCGGCCCGATCTCGTCGAGCCGGCCGGTTCGGCGGGCCGGCACGTCCCGGAGGAGCCGCTCCCGGACCCGGGGGTCGCCGAAGGCGTCCGCGTTCATGTCGGTCACGAACCAGCCGGGCGCGATCGCGTTGACCTGGATGGAGTGGCGGGCCCACTCCACGGCCAGGGCCCTCGTGAACCCCATGACCCCACTCTTGGACGCCGAGTAGACACTGTAGCCGGGCAGACCCGCCTGAGCGAGCATCGAGGAGACGTTGACGATCTTGCCGGACTTCTGGGCGATCAGGTGCGACGCCGCGGCCCGGCAACCGTGGAAGACCCCGACCAGGTTGACGTCGAGAACGGCCCGAAAGTCCTCGGGCGACATCTGAGCGAGCGGGGCCACCCGCGCGATCCCCGAGTTGTTGACGACGACGTGAAGTCCGCCCAGCTCGGTCACCGTGCGCTCCACGAGCGCCTCCACCTGAGCGTAGGTGGTCACGTCGGTGGCGACCGCGAGGGCCCGGCGACCAGTGGCGGCGACCAGGCGCGCGGTCTCTTCGAGATCGTGCTGCGAGCGCGCGGCGAGCGCCACGTCGGCGCCGGCCTCGGCCAGCGCGACCGCCATCGCCCGCCCCAGGCCGCGGCTGGCGCCGGTGACGATGGCGACCCGGCCGTCGAGCCGCATCGCCGCGAGGGCGCCGCTACCGGTAGAGGGAATCGAGCAGCTCCCGGTGCTTGTCGGTGATGATGCGGCGCTTGACCTTGAGCGTCGGGGTCAGGAGCCCGTTCTCGACCGTGAAGTCCCCGGGCAGGATCATGAACTTCTTGACCTTCGCGTAGGATTGCAGCTCGGCGTTCCGCTCCTCCACGATGCGCGAGACCCGCTCGACCACCTTGGGGTTCCGGGCCAGCGAGGACGGATCGGTGTCGAGGATGCCCTGGACCCGGGCGAACTTGGCGAGCTCCTCCGGGTTCAAGGTGAGCAGGGCCACCGGATAGGGCCGCTTGTCCCCGTAGACCATCGCCTGGCTGATGAACGGATCCCCCTTGAGCAGGTTCTCGATGTTCTGCGGCGCGATGTTCATCCCGCCCGCGGTGACGATGAGATCCTTCTTCCGGTCGGTGATGAACAGGAATCCGTCCTCGTCGAGCCGGCCGATGTCACCGGTGGCGAACCAGCCGTCGGCCAGGAAGACCTCCGCGGTCGCCTCCGGCTTCTTGAAGTAGCCCTTGGCGATGTTGGGCCCGCGCCCCAAAATCTCGCCGTCGGGCGCGATCTTGATCTCGATGCCGGGCTGCGCCTGCCCGACCGAGCCGAACTTGAAGTGCTCCAGCCGGTTGAACGTGAGCGACGGGCAGGTCTCGGTGAGGCCGTAGCCCTCCAGGATCAGGATGCCGGCCGCGTGGAAGAACTCGGCGATCTCCTTGGACAGCGGGGCGCCGCCCGAGACCGCGAAGCGCAGGCGCCCGCCGAGCGCCTCGTGGAGCTTGGCGAACACCAGGGCGTGGGCGATGCGGTGCTTCAGGGCGAGCGGGGCCGGGACCGGCTGGCGCGCCTGCTGCCGCCTCGACACCTCGCGGCCCACCCCGACCGCCCAGTTGAAGATCCGGCGCTTGATCGGCGAGCCCGCCTCCGCCTTGGCGAGCACGCCCGCGTAGACCTTCTCGAACACGCGGGGCACGCTGCAGATGAAGTGCGGCTTCACCTCGGGCAGGTTCTCGCGGAGCTTGTCGATGCTCTCCGCGAACGCGGTGGTGAGCCCCCGGTGCACCCCGATGAACGACTCGAGGCGCGCGAAGGAGTGGGCGAGCGGCAGGAAGAGGAGATGGGTGTCGCCGTCCTGGATACCGGACATCTTGGCCGCGGACGCGAGCGTGCCCATGTGATTGCCGTGAGTCTGCACCACGCCCTTGGGCGGACCGGTCGTCCCCGACGTGTACACGATGGTGGCGATGTCTTCCGGGCCGACCGCGGCGACCCGATCGGCCAGCTCGGTCCGGAGCCGCTCGAGGTTGTCGCGGCCGAGCCGCCGGAGCCGGTCCCAGGTCATGATGTGCGACGACGGCTCGCCCTGATAGCCGTGCATGACCACGATCTGCTCGAGCCCTTCCATCTTCCCCTGCACCTCGAGGACCTTGGCGAGCTGCGCGGGGTCCTCCACGAACAGGGTCTTCACGCCCGCGTCGTTGACGATGTACTGGATCAGGTCCGGCGGGTAGGTCGGGTAGATCGGAATGGTGCGGCAGCCCGCGGAGAAGGTCGCGAAGTCGGCCTGCACCCACTCGGCGCGGCTCGCGGAGAGGATGCCGACCGCCTCGTCCTTGCCGCGCCCGAGCGCGAGGAGGCCGGTGGCCAGCTCGCGCACGATCTCTCCCACCTGGCGCCAGCTGCGGGTGCGCCAGGCCCCGCTCTCCTTCCACTGCTGCGCCGGTCGGTCGCCGTCCTTCTCCACCCGGTGCCAGAACATGCTTGCCAGCGTCACGTGGGCCATGGTCGCCTCCTCACGTCTGTGTGCGGAGCTCTTTGCGCAGGATCTTGCCGATCGGGCTCTTGGGCAGCGACTCCACGAAGCGGATCCGCTTCGGACACTTGAAGCGGGCGAGCCGGCCCTCGCAGAACGCGCCGATCTCCTCCGCGGACGCGCGCTCGCCGCTGCGGAGCACCACGAACGCGAGCAC
>JBGQHJ010000211.1:0-6551 GCA_041497895.1 Methylomirabilia bacterium
GGAAGGAGATCACGCCGGCCGGCGGGAAGACGATCTTGTCGTAGCTGGCCTTGACGTCGGCCGACGTGAGCGGGGAGCCGTCGTGGAACTTCACGTCCGGGTGCAGCTTGAAGGTGTAGGTGAGCCCGTCCGGCGAGATCTTCCACTCGGTGGCGAGGTCGCCGATGATCTTGGGGTAGTTGTACGGGTCGAGCTGCAGCAGCGTGTTGTAGAGCGGGGCCACCAGCTCGATGTTGGCGAAGGTGCTCTCCTGGTGGGGGTCGAGGCTCGGCGGGTCGGCGCCGATCACCGCCAGCAGGACGCCGCCGCGGCGGGGAGTGTCCGCGGCCTGGACCGTGCCGGGCCACGCCGCGACCAGCGAGCCCAGGAGCAGGGCGAGGGCCACGAGGGAGACGACGAGGGGGCGATTTCGCATGGGAGCGGTCATGGGGCACCTCCCGCGGATGCTCGGACGGAGTGGGGGCAGGCCGGGACGCGGGCGGAGCACGCCCGCGATGCAGGACGTCGAAAATGATCTCGCCTTCGAGACATACGCGCTTCCCCGGGCCTGGATGGGGCCCGCCGCCCCGGGACGCCGACCAAAGACGACTGAGGTCGCGCCGTCTTGGGGAGGGCCGAAGCGGTCTCGGACGGTTCGCACGCTCGAACACGCGGAACCTACCAGGGGATATGGGGCCTGTCAACCGCCGATCCAGAGTGAGCGGGCGTGCGCTACGATTCTGGCATGGGGCGAGGGATGGGGCGCGGGCGGGCGGCCGGACGGGGGGCCGTGATCGCCGCCCTCGTGCTGGGGGTGGTCGCCGCCGGTGGCTGCGCGAGCGGGGCGATGCCTGACCGGGTCATGCCGGACGCGCTGCTGGCCGCGATCGACACCGGGACCGCCCCGGTGATCGTCGACGTCCGGACGCGCAGCGAGTACGAGGCCGGCCACGTGCCGGGCGCCATCCACGTGCCCTTCTACACCCTGCTGGTCCGGCAGGACGATGTCCCCGGCCCGCGGGAGCGGCCGGTGGTGGTCTACTGCGAGCACGGCCCCCGCGCCGGGGTGGCCCGGCTCGCCCTCCGCCTGGCTGGCTTCACCGACGTGCGCTACCTCGACGGGCACATGTCGGGCTGGAAGCAGCGCGGCCTGCCGCGGGAGCTCAGGTAGCGGGCGCGGCCTCCCGGAATCCGGCGCAGCCGGCGTGCGCAGGAGTCGTGCACACCCGCTCGACCGTCTCGCGGCCGGGGACCTTCACCGGGGCGTCGGGGCGGTGGCAGTAGGCGGAGGTCGGGAACATCCACAGCGTGTCGGCGATCACCGGAATCAGGAAGGGGCATTGGCCCGCCGGGTCTGACATGGCTCGTCCTCCTCGCGGCTAGGGGGCGCCGGGGCGGCGTGCCGCCCGCAGCGCATAGGAGCTCAGCACCTTCATGTAGTTGGAGCGCTCGAACGCGGCCGGCTCACGGACCGACCGGTAGCTCATGCTGCCCTGCATCTGGCGGATCGACTCGTACTCGTGGGCGGTCATCCAGTCGACCAGCCCTTCCCGCACCGCGGTGAGGTGCGCGATGCCCTGCTGCAGCAGGGCCGAGGTCATCATCGCCACGCGCGCGCCCGCCATCATCGCCTTCAGCACGTCGCGGGCGGTGTGCACCCCGCCGGTGACCGCGAGATCGGGCCGCACGTGGCCGTGGAGGATCGCGACCCAGTGCAGGCGCACCAGCAGCTCGTGCGAGCTCGACAGGGTGAGCTGGGGCACCACCTCGAGGGTCTCGAGGTCGAAGTCCGGCAGGTAGAAGCGGTTGAAGAGCACGAGCCCGTCGGCGCCGGCCTGGTCGAGGCGGCGCGCGAGATTGGCCGGAGCGCTCCACATGTGGCCGAGCTTGACCGCGACCGGGATGCGGACGCTGGCCTTGACGTCCTGCACCAGGTCCACGTGCCGGCGCTCGACCTCGTCCCCGGTCATGTCCGGATCGGTCGGGATGTAGTAGACGTTCAGCTCCAGCGCGTCGGCGCCCGCTTCCTCGATCTTCCGGGCGTACTCGGTCCAGCCGCCCCTCGAGACGCCGTTGAGGCTGCCGATGACCGGGATGCCGACCGCGGCCTTGGCGCGCCGGATGTGCTCCAGGTACGCGTCGGGGCCGATCCGGTAGCTGGCCACGTCCGGAAAGTAGGTCATCGCCTCCGGGTAGCTCTCGGTGCCGCGCGAGAGGTACCAGTCGAGGTGCCCGCTCTCGACCGTGATCTGCTCCTCGAAGAGCGAGTGCAGGACCACCGCCGCCGCTCCCGCGTCCTCCATCCGGCGGATGTTGTCGAGCGCTTCGCAGAGCGGCCCGGCCGAGGCCACCAGCGGGCTCCGGAGGGACAGCCCGAGGTAAGATGTCGAGAGGTCGATCATGGCGTGCCTCCGCCGGGCGGCGGTCCGGCGGTCGCCGCGGCCCACTGCTCGTAGAGCCGCCAGCGGGCGAGCACGTCCTCCTGGGCCTCCGCGAGCAGCCGCCGAGCGGCCTCCGGGTCGCTGTGGGCCAGCATCGTGTAGCGCGTCTCGTTGTACGCGTAGGCCTTGAGCGGCAGGCTCGGCGGCTTGGAGTCGAGCTCGAACGGCGGCCGCCCGTCCCGGGCCAGGGCGGGGTTGTAGCGGAAGAGCGGCCAGTGGCCCGAGAGGACCGCGGCCTTCTGCTGGTCCATGCCGTGGCGCAGGTCGTAGCCGTGGGCGATGCAGTGGCTGTAGGCGATGATCAGCGCGGGCCCCGGATAGGCCTCCGCCTCGCGGAAGGCCCGGATCGTCTGGGTGTCGCTGCCGCCCATCGCCACCCGGGCGACGTACACCGACCCGTACGTCATCGCCATGAGCGCGAGATCCTTCTTGGCCGTCGCCTTGCCGCCGGCCGCGAACTTGGCGACCGCGGCCCGCGGGGTGGCCTTCGACGCCTGGCCCCCGGTGTTCGAGTAGACCTCGGTGTCGAGCACCAGGACGTTGACCTTGCGGCCCGCCGCGAGCACGTGGTCGAGCCCGCCGAATCCGATGTCGTAGGCCCACCCGTCCCCGCCCACGATCCACACGCTCCGGGCGACCAGCGCGTCGGCCACGCTCAGGAGCTCGCGCGCCTCCGGCGAGTCGTGGTCCCGGAGGAGCGCGCGGAGGTGTCCGACGCGCTCGCGCTGCGCCGCGATGCCGGCCTCGGCGGACTGGTCGGCCTCGAGCAAGGCCGGACCGAGCTCGCCCAGGACCGGGCCGAGACGTTGCAGCAGCTCCCGCGCGTACTCCGCCTGCTTGTCGATGGCGACGCGCATGCCGAAGCCGAACTCGGCGTTGTCCTCGAAGAGCGAGTTGGCCCAGGCCGGCCCACGCCCGTCGCGATTGACGGTCCAGGGGGTGGTGGGCTGGTTGCCCCCGTAGATCGACGAGCAGCCGGTGGCGTTCGCGATGACCGCGCGGTCTCCGAAGAGCTGGCTGAGGAGCTTGAGATACGGGGTCTCGCCGCAGCCGGCGCAGGCGCCGGAGAACTCGAAGAGCGGCTCCAGGAGCTGGACGTCCTTGACCTGGCCCGCGTTGAGCAGGGTCCGGTCCGTCTCCGGCAGCTCGAGGAAGAAGCGCCAGCTCTCCGCCTCCCGCTCGTGGACCGCCGGCCGGGGCGTCATGTCGATGGCCTTGTGGCGCGCCTCGCTCTTGCTCTTGGCCGGGCACACCTCGACGCAGAGGGCGCAGCCCGTGCAGTCCTCCGGCGAGACCTGCAGGGTGAACCGGGCGTCGCCGAACTCGCGCCAGCGGGCGGGCTCCGACTTGAAGGCCACGGGCGCGCCGGCGAGCGCCGCGGGCGCGTACACCTTCGCGCGGATCACCGCGTGGGGGCAGACCAGCACGCACTTGCCGCACTGGATGCAGAGGGCCTCGTCCCACACCGGGATCTCGGCCGCGATCCCCCGCTTCTCCCAGCGCGTCGTCCCGCTCGGATAGGTGCCGTCGCACGGCAGCGCGCTGACCGGCAGGGCGTCGCCCTCCCCCGCGATCATCCGGGCGGTGACGCGCTGGACGAACTCGGGAGCGTCGGCGGGCACCGCGGGTCGCAGGTCGGCCACCGCGGTCACCCGCGACGGGACCGCCACCTCGACGAGGTGGGCGAGCGTGGCGTCCACCGCCTCCCAGTTGCGCCGCACCACCGGCTCGCCGCGGCGGCCGTAGGTCTTCTCGATCGCGCGCTTGATCGCGGCGATCGCCTCGTCGCGGGGCAGGACCCCGCTGATCGCGAAGAAGCAGGTCTGCATGACGGTGTTGACGCGCCCGCCCATGCCCGCCTCGCGCGCGACCCGGTCGCCGTCGATCACGAACACGCGGAGGTGCTTGTCGACGATCTGGCGCTGGGCGGTGCGGGGGAGGTGGTCCCAGACGTCCCCGGGGCCGTACGGGCTGTTCAGGAGAAAGACCGCCCCCGGCTCCGCCTCGCGCAGCACGTCGAGCCGGTCCAGGAACGAGAACTGGTGGCAGGCGACGAACGTGGCGCGGCTGATCAGGTACGGGGCGCGGATCGGCCGCGGCCCGAAGCGGAGGTGCGACACGGTGACCGAGCCGGACTTCTTGGAGTCGTAGACGAAGTACCCCTGGGCGTGGTTGTCGGTCTCCTCGCCGATGATCTTGATCGAGTTCTTGTTGGCCCCGACCGTCCCGTCGGCCCCGAGGCCGTAGAAGATGGCCCGCACCGTGTCCTCGTCCTCGATGGAGAAGGCGGGGTCGAAGGCGAGGCTCGTGTGGGTGACGTCGTCGTGGATGCCGATCGTGAAGTGCACCCGCGGCCGCTCCTTCGCCGTCTCGTCGAGGACCGCCTTCACCATGGCCGGCGTGAACTCCTTGGACCCGAGCCCGTACCGCCCGCCGATGACGCGGGGCGCCCGCTCGATCGGCCCGCCGCCGGGCGCGGTCGCCTCCGCGACCGCGGCGGCCACGTCGAGATAGAGGGGCTCGCCCACGCTGCCGGGCTCCTTGGTCCGGTCGAGCACCGCGAGGGTGCGCACCGTCGCGGGCAGCGCGGCCAGGAAGTGCTCGACCGAGAACGGGCGGTAGAGCCGCACCCGGAGCACGCCGACCCGCTCGCCCCGCGCGACCTCGTGGCGCACCGTCTCCTCGACCGTCTCGCCGCCCGATCCCATGATCACGATCACCCGCGTGGCGTCGGGTGCCCCCGCGTAGTCGAACAGGCGGTAGCGCCGGCCGGTGCGCGCGGCGAGCCGGTCCATCACGCCCTCCACGATGGCGGGGCAGGCCCGGTAGTAGGGGTTGACCGTCTCGCGGGCCTGGAAGTAGACGTCCGGATTCTGGGCGGTGCCGCGGATCACCGGGTGCTCCGGGGAGAGCGCGCGGGCCCGGTGCGCGCGCACCAGGTCGTCCGGCACGAGGGCCCGCAGGTCTAGGTCGGCGAGCGGCTCGATCTTGGCCACCTCGTGGGAGGTGCGGAAGCCGTCGAAGAAGTGGAGGAACGGCACCCGCGCCTCGAGAGTCGCGGCCTGCGCGATCAGCGCGAAGTCCATCGCCTCCTGCACCGAGCCCGAGGCCAGCATCGCGAAGCCGGTCGCCCGCGCGGCCATCACGTCGCCGTGGTCGCCGAAGATCGAGAGCGCCTGGGTGGCGAGCGATCGCGCGGCCACGTGCAGCACGGTGGCGGTGAGCTCGCCCGCGATCTTGTACATGTTCGGGATCATGAGCAGCAGGCCCTGCGAGGCGGTGAAGCTGGTCGCGAGGGCCCCGCTCTGGAGCGCCCCGTGCAGGGCTCCGGCCGCGCCCCCCTCGCTCTGCATCTCGACCACGGTGGGCACCGTGCCCCACCGGTTCGGACGGCCCTGGGCCGCCCACTGGTCCGCCCACTCCCCCATGGTGGAGGACGGGGTGATGGGATAGATGGCGATGACGTCGCTGAGCTGGTAGGCGACGCGGGCCGCCGCCTCGTTGCCGTCGATCGTCACGCGCGCGGGCATGGCGGGGCGCGCGTCAGCGGGGCTGGAGCGCCCGCCCGATCACGCGGTAGACCTCGTCGAAGTCGAAGGGCTTGCTGATGCAGGGGGCGCCCGTCTGCTGGACGAACTCCCGGCTCTCCGGGTTGAGCGTGTCGCCGGTGAGGAACACGAAGCGCGGCAGGAGCTCGGGATGGAGCAGCCGGAGCGCCCGGTACAACTCGGGGCCGTCGAGCCCCGGCATGCGCACGTCGCACAGGATGAGATCGTACGCCGCCTGCTCGATCTTCTCGAGGGCGGCCCGTCCATCGGTGACTGCCTCCACCTGCTGGTGCTCGGCCCGGAGCAGGTCGACGAGCACGCCCGCAACGTCCGGCTCGTCGTCGACCACCAGGACCCGGCTCCCCGGCGGGAGCGCGCGGTGCGCCGACGGCGGCTGCATGGCGTCACCCGTCGGGGCCGCGTCCACCGGAAGCTCGATGGTGATGGTGGTGCCTTCCCCGAGCTTGCTGTCCACCCGGACGGTCCCGCCGTGCCCCTCGACGATGCCCAGGCAGAGAGGCAGGCCCAGACCGGTGCCCTGGCCCACCGGCTTGGTGGTGAAGAACGGCTCGAAGATGCGCCC